>DATJFD010000014.1:0-11099 GCA_035495855.1 Binatia bacterium | reverse complement strand
GAGACGGAGGTTCGCCTCGATGAGGCGCCTCTCGGCTTCCTTGTCGTTCCGTTCCTTGCGCTTGGCGAGCGCGACCTCCTCCTCGCCGGTGAGCAGCGGGATCTTGCCGATCTCGCGCAGGTACATCTGGATGGAGTCGGCCGAGATGTCGGTCAGGTCGAAGCGCTTCTTCTCCTTCGTGGCGCGCACGGCGTTCAGGAGCTGCTCGCGCTCCTCGGCGCGGCCGAGGATACCCTCCTTCATCTCCACGATCTGCACGCCCATGTGATCGAGGCGATTGAGGAACTCCTCGAAGTGCGGGATGTACTCCTCGAGGTCGCGGAAGGTGGTGAGCACCTCGGACTCGGTCACGAAGCCGCGCATGCGGCTCTTCTTGAGGAGCATCTCGATGTCATCGGGCGTCGGCGGCGTCGCCTTCACGCGCACGATCTTCAGGGGCTTGCCGCCCTTCCCTTTGGCCGGTTTCTTCCCGCCCTTCGGCGCGGGCTTCTTGGAAAGCTTCTTCGCCGGCTTCTTGGCGGTCATCTTGGCCGGCTTCTTCGCCGGTTTCTTCGCCGGTTTCTTCGCCATACGACAAAAAGAGGACTAGACGATGAGTTCGTTGAGCTGTCGCTGGATGTCCGCGATCGCGGCCATGTCGCCGGCCTTTTCGGCATCGGCCATGGCGTGCGTGAGTTCTCGTTGCCGGCGGGACTTGTGGAGTTGTTTGAGTTCTCCGATGAGCCTCACGAGCGCATCCCTTCGAAGGTCATGGGCAAGGCCGCCGAACTCCCGCTCAGCGAGGAGTTCCAGCACGGCCGCCCGATCCGCGAATTCGCGGTGTCCTTGGGCTTCGAGGGAGGTACGGAACGTTGAGGCGGGTGCGCCGCCGTTACTTTCCGCATGATATCGGACCACGAACTCCGTGTAAAGCGGCATATCCCCGTCGTCCATGTGGTCCGGGGGCACCGCGGCGATGGTCGCTTCGGCCAGGTCGGCCCAGCCCAGGGCAAGTCCGAAGATGTGCTGGGAGACCACGCCCTGGCGGGATAAGCGGGGTTTGAGCGGAACGGCGGGCTTTTTGGGGGCCTGTTCCCCCTGGACCGGGACCGCCTTCGAGGCCCGCTGGACGGCGTCGAAAAGGGCCGATTCGGGGGTCTCGAACAGCTGGGAAAGCTCGCGGATCCAGTACGAACGCTCGACCGGCGAGGCGAGCTTGGCGACCTCCTTGATGAGGGAGTTCGAGGCGTCGCGCATCGCCTCGGGATCGCGGACGTCCGTGCGGCCCTTGGCCAGCGCCATGTACCACTCCATATAAGGCACCGCGTCGGCGATGGCCTTGCTCCAAAGGTCGACCCCTTTGCGGACGCAATCGTCCGGGTCCTTCACGCCGTCGGGCAGCCGGAGGATGCGCACGGAGAAACCCGCCGCGACGGCCGCGTCGATGCTGCGGCGCGCCGCGCTCTCCCCCGCCGGGTCGTTGTCGAAGGACAGCACCAGCCGCTCGGTGAAGCGCTTGAGGAGCTGCAGCTGTTCGTGGGTGAAGGAGGTGCCGGAGCTCGCGACGACGTTCTTCACGCCCGCCTGGTGCGAGGCGATGACGTCCATGTTGCCCTCGACCACCACGGCGAGGTCCTTCTTCTTGATCTCCTGCTTGGCCGCGTGGAGGCCGTAGAGCACGTGGCTCTTGTTGTAGACGAGCGTCTGCGAGGTGTTCACGTACTTGGCCTCGTCCTTGGGGTCCTTGCCGTCCGGCCCGGGCATGACGCGCGCGGTGAAGCCGACGACGTTGGCGTTGTGGTCGAGGATCGGGAACATCAGCCGGCCGCGGAAGCGATCGTAGTAGCCGCGCCCGCGGTCGCTCTTGGAGACGAGCCCGGCGGCGTACATCTGGTCCTCGGGCACGCCCTTCTGCCGCAGGAAGCCCATGACGGCGTCCCAGGAGTCCGGCGCGAAGCCGAGCATGAAGTCGTCGACGGTCTGTTCGTTCAGCTGGCGCTTGGCGACGTAGGCGCGCGCCCGCTCGGCCTGCGAGGACTTGCGCAGCACCTCGTGGTAGTACTTGGCGGCGGCAGCGTTGATCTTCACGAGGCGCTGGCGCTCGGTCTGCTCGCGCGTCTCGTTCTCGGAGAGCTGCACGCCCGCCTTCTTGGCGAGAAAGCGCATCGCATCCATGAAATCGAGCCCTTCCATCCGCATGATGAACCCGAAGACGTCGCCTCCCTCGCCGCAGCCGTGGCAGTACCACATCCCCTTGTCCGGCGAGATGTGCAGCGAGGCCGTCTTCTCGGAATGGAACGGGCAGACCGCCATGAAGCTCGCGCCGGCCTTCTTGATGCGCACGTACTCCGACATCAGCGCGACGATGTCGGTCTTCATCTTGATCTCTTCCTTAGCGCCGTAGGAACCCGACATATCACTGCAGCGCTTCTATCATGTCCGCGAGCGTGAGCGAAGAATGGCGCGCGTTGGGCGCGTGATCGCCGCCGCAGATGAGCATCTTCTTGGAATGGTGGAAATACCAGTCGGCCTGCGGGTCCTTGGCGCGGACCTTCTCCCAGGCGGGCGTGAGGTCGATGTCCGAGGCCGCGTCGGCGCGGACGGTGTGGTAAGTGCGGTCCGGGTCGACGATGACGACGAGCTTGAACCCCTTGGCGTAGGCGAAGGTGTCGACCTTCCGCGCGGCGGACTCGATGGCCACGGCCTTGCCGTAGCGGGTGTCGACCTCCTGGCGCTTGGCCCAGTCGTCTTCGATATGCACGGCGTTCCGCTGCACGACCAGGAGCGCGTCGAGGATGGCGAAGCCGAGCTCGGTCACTTTGCGGTCGCTGTCCGGCCCGGCCGGGTACAACTCGATGAGCACCGGCAGGGTGAAGTCCCGGTGATCGATGGTGCTGAGGCGCCCGGTGTCCTCGAGGTAGACCCAGTCGACGATCTTCCTGAGCGCGCGCTCCTCGCGCGGGTCGAGCGCGACCTTGGAGAGGACGTGCTTGAAGACGAGCGTCGTGGCGCAGTCGTTCACGTCGCCCTTGTGCTCGTCGAACTTGCCGCGGCCGACGCCGACGCAGACCACGTCGTCGCCGTCATGTTCCTGGCCGCCGCGGGGGCCGGTGGCGGTGAAGGCCAGGTCCGCATCCTTGGCCTCGGGAAGATAGCGTTTGAGCAGCCAAAAAGCGCAGACATCGTCGAGGTGCGGTCGGTAATGGGTGACAAGCGTTTTCATGCTGCGGAGAGCCGAAAAATGGACGGCGACACCGTACACCACCGGGGGCCTTAAGGCAAAACGGAGTAGAGAGAGTCGAGAGTTTAGAGTCGAAAGGGTCGACGTGCGCTTCTTTCGACTCTCGACTTTGGACTTTCAACCCTTATTTCACGGTGTCCAGGTCCTTGAGCGCGTCGTCGAGATGATCGTCCTCGTCGAACTGCTGCTCGGTCTGGCGGGGCAGGCCGGGCGAGGAAGGTTTGGCGGGCTGGTTGACGGCGGGCTGGGGCGCGGGCGGTTTTTTGGTTCCCCCACAACCTGCTCCGATGAGCAGCAAGGCGGCGGCGATGGCAAGGATGGTCCTGCGGGTCTGCATATCAGCGGAGGTAGGGTTTGGCGCCGGTCAGGAACTTCTGCCAGGCGGCGCGGACCGCCTTCACGGCGTTCACGCGGGCGTCGTCGTCCTTGGCGTCGCGGAACGCGACCTTCTGCTCCTCGACCGCGGCGGCCAGGTCGACCGCGACGTCGAACGGCGCGCCGGCATTGCGCAGGCCGAGGGCGCGCTGCTCCACGTCGGACAGGCGGAACTGGACCAGGTCATAGACCTTCTTGCGCAGCTCGACGAGGCAGACGTCCTTCGCGGGCTCGTCCATCTCCTTGCAGGCCACGACCTTGTCCTTGAGGATCCCTGCGAGATCGAGGACCTCCTTGGCGCAGTTGATGCGGTCGTCGAACTTCGGCTTGGCCCAGCACGGCAGGAGCGAACGCTGCTGCGCCACGCAGGCGTCCTGCGCAGCGAGCCCGGTGACGGACCGGCAGACCTCGGGAAGGTAGCGGATGGCGTCCTCGCGCGCGATGCCGGCGGGTTCAAGCCGCAGCCTGCAGGCGATGCGGTCGCGCAGCGCGGGCTGGTCGCACTGGAGGGTCGGGCAGAGCCTGTCGGCGACGGGCTTCACGGTCTGCACGTCGGCGCAATCGATGGTCATGCGGCAATCGCGGTGCTGCGCGCCGCGCGCGTCGCAGGGCTGCCAATCCTCGCAGCTCCAGGTGTCGGCGGTGCAGCCCTTCGCGCCGACGACGCAGGCCTCCTGCTCGGCGGGCTTGGGCGTCTCGACGTTCGGGCAGTCGTTCGCGAGCGTGCAGACGCGGGTGCGCGAGGAGCCCGAGCAGGCGCCCCACTCGGAGCACTGCCACAGATCCTTGTCGCAGGTCGCGCCGGAATTCGTGCTGGTCGTCGCGGCGTACGCGGAAAGCGCGGCCACGAGGGCGGCTGCGGAAAGGACGGCGACGGCGGTCAGTGCGCTGCGGACGTGCATATCAGGGTCGGTAGACGAGGTGAAGCGTGACGAGATCGATCTTGGCGCCGTTCTCCGCGGAAGTATCGAAGACCTCGAGCGTGAGATGGTCGCCGGCCCTCGCGGACGAAGCGGCGAGCTTGAGATCGAAGGAGAACGGGCCGTACTTCCCGGCGTCAGGCGCGGCGGCGGTCGTGACCTTCTCGGCGAGCGTCTTGCCGGAGCGGTCGTTCACGAGACGCAGCTGCACGTTGCTCTCGAAGGTCCGGGCGATGCCGCGGACCGCGAAACGGGCGTGTACCTCCGCGTTCTCCGCGGGTTCGTCGACGATGATGTTCGGCGCGGAGAGGACCTTGATCGAGACGGCGAACGACGTGCCGTCAGGCTGGCGCAGCGCGTGCGCTTCGAGCATGAAGCCCTGGTGCAGGGCCTCGAACGGGACCGGCTCCCCTGCAACGTCCCGGATGGTCGCCTTCTCGGAAACGGCGAGGAACCGCGGCACGCGTCCGCCGCCCAGCGTCAGGATCCGTCCTTCCTCGCCGATCTCCATGATGACGCCGGTGATGGTCTCGAGCTCGCTTGCGGCGGAAATGCCGAGCTCGGCCCTCTCCTGGGGCGTGAGCCCGGACGCCCAGCGCTCCTCGGCCATCGGTCCGTAAGGGTTCGTGCCGAAAAGATGGTTCTCGGAGCGGTACGATGTCCTCGCTCCCCTGGCGAGGTCGTACACGGTGAGCGTCAGCCGGTCATAGCAATGATGTTCTTCGTTCGCTGCGGCCGGCAGACAGAGCGGCGTGCCGTCCTGCTTGAGGCCCTCGGTGCGGCCGAGCACCGCGACGCGGTCGGCGTCGAGCCAGAAGGCGGAATCGAAATGGCAAGGCGTGCCGCAGAAATCCAACGTCTCGAGCGAGGCGTCGGTCCTTCCGTAGAGCGTGAGCGTGCTGTCCGGCTCGCCAAAGCTCGCCAGGTAATCGACGTACCGCGTGCGGTCGGGCGACCATACGTAACGGTTCGCTGCGGGAGGCTCCAGGTCCGACGGCGAAGGCTGCGTCGTTGCCGCCGCGGAACGCGCGGGCGCGATAGAGCCGGAAGAATCCTGGGTGAACTCGGCGGCGCTCACGTACGGATCGACGGTCCTCCACTTGGAGACCCAATCCTTGAACTCGTCGCGATGGCGGACCTCCTCGAACAGCGGGTCTTCCACTTCGGCCGGACCCTGCGGGCGGCGGTCGACGCTGGCCTCGCGGACGATGGCGTACAGCAGCAGGGCGACGACCATGATGCCGATGGCGAAGACCGCGGCTCCGCCGTAGTAGGAATTTTCCTGGGGAGGCTGCGGCAGGCGGATGGCCGACGGCGAGGAGGACGGGGCCGGGGTCGGCCTCGACGGGGCGTCGAGCGGCGCGGGCGCGGTCGACGAGGCGGAGGCCGCGGCGGAACGCGGCTTTCCCTTGGGAGCCTTCGATGGTCGGCCTTGGGTCCTCCTTGGCATACGGCCCCAGTGTAGCACGAAAAGACGCGCCCGTCCCGCGCGTCATTCCCTGGTCGTCGTGGTCATCTTGAAGGCGTAGACGTAGAGCGCGTCGGCCCCTCCGTAGACCGGCCCGACGTGGACGCGATAGACGGTCGACAGGTGCTCGATCATGAACCGCGCCTCGTGATACGTGCTCATGCGGCAATAGAAATACTGGCCGTCCCTCTTGTCGACGAGGTGATAGTCGAAGAGCAGGCGCTCGGGGTCGTTGGTCATGCCGACGTACCAGTCCGAGTACACCCCGCCGCACCGGTCGATGTGATCGATGAGCTGCAGCGACGCCTGGGCGGAATTGAAATCGTGAGGTTCCATCTGCGGGCATGGTAGCATGGAACAGCCTTACCTCGCACGGTTGCGCCTTATTGCGGAACGTGTAGAATGGTCGGCACGACATCAGGAACGACCAGCGCCCGGAGAGGTCGCATAGTGGTCGAGTGCGCCCGCTTGGAAAGCGGGTAAACCGCAAGGTTTCGGGGGTTCGAATCCCCCCCTCTCCGCCAGAAAAAAGTCGCTCGCCCCTCGTGGGCGGGCGGCTTTTTTTGGCGTTAGGTGGAAGGGATTCGAACGGGCGGCGAGAGGGCTGCCTAGTATGGCAGCCCGGTGCGCAGCCGCCCTGGGGTCCGCGTCGGAGCGCGGACCGAATCCCCCCCCTCTCCGCCAAAGAAAGGTGGGGCGTTTTTCTCTTCATGCGCACGATCGGGTTGGGTGTCACCTGATTACTTGACAAGTACTTGATATCTCAAGTATCCTCCCGGCATATGCATGACCTGACCTCGGAGGCGAAGTTCTTCCTGGCCCTGGCACGGGCCCAATCCCTGCTATATCGCCGTTTCGACGCCGGACTCGGCGGGATCAGTTTCAATTGGTTCATCATCATGTACCACCTGAGCCGCGCCGAGGGCGAACGGCTGCGGCGCATCGACCTGGCCGACAAGCTCGGCCTGACCGCGTCCGGCGTCACGCGGCTGCTCGGACCGATGGAGAAGATCGGCCTGGTGCGCAGCGAGCCGAGCGCGCATGACGCGCGCGTCAGCATCATCGCGCTCGCCCCGGGCGGAAAGCGGAAGCTGCAGGAAGCGATCGAGGACCTCGAAGTGCGCGCCGAAGAGCTCATCCCCGAAGGCGACCGAAGCCAGCTCGCTGGCATGGCCGACCTCATGAACGGCATCGCCGCGAGGGCGAAGTGAGCAGCGACCGCAAAACCCCTCCCTGGCGAGGGGTTTTTGCTTGCGCACAGGCTCTTGACCTTGACGTTACGTCATAGTTTAGGGTCATAGTACGGCGAGGTCGACGCCCACTTTGAGAGAAATGAGAGATGAGAATTTAGAATTTAGATACGCCTCTCATTTCTTAATTCTCAATTCTCCGTTCTCCGATCAAAATGTCCTACACCGTCCATCAACTGGCGAAGCTCGCCGGCGTGAGCGTGCGCACGCTCCATCACTACGACGCGATAGGGCTGCTCACGCCCGCCCGCGCCGAGAAGAACGGCTACCGTCTGTACGGGGAGACGGAACTCTTGCGACTCCAACAGGTCCTGTTCTTCCGCGAGCTCGATTTCCCGCTCGCCGAGGTCCGGCGCATCATCGACCGCCCGGACTTCGACATGCGGGCGGCGCTCAAGGACCAGCGGAAGCTCATCGAACTGAAGAAGAAACGGCTCGACGGGCTCATGGACACGATAGACAGGACCGTTAAGAGACTTGATCGCAACATCACTATGGACGACAAAGACCTGTACGGCGACTTCTCCAGGCAGGAGATGGACGCCTACGCCGAAGAGGCCAAGCAGCGCTGGGGCCATACCGAGGCATGGCGCCAGTCGCAGGAACGCTACAAGAAGATGACGAAGGCCGACCTCGCCCGCGTGAAGGACGAGGGCGACAAGCTGATGAAGGAGATCGCGGCGCGGCGCACGGAGGACCCGGCGAGCACGGCGGTCCAGGCGCTCATCGCGCGGCACTACGCCGCGCTCCGCACGTGGTACGAACCGAACCTCAAGATGTACCGCGGCCTGGCCGACATGTACGTCGCCGACCCGCGCTTCGCGGCGTACTACGAGAAGTACGCGCCGGGGCTCGCGCAGTTCATGCGCGACGCCATGCACGCGTTCTGCGACGCGGGCGGCGAAAAGACCTAGGAAGGAACGCGCCGCCCGGACGGCGCGTTTTTGTCTCCGCGGGAACCTTCCAGTCTTGACAATCCCCCGGAAAACCGCTAACGTTCGCCGGTTCCGAAAGGAACGGAGGTTCACATGCACAACAACGAGCACGGTACCGGTGCCCTTCCCCCGCCCGACTTCGCCTGGCAGATGGGCAAGACGGCCGCGTCCATCCGCTTCGTCAACGAAGCGATGGCGATCATCTCCGTCTGCGGCGCCGACGATCCCGACCGGCAGCTGCTCACCGAGGCCGTCGACGCGGTGAAGCGCGGCGAGCGCGTGCTGCGCCGGTTCCTCGACGTCGAGGTCTTCCTGGTGAGCGGCTTCCCGTTCCCCTGGGAGGAGGGCAAGACCGAAGCGTCGCTGCGTTTCGTCCGCGAGGCCGAGCGCTACGTCGCGGACGGCCGCGCGGACGCCGGCGCCCGGCAGATGCTCGGCGAGGCCGTCGACGCCGTGAAGAACGGCGAGCGGGTGCTCACGCAGCCGCTCGAGATCGAGACCTTCCTCGTCAGCGGTTTCCCGCTTTGACGGGAACGCAAAAAGGATGCCATTGCGCATCCTTTTTTTCTGGATGCTGAAACAAGTTCAGCATGACAAGTAAGAAGAAATGTCACCCTGAACTTGTTTCAGGGTCCAGAAAACAATAGAAGTTCCCGTCCAAAAACCGGCCTTGAGGCCGGTTTTTTCGCTTTCGACTTTCAACTCTCGACTTTCGACTCCATCATCCCAACCAGCGGCCCTTCAGCTCCGCATACGTGCCGGTCCTGATGGCCGCGCGGATCTCCTCGAACAGCTTGGTGATGAAAAAGAGGTTGTGCGCCGAGGTCAGCGCGAAGCCCAGAAGCTCGCCGGTCGCGAGCAGGTGCCGGAGGTAGGCGCGCGAGAAGCGCGTGCAGGTCGAACAGCCGCAGGCGGGGTCGATCGGCCCCTTTTCGGCCTTCACCGACCCGTTGAGATGCAGGCGCCATTTGTTGGCGGCGTTGCCGCCCGACTCCGGCCGAAGATGGACGATGCCCATGCGCGCGAGCCTGGTCGGCGAGATGCAGTCGAACATGTCGACGCCGCGCTCGACCGCGCCGAAGACGTCGTCGACGCCGCCGATGCCGAGCAGATGCCGCGGCTTGTTCTCCGGCAGGATGGCGTTGGTCCATTCGAGGATGCGCCACATGTCGTCCTTCGATTTCCCCAGGCTGCCGCCGATGGCGTAGGAATCGAACGGCATCGACGCGTTCCATTTCGCCGCATGGAGGCGCAGGTCCTCGTAGGCGCCGCCCTGGACGATGCCGGCGAGCGCCTGGTCGGTCTTGTGCGCGGCAAGGGAGCGCTCGGCCCAGCGATGCGAAAGCTCGAGCGAATCGCGGGTGTAGTCGTAGGTCGAGAGCGGCGAAGTGCACTCGTCGAGCACCAGGATGATGTCCGCGCCGAGCTTCTCCTGGATGTCGATCGAACGCTCCGGCGTGAGCATGTGCTTCGAGGCGTCGAGATGCGAATGGAAAAGGATGCCGTCGCTCGTGATCTTCGCGAGCTTCGGCCGCTGCGGCGCGGGAGCGCGGTCGTGCTTCCCTTCAGCCGGGAACATCTTCACCATCTTGCCGACGCCATGCTCGATGGCGAAGCCGAGGCTGAAGGCCTGGAAGCCGCCGGAATCCGTGACCATCGGGCCGTCCCAGCCCATGAAGGAGTGCAGGCCGCCCTGTTCGGCGACGGCTTCCGCGCCGGGGCGCAGCATCAGGTGATAGGTGTTCGCCAGCGTGATCTGCACGCCCATTGCCTTGAGCTCCCGCGGGTCGACGGCCTTCACCGAGGCGCGCGTGCCGACGACGATGAACGCGGGCGTCTCGAGCGAGCCGTGCTTGACCTCAAGACGCCCGACGCGCGCGAGCGAGCCGGGGTCCTTGGCTTCGATGGTGAACTTGAGGATGCCCATGGTGCGAGGTTGTAGGTTGTAGGGAGTAGGTTGTAGGGCGCAATGGACGCAACCTACAACCTACCACCTACGACCTAATATGAAGTCGTGATCGTCCTATGATGCGGCACGGTGAGCCTGCCCGGCACGATGCTCTCGTTCCAGAGCAGCCAGTCGATCTCGCGCGCCGAGAGGCCGCGGCCGCGCTCGGCGAGCATCGCCTTCAGCCGTTCGACCGCCTCGATGGTGCAGGCGCGGACCTCGACCTCCTCCTCGCTGCCTTCCGGGAGCTCCTTCAGGCCGCGCACGGCGGCGTCGAGCCCGGGCGCGTAGACGAACGCGCCATCGGCGTGGAACAGCTGCGGGAGCTTGTAGTCCGCGAAGCAGGTCAACCTGTCCGCGTTCGCGAGCGCGCCGAGGCCCTCGCCGCCGAAAGAGCCGACGATGTCCGAGGCGCACAGCTGCGCGCGCTTGAGGATGGGAACGCCGCGGCCGCGGTAAGGACGGACGTCATCGTAGCACGCGAAGTGCAGGGCCAGTTCCTCCGCGAACGCGGGCGCGTCGCCGTACGCGGCGTCCAGGACGTTGCGCACGTCGCCCTCGTAGCGCGAAAGGAGCGTGGCGCCCAGGTTCCGGACGTTCTCCGCGCGCTCGTCGAGCAGCGGCACGTCGCCTTCGCAGCCGAGCGCCTCCCCGAGCTCTCCGGGACCGAGCCGCGCCAGCCGCGCGGGGTCCGTCAGGGCGGGATCGTCCTCCTCGAACGCGCGCTTCAGGGCGACGGAGAGCGCGCAGTAGCCGTCCTCGCGCCCGTAGGTCCTGCCGCGATACGTCGTCTCGAACGCGGACGGCCAGAAACAGAAGTTCGCGGCGTCGAGCAGCAGCGTGTAGAGCACGCTCTTTTCGGTGCCGTCGAAGAAATGGAGTTCCTTGTCCCAGGAAGGTACCGCGGCGCCTTCGAGCTTCGCGGCGAGCTCCCGCAGCTTGCCGTCGTCGATGCGCACGTGGCGGGCCTCGGCGGCGACGCG
>DATJFD010000013.1:0-16888 GCA_035495855.1 Binatia bacterium | reverse complement strand
CGCCTGCCTCGGCGGAGCCGCCGAAGATCGTGACGACGATGTCCTGGAGCGCGCTGAAGAACCTGCCGAAGATGGTGACGGTCTCGCCCGGCGCGTAGTCGGCCTTGTCCGTGGAAAGTTCCGGAGCGGTCGCGGGGAGCGTTTCGGGAGCGGCCTCCGGCGCGGGCGCGACGGCGTCAGCGGACGGCGCGGGATCCGCGGGAGCGGCTTCCTCGGTCGTCGTCGCCGGAGCGGCCTCTTCCGTCGGAGCGGACGTCGTGTCCACCGGAGCGGACGTGGTGTCGGCGGGAGCGGGGTAGGCGCTCTCCGTGGCGGGAGCGGGGTCGGGCGCGGGGGCGGCGGTCTCTTCGGACGGCGCGGCGGTCGCGTCAGCGGACACGGAAGCGTCGGCTTCCTGCGCGTGGGCGACCATCACGCCGCTCACGGGCATGGCGAGCGCGGTCGCGCTCAGTAAACAAAAGACCGCGGCGTCGCGGAGGCGTCGGAGCACGTTCTTCATAAAAAAATGGAGCGTCGAGGCGCTCATCAAGATAAAATTTGAAAGCGTGCCGGTATCTTATAGGTCCAAGAAATGCCGTCAATTATTTCTGAAATCCGCCTTAAATAAGGCTACTTATTCACATTGCCTGTCATATGAAAGATGTCGCAAGGGACTTTTTTCGCATAACGGCCCTCCATTGGCGGCATTTCGATGCTTGACAGAATCGACGCCAGGCCCTAGGGTCGCGACACCACATCGTGTGGGAACGTCCGAACAAGGAGGAGTCCGAATGAAGCCCAACAGCAGATCCCCCGCTCTCTACATCTTGGCCATGTTCACCCTGATCGCGAGCATCTTCGCGCCGGGCTGCATGGCCGGCAGCGACGACGCGGACGGCGTCGGCGTCGTCACCCAGGCCGCGACCGCCCTGAACCCGGATACGTATCCCTTCTCCATGGGGAACACGAACATCCAGGTCGGGACGATCAGCGTCTGGAACGACTCGACGAACGTCTACGTGAAGTACGACATGCTCCCGGGCTACGAGCTCGCCGATGCGCACCTGTGCATCTCGACGACCGCGTTCCCCTGGACGCCGCCCGGCCAGTGCCCCTACAACGCGGGCACCCTGCCGCCCGACACCACGACCTACACCTTCACGGTGCCGCTCGCGGACCTCGGACTGACGGCGGAGTCGTGCGGCACGCTCCTGTACCTGCAGGTGCACGCGGCGATCAACGACGCGACCACCAACTCGCAGGTCGGCAGCGCGTACGCGGGCACCTTCAAGGGCCGCATCTCGTACACGATCAGCTGCGACCTGCCCCCGCAGTCGCTGGGCTGCACCTACACGCAGGGCTTCTGGAAGACCCACCCGAGCGCCTGGCCGGTCCCCGGCCTGACCATCGGCGGCGTCTACTACAGCCGCTCGCAGCTCATCAACATCCTGAAGACCTCGCCGCGCGGCGACGCCAGCCTCATCATGGGCCACCAGCTCATCGCCTCGCTGCTCAACGTGGCCAGCGGCGCGAGCACGAACCCCGAGGTGGCGCAGGCGCTCCTCGACGCGGAAGCGTGGATGACGGCCAACAAGGACGCGGACGGCACCCTGCCGTACGGCATCCGGCCCACCGCGGATGGCGTGCCCAACCCGGCGGTCTGGGACGAAGCCATCAACATCGGCGCGGTCCTCGACCTCTTCAACCAGGGCTACGACGGCCCGCCGCACTGCTGACGCGGTGACGGCGACGACGTAACGCTCTCGACCGGTCCGATCTCATCGGACCGGTTTTTTTGTTGTCCCTCTTCATGGATGGACCCTGCGGGTCCTGTCGTGGCGACCACCCCGACTCGTCCTCGGCCCCGGGCTGCGACCCGGGGCCTGCGGGCGGTCGGGGTCCCCTTTCGCCACGCCACCCGCAGTTCGAAGAGAGCACGCCAGGATTTCTATGAACGAAAGAAATCCGGCCACAATAAAAAAAGAAGCCCGCCGATGTACGGACGGGCCGGATTTCTCGCAGGATCCCTTAGCTCTGCTTCGATGGTGCGGTTTTTCTGGATGCTGAAACAAGTTCAGCATGACAATATTTTGATGTCACCCCGGGCTTGACCCGGGGTCCAGAAAAAATTTGGATGTCACCCTGAACTTGTTTCAGGGTCCAGAAATACATCATGTCGTTCCCCATCCTGCTTGCTGTTCTTTTTCTCTTAGAAAAAGAAAAGAGGTGGCCAGCAAGCGCTGACCACCTCTGTGAGGCGATGCCCACTCAGACCGAAGTCTTAGTGGAAGTCCCTCATGTTGCCGGCGCCCGTGATGGCGCAGGCCGCGTCGACCGAGATCTTGAGATGGCATCCCGGGTCCGTCACCTGGACGATCGCGCCGTTCACCCACCAGTTGCAGGTGATGAAGGAGCGGGCGTCCGGCGACATCGCGCGGAGCATCTCGGGGTCGCCGTACAGCGCCCAGTTCGTCCGGTCCACCTCGTTGGCGCACCCGCGGTCACGGTACGACAGGTCGTACGTGCCGGCGGGGATGCTGGCGGGGTGGTACTCGAGGCGACCGTCGCTGTTCGAGTCCGAGATGCGGGGACCGGCGGTCCAGGTCATGCCCGGGAGCGTTCCGACGACGTCACCGCAGGGGGAACCCGAGATGTAGTCGTCGGCGAACTCGAGCAGGCAGGCCGCGGGCGAGACGACGGGCGCCGGGATGTAGCTCCCGCCGCCGTCGGCCGGAGGCGTGACGGTCCCGCCGTCGCCGGTGGGGCCGCTGCCCCCGTCACCGCAGTTGCTGGTGCAGTCGGGAGGCGGCGTGGTGTCGCCACCCTCCTGCAGGCCGCAGCCGACGGTCACGGTCATGAGGATCGCGCAGAGCACGGACAGGTTCGAGGTCTTCATTGTGGATCTCCTTTTCACTTCGGGGTTGCTGGTTGATGGACGGTTCTCATTCCGGGTGAAGGAGGGCGACGAGGACCATTCCTCGCCGCCCCCTGCGCGTTACGGCCATTCGCCCCGAAGGGTGAGGAGGCCACCGAACGCAGGCGCGGTGGTGCGGTCGAACTCGGCGCCGGCCATGACGCTGGCGTTGACGCTGAACCACTTGTATCGGAACGTCGGTCCGACGTCGCCCATGAGGAACATGGAGCTGGCGTGCAGAGTCGAGTTGTATCCGACCCAGGTGGTCGAAACGCCGGTCTCGAGAGACCAGTTCGGGTGGAGATCGAAACCGAGCCCCAACCGACCATGAGCGCCGACCGGCGAGCTGCCTGCCGAGAACACCGGGCCGCCGCTCACCGAAGCGAACGTCGACGGGGTGAACTGGAGAGACAGGTTCGCGAGCAGCGGGACGCCGGTGTAGACCGTGCCGTCCGTCGACCCCAGGACCAGGAAACCGGTCCTGACGCCGATGCGCACGCTCGCCATGCGAGACTCGATCCCCGAGACCCTGGTCTCCAGCGTGCTGACGGTTCGCGTCAGCGCGGTGAAGCTGGTCTCGAGGTCCGTCACGCGACGTCCGAGCTCGCCGACGGCGCGCTCGTAGTCGCTGCGGAGCGTCGCGAGGTCACGCTGCAGGGCAGCGATCGCGTCGCGTTGCTCGCTCACCTGGCGCTCGAGCTCCGCGGTCCGGGTCCGCAGGAGGCCGATCTGGTCCTCGAGGGAACGGATGCGGCGCTCGTGATCCGCGATGGCTGCCGTGTTGGCGGCGACCCTGGTGCGGATGCGGGAGATCTCGGTGGCCAGGCGCTCGATGCGAGTGCTGGTCGCCGAGTCCATCGTCGCCGGACACACGGTGTGGTCGGCGGGACGGGGCGAAGCGGCGGGCGCCATGCACGCGTTGACGCATGCGGCGAGGTCGGCGGGGAGCGCCACCCGGACTTCCGGGAGCGGACCGCTCGTCTGCTGGGCGTGGGCCGAGCCGACGAAGAAGAGGCACGAGACCAGAGCGGCGATGACGGTGGAAAGGGTCTTCATTGTCGATTCCTCCTCCCCCGAAGGGGGCGTTGTGATGCCCCTGTTTCGAGGCGGTTGACGGTCGGCCTGACACGGAGAATCCGTGCCTGAAAACCTTCTGTCAGTGTTTGCGGATGCAGTTGTAATGACCTTCCAGCACCGAAGCGCTGGGACCGTCCGACGGCATCGAGGACAAGGAGGAGGTGTCTTCGATGGACGTCGAACGGTCTCAACGCTCCCTTTTTCACTTTTTGAGAACTGACGACTATAGCATGTTTTGAGGTGATTGTCAATACTGGCTGACAATGTCCGGAAGGGCCGAAAGCCCCCTGGCTGGCAGGGGGCTTTCTTGAGGCTCGTTGAGCTTATTTTCGCTGAGATCCGCCTTATTGGGGGATGCCGAAGGCCGCATGCTTGCGGGCGCCGAGGAGAACGTAGCCGATGCCGGCGATGACGCCGAGGATGAAGCCCATGAAGGCGTTGGCCGGGACGTTCGGCCGGACGGGGTAGCGGGAGACCAGGGGTTCGTCGACGAGCTTGACGTCGAGGTCGCCGCCGCCGATGTACTGCCAGCCCTCGGTCGTGAGGACGAAGGCGACGGCGCGGGAGATCTGTTCGGCCTGCTTGGGGTCGACATGGTAGACGGTGACCACGAGCATGCCGGAGTTCTGGACGACCCGCGTCTCGATCATGTCATGCCACTGCTTGCGCTTCTTGCTCTCGTCAGCCTTGAAGACCGACTGGTCGATGTTGAACTTGGCGCCCATGACCTTGTCGAAGAAGGAGGTCGTGTAGATGATCTGGCCGAGATTGTCCGAGATGCGCTCGGAGGCCTTGATCGCGGTGTAAGGGTCGGTATCGGACAGCTGCTTCTGGATGATGAGCATCCGCATGGTCGAGCTGTACTGCAGCGGGAACAGGAAACTGATGCCCATGCCGGCGACCGCCGTGACGAGCGCGAAGGCCAGGATCTGTTTCCAGCCCCTGACGAGCGAATAGAGATAGTGGGATTCGAGGGAGTGCATGATCGTTGTGCTAGACCGAGCAATCTAGCATGAAAACTCGCTTTTGTCAATCCTCTCACGCTCGAGAATTTAGAGTTTAGAGTTGAGAATTTAGACTTCTTTGCACCGTTCCTAAACTCTCAATTCTCAATTCTACATTCTCCAAGATCAGGGAACAGGCTCCGTGCCGAGGACGATATCGAGGTCCTCTTCCTTGGCGGTGCGGGCGCGCATGACGGAAACGGTGATCGCGTCGCCCGGCGAGTAGTCGGCGATGGCGTCGGCGAGAGGGTTCTTGGCGCTGATCTGCACGCCGTCGACGGCGGTGACGACGTCCCCCGCCTTGAGGCCGGCGTCCTCAGCCGGGCTCTTCGGCCTGACCGCGGGCGTCTTGCCGTCCGCCGGGGCCGTGAGCAGGGCGCCGCGCGCCGGCAGCACCGCCTCGCGGCCGGCAAGCTGCGACAGGTCGACGTACTGCGCGCCGAGGTAAGGCCTGGAGGGTTCCTTGTCGCGCAGCACGGCGCCGAGCACGCGCGAGAAGGCGTCGACCGGGACGGCCAGCGAGCCGAAGGGGCCCGCGGCCGAGGCGATGGCGATGACGTCCCCTTTGCGGTCCATGACCATCTCTCCGGGCCGGAGCTCGCCGCCGGCGAGCCGGATGACCCGCTGCATGCGTTCCGAGGACCAGACCAGGTCGCGCGGGGCCGACGCGGGCGAGAGGTCGAAGGCGAGCACCGTGAGTCGCTGGATGCCGCCCGTAAGGTCGCGGCCGTAGACGGTCTCGCCGGCCTCGAGCGCGTCGGTCGTGCCGAAGGCGGTGACGGGGAGGTTGACCGCGTCGACCTTCAGGAAGGTCACGCCGGTGAAAGGGTCGCGGACGGCGCGCTGCAGCGGATAGGCCTTCGTCCCGATGACGGCGACGAGGTCCTTCACGCGCTTGGCCTTGGACAGCGCCGCGTCGCCGTAGGTGACGATCCAGCCGTCCGAGGTGAGCACCATCCCCGAGGAGAGCGCGTCGCCGGGCACGTAGGCGCGATCGAGCGTTCCCTCCCCCGCCTTGGCGAGGGCGAGCATCGCCGCGGCGCGACCCGCCGGCTCGAAGGTCTGACCGACCGCCTCCTCGGCCGCGCGGCTCAGGATCGCGCTGTTGCGCACCTGGAGGGACGCGCCGCCGATCTCGAGCCTCGGCGCGACGTAGGCCATGACGAGCAGGGTGCCTACCGCTCCGGCGGCCGCGCCGAAGCAGACGCTGACGATGAGCGTGGGAAGCACGGAGCGGTTGTCGGATCCGGGAGAGGCCATACGGGATCACGCCCAGCGGGCGGTGGCGAACACGACGGCGAGCATGACGAACGAAAGCGCGAACTGGCGGCGGAAGGCGGGGCGGGACGACCTGCCGGAGAGCACCGTGACCGCGGCGTGCAGGCCGCTCGCGTACAGGACCGTGCCGACGGCGGCGTTCACGAGGTTGGTGGTCGGCAGGAACGAAAGGGCCAGATAGAGCTGCGCGCCGAAAGCGACGAAGGCCGCGGACAGGAGGGCGGCGTCGCGGCCGCCGAGGCCCGCGCGCCGGATGCTCTCGGCCGTGGCGAGCAGGATCACGACGGAGACGGCTGCCGTGATGGCGGGCATCGGGGTCTGGAGATAGTTCGGCACCGCGAAAGCGAAGGCGAACGCGAAGAACACGGAGATGACGTGGACCGCGAAGGACAGGTGCGAGAAATCTTCGTCGCGAAAACGCTCGTCGTGCCGGACGATGCCGCGGAGGTAGGCGAGGTAGGCGGCGGAGAGGACGACCGCGGTCGCGGCGAGCGCGATGCGGCCCGCGGACGAGTCGATGATGAGGAAGCAGGCGAAGGCGGCGGCGACGAGCACGCCGGGCGTCGCCGCGGTGAGCAGGGCGATGCGCGGCCGGTGCGCCATGCGCGCGAGGCCGAAGGCCGCGAAGGCCGCGGCGAACGAGGCGAAGGCGCCGAGCGCCGGCACCGCTGCGGGCGCCGCGCCGGGCGCGAGCCTGGCCGTTTCGGCGGCCGCGAAGAACGCCGCGCCGATCAGGAGCGGCGCCGCCCAGGGATAGGTGCTGACGGCGAGAGGGCGCATAGTGCTCAGCGGCTCTTAGGCAGGATGACGAACCTCACGATGCCTTTGTCGGTCTCCACGGACATGAGCGTGCCGATCTGGGCGATGCCGCGCGAGACCGATTCATTGACGATGGCGCCGAAGGCCGCGAACAGCAGGTCCCCCGCCTTGTTCGGCACCACGAGGCTGCCGATGGCGATCTTCTCGACCTCTGCGGACAGATGACCGTCCTTCACGCGGGGATGGAAACGCACGAGCACGGTCGCGTCCCGCTTCTTCTGAGGAGAGACCGCGAAGATCTCGACCGTGTCGGGATCGATGGCCACCTGGACCGACTTCACGGGGAACGGCAGGGAGTTCGGCGGCGCGGTGGCGGCGCCGGCCTGCGCGAGCGTCGTGATCTCCTGCTCGGTCAGAGGGAGTTTGGCGAGCGACGTGGTGGGATCGTACGTGATCTTGGTGCCCACGACGCGGTAGATGTCGTTCGGCTTCGAACCGTAGAGCGGCAGCACGGTCCGCGACGGCGCGCTCGGCTTGTAGAGCCAGGCGGAGAAGACCGGCACGTCGACGAAGCCCGTCTTGGCCAGTTCCGCCGCCACGAAGACGGTCGGCAGTCCGAGGACGATGAGCACGCCGAGCAGGATCGTCAAAGCGCGCCGGAGGCGCTGGCGGCGTTCCTCCTGGCGCATCTCCTGCTTGATCTCGGTCTTGATGGCCTCGCGCTGCTCCGGCGAGAACGGATCGATCCTGGTCATAGGACGACCGGATCACTCCAGCAGCCAAGGATAGTCCTTCACGAGCTGCTTGGTCTTGTCGAGCACCGCCTCGCGATCGGGACCCGGTCCCGCGAGCGCGCGCTTCCATTGGTCGAGCAGCAGCACCGCGCGCAGATGGGCATCCTTATGGTCCGTCGGGACATGCGCGATGCGGAGCAAACGTTCCTGGGTCTTTTCGACGAGTTGCAGCGTGGCGGTGTCGTCGCCGTCGAGGTCCTCGCGGGACATGCTCGCCGCCTGGCCGAGGAACGGCGAGAGGACGTCCGCCGCCTGACGCTCGTATTCCGTAGGGGTCAGCGCGGGCGCAGGCTGCCACAACGCTTCTCCGAGGTCGTCGGTCACCGTGATCTTGCCGAGCGCGGCGGCGATGATGCCGTAGGCGAGGCCGAACACGGCGACGGCCACGAAGGCGCCGAACACGGTGAATTCGTTGATGCGGAGACCCGTCTGGGCTTTCTTGCGTCCGAACATAGTCATGCACACCATACCACTTCCGGCGGGAGCGAGGAAGTCTGCCTTAAGGCGCTCTTCCGTGATATAATGAACGCATGGAAATCGCTTCACTCAGCTTCAAAGAGGCGGCCGCCGCCGCCCCGCAGGACCTTGCGTCCAAGCTCGGCGCGGACCCGTCGAAGGGCCTCACGGACGAAGAGGCCGAGCGCCGCCGGGAAGCGTCCGGCCGCAACGAGATCGGACATCAGCGAAAGACGGCCGGAGAGATCTTCCTCCGCCAGCTGACGTCCCCTTTCATCTATCTGCTCGGCGTCGCCGCGGCCGTCGCCTTCGCCACCGGCGAGCATTTCGACGCCTCGATGATCGTGCTCTTCACGGCCATCAACACCGGACTCGGCTTCTACCAGGAGTTCCGCGCGGAGAAGGCGGTCGAGCTGCTGATGAAATACTGGCGGCAGAACACGCACGCGCTGCGCGGCGGCAAGACGAGGCTCATCGACTCCTCCGAGCTGGTCCCGGGCGACATCGTCCATCTCCAGGCCGGAGACAAGGTCCCCGCGGACGTGCGCTTCCTCTCGGTCACGGACCTCTCGATCGACGAATCGATCCTCACCGGGGAATCCGTCGACGTCTACAAGGACACCGGGGCCATGGCCAAGGCCCCCGGGGAATACTTCGAGGCGACGAACGTCGGCTTCTCGGGCACGTCGGTGCTCACGGGTGAAGGGACCGCGGTCGTGTTCGCGACGGGCAAGCACGCCGCGCTCGGCGAGATCGCCAAGCTGACCTCCGAGGCGAAGGCGACCAGCGCCTTCGAGAAGGAGATCGCCGGCTTCAGCAGCTTCATCATGAAGCTCGTCGTGGTGACGATCGCCTTCATGTTCGGACTGAACCTCGTGCTCAAGGGCACGGGCCAGCTGCAGGAGCTCCTCCTGTTCTCGATCGCGCTCACGGTCGGCGTCATCCCCGAGGCGCTGCCCGTCGTGTCGACGGTGTCGCTCTCGCGCGGCGCCATCCGGCTCGCCCGCCGCAAGGTCGTCGTCAAGCGCCTCTCGGCCATCGACGACCTCGGCAGCATCGACATCCTCTGCACCGACAAGACCGGGACCATCACCAAGAACGAGCTGGTCGTCGCGGACGTGCTCGCCGTCGATAAGGACGCCTGCCTGCGGTACGCGCTTCTCGCCTCGTCGTTCATCGGCGAGCACGAAAAACAGCAGAACAACGCCTTCGACGTCGCGCTGTGGGAGAAGGCCGGCGAGGCGGTCCGGGACGAAGCGGGCAAGGCGGAGAAGCTGGGCGAACTGCCGTTCGACCCGGTCAGGCGGCGCAACAGCGTGCTGCTCCGTTCGGCGGAGCGCGGCACGGTGCTCGTCTCGCGCGGCTCGCCGGACGAGGTGCTCAAGCTCTGCACCAACGTGAAGGACATGGAAGGCCTCTCGCGCTATCGCGTCGAGCAGGGTCTCGCCGGCAACCGCGTCATCGCCGTGACGGTGCGCTGGGGCGTGCCGGAAGGAACGGACCTCAAGAACGAGGAGCACAACCTCGAGCTCGTCGGCCTGCTCTCGTTCCAGGACCCGCTGAAGGAGAGCGCCAAAGAGGCCGCCGAAAAAGCGAAACGGCTCGGCGTGCAGATCAAGATCCTGACGGGAGATTCCAAGGAGGTCGCCGGCGCGGTCGCCTACAAGATCGGCATCATTCCCGACCCGCACGCGGTGCTGACCGGCGCGGACCTCGAGACGCTGTCGGTCGAGGACCGGCACCGCGCGGTCCACGAGACGCACGTCTTCGCGCGCATGAACCCGAAGCAGAAGTTCACCGTGCTCTCGCTGCTGCAGGAAACGAAGGCTGTCGGGTTCCTCGGCGAGGGCTTCAACGACGCGCCGGGGCTGAAAATGGCGAACGTCGGCCTGGCGGTCGAGGGTGCCTCGGACATCGCGCGCGAGGCGGCCGACGTGATCCTGCTGAACCCCAGCCTGAACGTCATCTTCGACGGCGTCGAGGAAGGCCGCCGCACCTTCGCCAACACCATCAAATACCTGAAGGTGACGCTGGCTTCGAACTTCGGCAACTT
Organism: Binatia bacterium; assembly: GCA_035495855.1. Taxonomy (GTDB): domain Bacteria; phylum Patescibacteriota; class Patescibacteriia; order SG8-24; family SG8-24; genus JAHFIW01. The sequence goes on along the minus strand of DATJFD010000013.1, from coordinate 6,574 downwards.
CTATTCGGTCGCCATCGCTTCGCTGCTCGTGAATTACCTGCCGATGCTGCCGCTGCAGATCCTGCTGCTCAACCTCCTGTCCGACTTCCCGATGATCACCATCGCGACCGACAGCGTCGACGCGAGCGAGCTCCGGGACCCGAAGAAGTACGACGCGCGGCATATCATCATCTTCACGACGATCCTTGGCCTGGTGAGCAGCATCTTCGACTTCACGACCTTCGCCGTGTTCCGCTTGTTCAGCCCGGCGGTCCTGCAGACGTCGTGGTTCATGGTCAGCGTGCTCACCGAGCTGGTCCTCATCTACTCGCTGAGGACCAGCGGCCCGTTCTACAAGGCGCCGCCGCCGCCCGCGCACCTGGCCACGCTCACGGCCTGCGCGGCCATCGCCGCGGTGGTGCTCCCCTACTCGTCTTTCGGCCACAAGGTCTTCCATTTCGTAACGCCGCGGCCGCTGCATCTGCTCATCGCCGTCCTCATCGTCGCGGTCTATTTCATCGCCACCGAGACCGTGAAGCTCTGGCTCTACCGCGCCGGCGAGAGGGCGGCCGACGCGATGCACAAGAAATGAAGGGAAACGAAAGACCCCGGCGGGTGCCGGGGTCTTTTTTGATGTCTTTTAGAGATCGAGCTTGGCGTCCGTGCCGCCTTTGGCGCCGTGCCGGTCTTCGCCCGATCCGATGCGCAGGTCCGTCTTGACGTCGATGCGCCGGTCCTTGCCGGCGTCCTGGTCCCCGTCATCGGTCGAACCGGCCGGCGCGCCGCCGTCCTGTTCGTGCCGGACCGTGGCGTCGCCGCGGTCGTTCGCCGCGGCGTTGACGTCGGCGTTCAGGTCGAGCCGGAGCCCGCCGGCCTTGGCCTTGATCTTCAGTTCGTTGCCCGCGCGGATGAGGAGCTTCGCTTCCTGCGCCTGGCGCTGGGCCTTGGCGAACAGGGCGAAGGCCGCGCCGTTCTCGCCCGCGTCCAGCTTGGCGTTGCCTTCCGCGACGGTCGCGTCGGCCTCGTCGAGCCGCGCTTCCGCTTCCGCGGTGGCGCTGTCGCCCAGGCTGGCGCGGTTGGCGGCGAGGTACGCGCGCACCTCGGCGATCTTCCTCACGGCCGCGCCGCGGCGGCCTTCGGCGGCGGTCTTCGCTTCGGTGGAAGCCTCGGCGGCGACCCTGGCCTCGTTCTTGCCGCGGAACTCCTCGGCGGCCTGGGTCTCATGGTCAACGGAAGCCTCGAGCGCGTTGACCTGCGTATCGTCGTCATCGTTCGAATCGTCGGCGAGCATGGCGATGATCTTCTTGTGGGCGCGCAGCGAGCCTTCGAGGTGGGCGTTCACGTTGGCGGCAGCCTCGATGTCCGAGGAGTCTTCCAGTTCGGCGATGCCCTTCTGGGCGCGCTCGGCGTGGTTCCGGAACTGCGCCTCGATGGCGATGCGGGTCTCGGCGCGGAGACGGCCGCGGGTGGCGAGCTGCTCGGCCTCGGCGAGGCGGCGCTCGGCGCGTTCGGCCTCCCACGAGGCCTTGGCCTGGGCGGAGACCGCGACGGTGGCGCGGACCTCCTCGTTGACGCCGACCTTCACGGGATAGAGAAGGTCGCCCGGCAGCGCGCCTTCGGCGGCGTACGAAACGCTGGCGGCGGAGAGCAGGACGGCGAGCGACACGGAGAACGCCGCGGCGGTCTTGTGCGTCCAGGCGCGCGCGAAACCGAAGGCCGGCTTCTTCGCGGTCTGCTGGGGGGCGACCATCGGCGTCAGGGCCATGTATGAGCGCAGCATCTCGCGTCCGGCGGACTTCTCGTCCGCGGTGAGCGAAAGACGCCTCGCCTCGCTGAAGATTTTTTCGATCCTGTCTTCCATATACTTAGTGGGCGGCCGTTCAGGCCATGTATTCGCGAAGTTGTTTGATGCCGCGGTGGATGCGGACGGAGACGACGTTCTCGGATTCTCCCAGCGCCAGGGCGATCTCCTTTGGCGAGAGGTCATCGAGGTAGCGCATGCGCACGACGTCCCGGTACTTCTCGTCGAGCTTGTCGAGGAGGGCGATCATCTGGCCGGCTTCGGCGGCGACCGTGGTCTTCTCCGGACCGGTCTCCCTGGGTTCGAACCCCTCTTCCATCATGGCGTCGAGCGAGGATTCCTTCTTCTTCCGGCTCGAGTCGATGATGAGGTTGTTCGCGACCCTATAGAGGAAGGCGCGGAGGTTGTCGACCTTCTTGCCCTGCGACAGGTACTCCCAGGTCTTCATGAAGCATTCCTGCGAGAGCTCCTTGGCCTTCTCCCGGTCGTAGACCCGGTAGTAGCAATGCCTAAAAATGGCGTCCGCGTACTGGTCATACGCCTGCAGGAACTCGTCATGTTGTGGCTGGGGACCCTGCATTATCCGTGTGTCTTGACGGGCGTTGGGGATAAATCTTACGCTGCCATCCGCTTGAGGCGGATATTGGAGGTCCGGCTAAGGCCGGCTCCTCTCAGCGCAAGCCGCACGACCGCGGCTTACGGGCCGATGGTTGCGGCCCTTTGCCCGTGACTTAGCGACCGTGCACCCTACATCATTATTGCGGAAAAATCAAGGGTAGCCGGTCCCGGTAGTATAAAGGAAAAAGCCGCCCTATGGGAGGGTCCCGGCCGTCATTGCCACGATCCGGACGCTCGATTACGGTACGTCGGCAGTTCCTTCACTCGACTCACCTGAGAGGTGCGCAATGGACGGCTCCGCAAGTGCTTTTGAGGCTCCCAAACCCTGGGGACGCCATCCCCGACCCGGTCCCTGGGACGCCATCGTCATAGGCTCGGGCATAGGCGGGATGGTCGCCGCAGCCCTGCTCGCCAAACTGGGAAAGAGGGTCCTCATCCTCGAGCAGCACTACGTACCGGGAGGATTCACCCATACCTTCGCCCGCCGGGGCTACCGGTGGGACGTGGGCGTGCACGCGGTCGGCGAAATGACCGAGCGCGGCGTCCCGGGACGCATGATGTCGGCGCTCACGGACGGACGGCTCGAATGGGCGTCGCTGGGACCGGTCTACGACTCGTTCCAGATGCCCGACGGGCTGCGGGTCGACTACCCGGACAACCCGCGGCAATTCCGGGAGAACCTGCTCCAGGCGTTCCCGCGCGAGAAGGAGGCCATCGACGGCTACCTGCGGCTCGCCAGGGAAGCGAGCGCGGACCTCCGCGCGTTCTATGTCTCGCGGGCGCTGCCGCGTACGCTCGGCGCGGTCGTCGACAGGACGTTCGGCAGAAAGGCGCGGCGGCACCAGGAAACGACGGTCGCCGAGGTCATCTCCCGGCTCACCGCCGATCCCCGCCTGCGGACCATGTTCGCCTCGCAGTGGGGCTACTACGGTTCCACGCCCTCGCGCGCGTCATTCTCCATCCAGGCGTCCGTCGTCACCCACTTCCTGTGGGGCGGCTACTATCCTGTCGGAGGCTCGGAACGGATCGCGCGCGAACTGCTGCGCACCGTGGCCGAAGCCGGCGGATGGACCCGCATCCGCGCCGACGTGCGCGAGACGCTGGTCGAAGGCGGCAAGGCCGCCGGCGTCCGCATGGCGGACGGCGAGGAGATCCGAGCACCGCTCGTGATCAGCGCCATCGGCGCCATTCCCACCGTCACGAAGCTCCTGCCCGAGCATGTACGGCGCGCGTCATGGACGTCGGAGATCTCGAGGCTTCGTCCGGGACCCGCGCACGTGTGCCTGTACCTGGGCTTCAAAGGAGACGTCAGGGCGGCCGGCGCCGGCGCGAACAACCAATGGTTCTACGAGACGTGGGACCCCGAGGATGACGCCTGGCACGTCGCGGCCGACACGCCCGCGGGCTCCGCGCCCGTGCTCTATGTATCCTTCCCGTCGCTCAAAGACCCGAGCCATGATCCGGGGCCCGAAAGGCGCCACACCGGCGAGGCGGTGACCTTCGTCCCCTGGGACAGGTTCCTGCCCTGGCGCGAGAAACGCTGGATGCGCCGCGGCGAGGAGTACGCCGGCTTCAAGGCGCGCCTGCAGGAAGCGATGCTCGAACAGCTCTTCCGGCATCTTCCGGGGCTCCGGCCGATGCTCGACTACGCCGAGCTCTCGACCCCCGTCTCGACCGACCACTTCACCCGCGCCGCGGGCGGCTCGATCTACGGCCTCGAGAGCACGCCCGAACGCTTCCGCTGCCAATGGCTGCGTCCGCGTACGCCGGTCCCCGGCCTGCTCATGGCCGGCGTCGACGTCGGAGGTCCGGGCGTGATGGGTGGCGCCATGGGCGGCATTCTGGCAGGCATCTCCGCCGAACCATGGGATGCCATGGGCTGGCTGCGACGCCACGTGTTCTAGGATCGCTACGCGACCGACTTCCTGTCGGTCGTTTTTTTCATCTCTAGACTGACCCCAAAGTGTCAGGCACCAAGGTGTCAGGCACTTTAGTGCCTGACACCGAGCGCGGGATGACGACTTTTTGTTGGAAGTTCAGAGTTCAGAGGACAGAGGGAGAACAAAGGGCAGAGAGCAAAGTAAGAACAAAGTGCAGAGATGCCTGGTATTCTTCCGGCCCCGAAAAAAATGTCGGGCGTCTCTGTCCTCTCGTCTTCCTTTGCACTTTGTTCTCTGCTCTCCCTCTCCTCTCTGCGCTCTGATCTCTCACGGGGCTTGACCTACGTAAAAGCCGCTCCCTTTCGGGCGCGGCTTTTACGTGGTGGAGATGGCGAGAGTTGAACTCGCGTCTGGTGAGGCATCCCATGGCATTTCTACGATCGTAGCCCGTTTGGAACGTCGGACGCAGGGGCGAAACGGGCGAAATCCTGCTTCCCAAGCCCCGATGCAATTTCGGCCGGCGCGTCAGGGCGACACGCAGGCTCTGCCCGATGAATGACACCCGGATCCCGTCTATCGGACGTCGACGGGGCGGATGGGCTCAAGCGTTACGCGAGAGCCGGAGCGAACGAAGGAGCGAACGCTTTCGCGAACGCAGCCTTCGCCCGGCTGAGCAAGTTTGCACTTGTTCGTTGCCCGTGGTTTTACGAGGTGACGGACGTCCTCGGATTGCATGCCGTGAAACGAACTCCCATCGATGCACGTCATCCCCCTGAAAGACAAAAGACTACAGACTACAGACATCTGTGGTCTGTCATCTTTCAGCCTTTGAGGGAACGGCGGACGTCCCGGTCGAGGTCGCGCTTCCTGAGCGTCTCTCTCTTCTCGTAATTCTTCTTTCCGCGCGCCAAACCGACGGAGATCTTGATCTTGGAGCCCTTAGTATAGACAGAAATCGGCACCAAAGTCAATCCTTTCTGCTCCAATTTTCCGGCCAATTTCATGATCTCGCGCTTATGCAGCAACAGGCGGCGCGTGCGCTCGGGATCGTACTCCAATTGAGGCCCGGCGTTGGGATAACGCTGGATGTGCGCGCCGATGAGCCAGACCGCGCCGCGGGCGATGCTGACGTACGCGCCGAGCAGGCTCATCCTGCCGTTGCGGACGGATTTGACCTCGGGTCCGGTCAGCATCAAGCCGGCCTCGACGGTGTCGAGGACCTGATATTCGAATTTCGCCTTCTTGTTCTCGGCCAGTGTCGGCATAGCTGCACCCACTCTACCCGCTCCTTTAGGCCTTTACAAAGGGCAAAAACCCCCGTACCATGGGCAACGTACTTAATCAGAGTAATGCCCGACGACCTTGCGCATATCCCGAAGACGCTTCAAGCCGAAGCCACAAAAAGTCGTCTATTCCGTGAACGACCTCATCCGTTTCGCCGAGGTCCGCGTGATCGACGAGAACGACGTGCATTTGGGCGTACTGCCCACCCCGGTAGCCGTGGCGAAGGCGCGTGAACGCGAGCTCGATCTCGTGGTCATCCAGCCGAAAGCCGAGCCTCCCGTGGCCAAGATCGTCGACTTCGGCAAGTTCAAATACGAGCAGGACAAGGAGGCCCGGAAGCAAAAGGCCAAGCAGAAGACGGTCGAAGTGAAGGGTATCCGCCTGTCGCTGCGCATCGCCCCCCATGACATGGAGGTCCGCAAGGAGAAGGCCAAGGAATTCCTGGCCGAGGGCAACAAGGTGAAGGCCGAGATCATCCTCCGCGGCCGTGAAAAGCGGTTCGGCGACCTGGCCAAGAAGGTCATCGAAGAGTTCATCGCCCTCCTTAATAAGGACGTTCCCGTGAAGGTCGAGCAGCCCGTGGTCCGGCAGGGCGGACAGTTGACAAGTATCGTAGGCAAAGCGTAATATCGAGCGAGCTTAGGACCTGCCCTCTGGCAGGTCCTCCTCGTCTCAAACCCCCCTTTATGAAGACCCACAACGCCATGGCGAAGCGGTTCAAGGTGACCAAGAAGGGCAAAGTGCTCAAGCGGGCCGCCGGCCAGGACCACTTCAACGCCCGGGAATCGGGCAACACGACCCGCGGAAAGCGGCGCGACAAGACGCAGCACCCCGCGTTCGCGAAGACCATCAAGAAACTGACCCAGCAGCAGTAAAGCTGGCCGGATCCAACATTTATGCCGAGAGTCAAACGCGGAAAAACCCATCTCAAGCGCCGCAAGAACATCATGGCCCAGACCAAGGGCTACATGTGGGGGCGCAAGAGCAAGCTCAAGCTCGCCAAGACCGCGAT
>DATJFD010000012.1:0-9247 GCA_035495855.1 Binatia bacterium | reverse complement strand
TTTTTTTCCGTCGGCGCGATCGCCTCGGCCTCGGCCCTAGTGCCGGCGCTGCTTGCGCTCAGGACGGCGGCCGCGGAATCCGGGTTCGTCGAGTACTTCTCGCTGCTGTTCTCGGACGGCGGCGCGGTGGCGGCCGCCTGGCAGGACTTCGCTTATGCGCTCATGGAGTCGCTGCCCGCCGCGACCATCGCCACGTGCCTGGCGGCGCTCCTTTTCCTCATCGCTTCGCTCGACCTCCTGACGCGCGACGTCCGCACGTTGCGCCGGGGTTAACCTCATACTATGGAAGACGACAAGAAACCCGAAAAGAAACCGCTCGAGGCCGCCGCCAGGGCGGTCACCGTCAGGCGCGTGCTCATCGGTCTCGGCTGCGTCATCGCCCTGCTCCTCTCGTTCCATGCGGGGAAGGCCGCCGGCTACCGCAAGGCGCGCTTCTCCTACGGCTGGGGCGAGAACTACCACCGCAACTTCGCCGGCCCGCGCCGCGGCTTCATGCACGGAGGTTTCGAGGACCGCGATTTCACTGACGCGCACGGGACGGCCGGCAAGGTCCTTTCCGTCGACGGGAGCACGCTCGTCATCAAGGGACGCGACGACGTCGAGAAGACCGTCATCCTCTCGCAGGATACCTCCATCCGCCGTTTCCGCGACCGGCTTTCCGCCGCCGACCTCAGGACGGACGACGTGATCGTCGTCATCGGCGAGCCGGATGACCAGGGGCGCATCGCCGCCAAGTTCGTGCGCGTGCTGCCGCCGATGCCGCACGAAGGGACGTTCGAACAGCGCGTACGCTGACCGCCATGCCGTCCGCTTCTTTCATCGCGCGTCATAAGATCGCCCTCGTCGTCGCCGCCCTCGCCCTCGCCGGCGGCGGCGTCTGGTACGCCAAAACGCGCGGCGGCGCCGCGGCCGAGACGCGCTATGTCCTCGCCGTCGTCGAGAAAGGCTCCGTCGTCGCATCCGTGACCGGCACGGGCCAGGTCTCGACCTCGAACCAGGTCGAGGTGAAGCCGAAGGCCTCAGGCGACGTCATCAAGGTCTCGGTCAAGCAAGGTCAGGAGGTGAAGGCCGGCGACCTGCTCGTGCAGCTCGATCCCCGCGACGCCCAGAAGGCCGTCCGCGACGCGGAGGCGAACCTCGCGTCCGCCCAGCTCTCCCTCGACAAGCTCCAGCAGCCGAACGACGCGCTGTCGCTCCTGCAGGCGGAGAACGCCGTTGCTTCCGCCCAGCGTTCCGAGGCGCAGGCGCAGAGCGCGCTCGAGGCCGCGCGCCGCAACGTCACCCAGAGCGAGGACGAGCTCGCGCAGCTTCAGGCGAGCGACGCCAGCGAGGTCACGGCCGCGTACGAGGACGGCTACAACGCCGCTTCCGATGCCTTCCTCGACATGCCCGATCACATGAAGGACCTCAAGGACCTCCGCGGCACCGACGCGAGCCCCGACGAGAACGTGAAGGCCTTCCAGAACATCCTCGGCGAGAACTCGCCGCTCATCGTCATCTGGCTGCGCGACCACGACGCCGCGCTCGCCCGGTACAACGACGATTTCGCGTACTTCAAGACCGTCTCGCGCGACGCGCCCGACGACATCCGCTACGAGCTCATCACGCGCACGCTCGGCACCGAGACCGCGGTGTCGCAGGCGCTGCAATCCGCCCACGCGATGCTCGATGCGGTCGTGAACACCTCGTACAAGCAGTACAACATCGCCAGGACCGTCGACGCGATGCTCCCGCTCATCGGCACGGACATCTCCGAGATCAACGGCGACATCGCCACGACCCAGAAGGCCAAGGACGCGCTCGACGCCCACCGCCGCGACGATCCCATCGCGGTGAAGAAGGCGCAGGACGCCGTGACCGCGGCCCGCGAATCCGTCGACGCCAAGCAGGACGCCGTGACCGCGGCGCAGGAGAACGTGGCCGAACGCGAGGAGGCGCTCGCCAAGCTCAAGGCCGGCGCCGACCCGCTCGACCTCAAGTCCGCGCAGATCTCGCTGCAGCAGCGCCGGAACGCGCTCGCCGACGCGCGGGAGAAGCTCGCCGATTACTCGGTGCGCGCGCCGTTCGACGGCATCGTCGCGGACGTGGCCGTGAAGAAGGGCGATCCCGCCTCGACCGGCGCGGCCGTCGCGACCGTCGTCACCAAGCAGCGCATGGCGACCGTCTCCCTGAACGAGGTCGACGCCGCGAAGATCAAGGCGGGCCAGAAGGCCACGCTCACCTTCGACGCGGTCGAGGGGCTGACGCTCACCGGCGAGGTCGCGGCCATCGACACGCTGGGCACGGTCAGCCAGGGCGTCGTGAGCTACGATGCGACCATCGGCTTCGACAGCCAGGACGATCGCGTGAAGCCGGGCATGAGCGTGTCCGCGGCCATCATCACCGACATGAAGACGGACGTGCTCGTCGTGCCGAACGCGGCCATCAAATCCCAGGGCGGCGCGACGTACGTCGAGGTCCTGGAAGGCGCGGCGGCGAACGATCCGGCCGCGCTCACGACGGGCGTCGCGTCGGCGACGGCACCGGCGCGCAAGACGGTCGAGACCGGCCTCGCCAACGACGAGGTGACCGAGATCGTGGGCGGTCTGAACGAGGGCAACAAGGTCGTCGTCCGCACCATCGCCGCAACGACCGCATCGGCGACGCAGACCCGCAGCATCCTGCCGACCGGCCCCGGCGGCAACCGCGGCGGCGCGGGCGCCCGCGCGGGCGGAGGCGGCGCGGCGGGCGGCGCCTTCTTCATCGCGCGCTAGCGTATGATCGAGTGCCGTAACATCACCAAGACCTACCGCACCGCGGGAGGCGAGACGGTGGCGCTGCGCGGCGTGTCCTTCACCATCGGCGACGGCGAGCTCGTGGCCATCATGGGCCCGTCCGGCTCGGGGAAATCGACGCTCATGCACATCCTCGGCGCGCTCGACTCCCCGACCTCCGGGCAGTACCTGCTCGACGGCAAGGACGTCTCGATGCTCTCCGACGACGAGCTCGCGGACGTGCGCCGCGACCGCATCGGCTTCGTCTTCCAGTCCTTCAACCTGCTGCCGCGCGCCACCGTCATCCGCAACGTGACCCTGCCGCTCGTGTACGCCGGCGTCCCGAAGGCGGAACGCGAGGAGCGCGCCAAGAAGGCGCTCGAAGCCGCCGGCCTCGACGCCTCGCGCCACCATCACCTTTCGAACCAGCTCTCCGGCGGCCAGATGCAGCGCGTGGCCATCGCCCGCGCGCTCGTGAACGACCCGACCCTCATCCTCGCGGACGAGCCGACCGGCAACCTCGACACCAAGACCGGCGAGGTCGTGCTCCACACCTTCCAGCGCCTGAACGCGGATCAGAAGCACACCGTCGTGCTCATCACCCACGAACGCTACGTTGCCGAGCACGCCGACCGCATCATCGAGATCCGCGACGGCGCCATCCTCAAGGACGAACTGAACCCGCAGAAACGCGTGGCCCACGAAACGCTATGACCGCCGCAGACCTCGCCCAGGAGACGTTCTCCGCCCTCTTCGTCAACAAGGTCCGTTCCGGCCTGACCATGCTCGGCATCGTCATCGGCATCGGTTCGGTCATCGCCATGATCGCCATCGGCCAGGGCGCGCAGGGCGCCATCCAGTCGAACATCCAGTCGCTCGGCTCCAACCTCGTGATGGTCCTGCCCGGCTTCCAGCGCGGGCCCGGTTTCCAGGTGAGCGCCGGCCGCGGCAGCGCCACCAGCCTCACGCAGGACGACGCCGACGCCATCGCCAAGGACGTCGCCCAAGCCAAAGCCGTCTCGCCCGAGCTCCAGGGCCGCTACCAGGTGACCGCCAAGGGCGCGAACACCAACACGCAGGTCGTCGGCGTCTACCCGGCGTATCCGGACGTGCGCAACGTGAAGATCGACGCCGGCGAGTTCATCACCGAGCAGCACCAGAAGGCGGCCTCGAAGGTCGCGGTGCTCGGTCCGACGGTGCGCGACGACCTCTTCGGCGAAGGCGCCGACGCCGTCGGTCAGACGATCCGCATCAAGAAGATCGACTTCAAGGTCATCGGCGTGACCGCGACCAAGGGCGGCTCCGGCTTCAATAATCAGGACGACATGATCTTCGTCCCCCTCTCGACGGCGCAGCGGTTCCTCGCCGGCGGCGACCGCGTCTCGACCATCGCGGTCCAGGCGGTCGACGCGGCCTCGATGGCCCCGATGCAGGAGGAGATCGCGGCGCTGCTCCTCGACCGCCACAAGATCAGCGACCCGGCGCTCGCGGACTTCAACGTCCTCAACCAGGCCGACATCGTCGCGACCGCGTCGTCCATCGCCAACACCTTCACCATCCTGCTCGCGGCCGTCGCCGGCATCTCGCTCATCGTCGGCGGCATCGGCATCATGAACATGATGCTCACGACCGTGACCGAGCGCACGCGCGAGATCGGACTGCGGAAGGCCATCGGCGCGAAGCGGCGCGACATCAACCTGCAGTTCCTTGCGGAAGCCGTGCTGCTGACCTTCGTCGGCGGCGTCATGGGCGTCATCCTCGGCTGGCTCGCGGCCGGCGCGGTGACGAAGTTCGGCGGCATCGCCACCAAGGTGTCGCCGTCGTCCGTGCTCCTCGCCTTCGGCGTCGCGGCGGCCATCGGCATCGTCTTCGGCTATTATCCCGCCCGCCGCGCGGGCGGACTTAATCCCATAGAAGCACTGCGTTATGAGTGACGAACACAAGAAGGGCAGCGGCATGAACAGGACGGCGGTCATCGCGGCGATCACCGGGCTCGTGCTCGGCGGCGCCGGTTTCTTCGGCGGCATGACCTACGCCAAGACCCAGGGCGCCGACGCGCGGCGCGGCGGCTTCGCGAACTTCCAGAACCTCTCGCCCGAGGAACGCCAGCAGCGCATCGCGCAGTTCGGCGGCCAGGGAGGGCAGGGAGGCAACCGCATGATGCGCGGCGGCGCGCAGGGCGGCTTCGTCGGCGGCGAGATCCTGTCGGCGGACGACAAGAGCATCACCGTGAAGATGCGCGACGGCAGCACCAAGATCGTGCTGCTCTCCGACAGCACCGAAGTGACGAAGTCGGTGGCCGGCACGTCCGCGGACCTCGCGGTCGGCAAGAACGTCATGGTCATCGGCAAGCCGAACCCCGACGGCAGCGTCACCGCGCAGAACGTGCAGCTCCGTCCTGAGGGCCAGGGCATGATGTTCTTCGGCGGCCCGGGCGCGGGCGGCCCGAACGGCGGGCCCCAGGGCGGCACGCAGCAGGTCCCCCCTCCGCCGCAGCAGTAAAACGAAAGCCGGCCCGCCAGGGCCGGCCTTTCATTTTTCTGGACCCTGAAACAAGTTCAGGGTGACATTTCTTTTTTCTGGACCCCGCATCAGGTGCGGGGTGACAAGTATTTTGTCACCCCGGGCCGCGACCCGGGGTCCACGTCGCATTGTCACGCTGATCTTGTTTCAGCATCCAGAAAAGCACCATCAAAGCAGAGCTATGAGATCCTACGAGAAATCCGGCCCGTCGTACCCTGGGAACCAGGGCGACATGAGGCCGGATTTCCTTGCCACCTCCCCTTGCCGCAGCGCTGCCTAGAACCTCGCGCGAAGGCCGCGCCGGGGCGTCCTTCGGCCGCCGCTGGGTCCCCGCCAGGCGGACCCCGGCGGCCAAGGATGCCCCAGGCAGGCCGGCTCGTACCGGTAGCCTGAGCGCTACGGCTTCAACTTCTTCTTCTCGACGTTCTCCTTCACGTACTGCACGAAGGCCTTGAGCGCCATGCGCTTCTCCTTCTTCACGCCGCGGATGCGGACGTTGAGCGTCTTGAGCGACTTCTCCTTGTCGCCGATGACGAGCATGTACGGGATCTTCATCTTCTCGGATTTGCGGATCTTGTAGCCGACCGTCTCGCGCAGCTCGTCCCAGCTCGAGCGGATGCCTTCGGCGACGAGCAGCTCGTGCAGCTTCTTCGAGACCTTCCAGTGGTCCTTGCCCACCGGGATGATCTGCGCCTGCACCGGCGCCAGCCACGACGGGAACGCGCCCGCGAGGTGCTCGATGAGCACCGACATGAACCGGTCGATCGAGCCCATGATGGCGGCGTGGATCATGACGATGCGCTCCTTCTCGCCGTTCTCGTTCACGCAGGTCAGGTCGAACCGCTCCGGCTGGATCATGTCGAGCTGGATGGTCGCCACCTGCCACGAGCGGCCGATGGAGTCCGTCGCCAGGAAGTCGAGCTTCGGCCCGTAGATGGCCGCCTCGCCCGGCGCCTCGACGTACGGGATCTTCCGGGACTTGGCGATCTCGCGCAGCCCGTCCTCCGCCTTCTTCCAGACCGCCTTGTCGCCCAGGAATTTCTCCGGGTGCTTCGGGTCATGGAGCGACAGGCGCAGGTTGAGCGGCAGGCCGAACGTCTTGTAGAACTTCTCGACGATGTCCCAGATCGCGAGCATCTCCTTCTTCACTTGGCTCGCGCGGCAGAACACGTGCGCGTCGTCCTGCGTGAAGCCGCGGACGCGCGACAGCCCGGACAGCTCGCCGGTCTGCTCGTCGCGGTAGCACATCGTCGAGTTCGCGTACCGCTGCGGCATGTCACGGTAGCTCCACTGCCGGCGGTCGTAGATCTGCGTGTGGTGCGGGCAGTTCATCGGCTTCATCGCGAACTCGTGCCCTTCGCGCGTCTTGAACTTGAAGAGGTCGTCCTTGTACTTCTCCCAGTGGCCGCTCTTCTCGTAGAGATCCTTCTTGGTGATGTGCGGGATCTCGACGCGCTCGTAGCCCTTGGCCTTGCGCATCTGCCAGACGAACTCGTCGAGCGCGAGGCGGATGTGCTGGCCGCGCGGCGTGAAGAGCGGCAGGCCGGGACCGACGAGCTCGGAGAACACGAACAGGTCCATCTCAGGACCGAGCTTGCGGTGGTCGCGCTTCTCCGCCTCCTCCTGCATCTTCAGGTACGCCTCGAGCTCCGCCTTCGTCGGGAAGGCCAGGCCGTAGACGCGCTGCAGCTGCTTGTTCTTCTGGTCGCCGCGCCAGTACGCGCCGGCGATGGAACGCAGCTTGATGGCGCCGACCTTGCCGGAAGATTCCACGTGCGGGCCGCGGCAGAGGTCGAGGAAATTGCCGGTGCGGTAGACCGAGGCGGTGTCGGCCTGCGCGGCGTCGATGTCCCCCGCCTCCTCGTCGGAAACGGCGGTCGTGCCCTTGGTCTTGAGCGCAGTGAGCAGTTCCACTTTGTAGTCCTGCTTCATCTTCTTGAACAGCTCGATGGCGTCGTCGATCGGCATCACCTCGCGCACGAACGGCTGGTTGCGCTGGATGATCTTGCCCATGCGCGCCTCGAGCTTCTGGAGGTCGAGCGGGGTCAGCGGCCGCGGCAGGTCGAGGTCGTAGAAGAACCCGTTCTCGATGACCGGGCCCACGCCGAGCTTGGCGTCGGGGAACATTTCCATCACCGCCGCGGCGAGCACGTGCGCGGCGGAGTGCCGCATGGTGTCGACGGGGGTGAAATCGGCTGGTTTCTTGGCTGGCATAGGCGGAAAAACGCGTACTGAACAACGAACGTAGGATACCGCCGCGACGGCCGTCTTTCAAGTGGGGCCGGACGGGACGGATAAGGCGGAAATGTGGTATGGTCGGAAAGATATGACGCCCGCGCAGAAACAAGACGTGCACGTGATGCCGCAGCCGCACATCGCCATGTACCGGCGCATCGCGACCGGCTTCCTCGTGCTCACCGCGGTGATGATCGGGCTCGTCGCCTACGTCGTGCTCGCCCGCGCGAACGTCGTCGTGCTCTCCAAGCAGGAGAAGACGGACGCGGACTTCGTCATCGACGTCGCGGCCAAGGCGGACAAGGGCGAAGTGCCCGGCCTCGTGTTCGAGGAATCGGATTCGATGGAGCAGAAGTTCCCCGCGACTTCGGTCGTGAAGATCGACGCGCCGGCGACCGGCCGCGTGAAGATCGGCAGTTCCCTCTTCCGCGCCCAGACGCTCGTGGCCACCACGCGCCTGCTCACGCCGGACGGCGTGCTGTTCCGCATCAAGAACACCGTCGTCGTGCCGGCCGGCGGCGCGGTCGAGGTCGACGCCTACGCGGACGTCCCGGGCGCGACCGGCAACGTCGGCAACGTCTCGTTCACCATCCCCGGGCTGAACCCCGACGCGCAGCGGCATTTCACCGCCGTGACCGTCACGCCGATGGACGGCGGCCTGAAGGAAGTCCGCATGGTGACGCAGACGGACGTCGACGCCGCGGCCTCGGTGCTCGGCGACAAGCTCAAGACCACGCTCTCGGAGAAGCTCCACGCGCGCGCCGAAGAGAACGGGCTCATCGCCTCGGGAGAGGTCGTGAGCTACGAGATCACGAAGAAGATCTCCGACGTTCCCGTCGGCACGGAGGCGCCGGAGTTCACGCTGAAGGTCGAGATGAAAGCGACCGGCGTGCTCTACGACGGCTCGCGCTTCTCGGACGCCATCCGCGCGAAGCTCAAGGAGCGGCTGCCGCACGACCGCTCGCTCCTCTCCATCGACGAATCGACCGTCACGAGGACGCTCGAGAAGACGGACCTGCTCGCCTCGCGCGCCAACGTGCGCGTGACCGCGACCGGCATGACCGTGCTGTCGCCCGACGCGCCCGAGCTCGCCCGCGAGAAGCTCGTGGGCGTCTCGGTCGACGCGGCCAAGGAATACCTGGAGCACGTGGACGGCGTCGCCTCGGCCTCGGTGCGCATCTCCCCTTTCTGGACGGGGCGGATGCCGAACGTGGCGGATCACATAACCGTGGAGGTGCGGTGAGAGGACAGAGGGCAAAGGGCAGAGTTTAGAGGAGAAAGATATTGAAAAAACCGCCTTGCCAAAGCAAGGCGGTTTTAGAAAGTTCCCTTCCTCTAAACTCTGTCCTCTGTCCTTTGTGCTGCTCGAAGTTCCCTTCCTCTAAACTCTGTCCTCTGACCTCTTCACTCTTCACGCCGCATCAGCGTCGTCGATCACGAGCACGAGCCGTGCCTCGAAGGCGGAAGCGACGGGCGGCGAGCGGTGCGGGAGGCCGGTGTCGGGGACGCCGGTGAACAGTTCGCCCTTCTGCAGGGCGACGGCCCAGGGGCACAGGTGCCGGACGGCCGGCCAGTTGCGCACGACGAGGGCGTTGTTGCCCTTGCCGATGCCGGCGCGCAGGGCGTTGCCCTCGGTGAGCCACTCGGAGCCGGCGCCGCGGTAGGTGCAGACGAGCCGCAGCTTCACGTGGTCGACGTGGAACAGGCGGCAGCCGTCGTTCACGACGCGCTCGAGG
>DATJFD010000011.1:0-6228 GCA_035495855.1 Binatia bacterium | reverse complement strand
GCCGGACCTCGCGGACCAGGCCCGCCTCGGCGACATCGCGGCGGCCACCGTCTTCATCATCGGTTCCGAGGACAAGGAAGTGCTCGGGGCCAGCCGGCCGCCCTTCGCTCGGCTCCGCTGCGACAAGGACCTGCGCATCATCGAGGGCGCGACGCACGTGTTCGAGGAGCCCGGCACGCTCGAAGCCGCGACCGACGCGGCCGTCGAGTGGATCGCCCGCCATCTTCCCTGACCTATGCTTCCCAGAGCCTCGC
This sequence comes from Binatia bacterium, assembly GCA_035495855.1. Lineage (GTDB taxonomy): Bacteria > Patescibacteriota > Patescibacteriia > SG8-24 > SG8-24 > JAHFIW01. Next base: position 5,974 of record DATJFD010000011.1, on the reverse strand, counting down.
TCACCGCGCTCGACAACAGCATCCGCCTCGTGACCGCGCCCGTCCCCGCGAGCGAGATGACGACCGTCATCATCGCCGTGAAGGTCGGCGCGCGCGCCGAGCGCCCCGACGAACGCGGCATTTCGCATCTCGTCGAGCACCAGGTCTTCAAAGGCAGCCGGCAGTTCGCCTCGCCGATCGAGCTGAACGCGGCGCTCGCCTCCATCGGCGCGTACTACAACGCCTCCACGAACATGGAGTACACGTACTTCGTGGTGAACTGCCCGCAGAAGAACGCGATGAAGGCGCTCGAGATCGTCTCTGACATCGTGCTGCATCCGCGCATCCCGGAGAGCGAGTTCACGCGCGAGAAACGCGTGGTGTTCGAGGAGGTCATGAGCGCGAGGCAGAACGACGACCATTACGCCGAGATCCTGCTCGAGGACCTCATGTACCAGCATCAGCCGCTCGGCTGGGACATCCTCGGCACCTTCAAGACGCTCCGCGCCATCGACCGCCGCCGCACGCTCGGGTTCATCAAGCGCTGGTACGAAGGCCGGCGCATGGCCGTCGCCCTCGTCGGCGGGGGAGATCTCGGCAAGCTGCGCAGGCGCGCTGCTGCCCTCTTCTCCGAGGTCCCCGAAGGCACGTCGCGGAACTGGCGTCCGTTCTGGCGCGGCAAGACCCGCCGACGCGTCCGCCACCTGTACCGCGACGAGAAACTGACGACGTTGATGTACGGCGTGCCCGGCATCAGCATGAACTCGCCGCTCGCAGTGCCGTCGGAACTGCTGCGCCAGGTGTTCGGCGGCCCGATCTCGTCGCGCCTCTACGACCGCGTCCGGGAGCAGAAGGGCCTCGTCTACGACATCATGGCCGACACCACGCATTACTCCGACGCCGGCCATTTGTCGGTCCACACGCAGGCGAGCGAGCGCAACGCGCCGCGGGTGCTGGAGCTCATCCTTGAGGAATCCCGCCGGCTCGTGAAGGACAAGATCACCGCCAAGGAGCTTTCGACCGCGAAGGAAGTCCTCTTCGGCGAGCTCGCGTCCATGCCCGAGAACCAGGAGTCGCTCGCCGCCTATTACGTCCGCGGCGTGCTCATCGCCGGGCGCCTCACGCAGCTCGCAGAGCTTCGCAAGACCATCGCCATGACCGAGCTCGACACGGTGCGCTGGCTCGCCTGGATGATGTTCTGGAAGAAGCCGTGGTATCTGGCGAGCATCGGCCGCAGCAGTCCGCGGGACTGATGTGGTATGATGTTTCCATAATCATTCATGCCCGAAAGGGGATCACCTATGGGTCTCGCCAGCACCAACAAGCGCTCGCGCCGGGGTCTTGCCGGCACCAACAAGCGCAAGGCCAAGAAGTAAGAGCATCGAGAAAACCCGCGTCGTACGCGGGTTTTTCAATTGCCGCATGGTATAATGAAGCGGATATGGCAACGGCCGCCCGCTGGTTCCGCGTCGAAGAAGAAGAAAAACAAAAGGTCATCGCGCTGTGCGGCGGCGGGTTCTTCGCCGCCGCTTCGGTGTCGTTCTTCTGGGGCCTCCTCCAGGCTTTCGTGCTGAAGCGGGCGGGCTTCGCGGCGCTGCCCTCCTTCTTCGTGATGTGCGCGACGGCCCAGCTCCTCGGCTCGGTGGTGTCGCTGCGGTTCATGCGGCGCCTGCCTCCCGGCCGCCAAGCGCTCCGCTTCGCGATCTTCACCGCCCTCGCGGTCGTGGTCCTCGCCGTCCTCGAACGCGCCGCGGACGCCACCTCGTCCTTCGGCCCCCTGTTCGTCGCCGGCGTCGGCGCGCTCGGCACCAACGCGGGGCTCGACCTCGTCGTCAGCAAGCTGCGCGCGACCGAGGCCGAAGACTTCAACCTCGAACAGCTCGAGCGCCTCGACCCCATGCTCACGGGGTCCATGACGTTCGGCCTCGCCTTCGGCGGCGTCCTGCTCGCGGCGCTGGGCGGCCGCGTCTCCGTGACGACGCTGTTCTCGCTCGCGCCCCTCCTCGTCCTCGCGTCGCTGCCCTTCGTCCTCATGCTTTCCCGTTCGTCCGGCGGGGCCGCGGCGGAACTCCCGGTCGACCCGGCCGCGCACACCGCGGGCTGGCGCTGGGACCCGCGCCAGCTCGGCAGGTCGCCGTCGCTTCGCTTCGTCATCGCGCTCGCGACGGTCATGGCGATGTCCGCGGCGTTCACGCGGCTCTTCCAGTTCGCGTTCGCCGCCGCAGCCAACGCCCGCTTCGCCGACGAGTCCGCGCTCGGCGGGTTCATCGGCGCATACACCGCGGTCCTCAGCATCGTGAGCGCCGTCGTCGTCAACACGGTGCACCGATTCGCGCTCAAGCGTTACGGCCTCAGCGCGGCGCTCGACACCGCGCCCGCGGTCATCACGGCCGGCGTCGCGGCGATGGCCGTCTGGCCGTTCTTCCCGGTGGTCGTCGGGAGCGTCTTCACCCGCGACATCCTCCTGCCCCTCCAGGAGACCGCCTTCCGCGGCATGCTCGACGGCATGCGCGACGACCTGCGCAACGCCGTCTGGACCTGGCTGGACGGCCCTATCCTCGTCGCCGGCGACCTCTCCGGCGCGTTCGCCACCGCCGCGCTCGGCTACATCGCCACGGGCTCGGCAGCGACCGCGGTGCGCGCCACGGCGCTCGTCATCCTCGTCCTGCTCGTCCTCCGTTTCGTCGCCAACGTCCAGGTGCGGCGCCGCTATCCCGAGATGCTCCTCGACGGCCTGGACCACGGCGACTTCAAGGCGCGCCTGCGGGCGATGGAAGCGCTGCAGGAGTTCCGGTTCCTGCACGAGCGGCGGCTCGGCGCGCTCATCGACATCGCCAGGAACGGCGCCGAACCTCTCGCCCTCCGCACGCAGGCGATCAGGACCCTGGGCGAGGTGCGGGACCCCTCCACGCTGCGGGTGATCGCGCGTTTCATCGACGATCGGGACGACGAGGTCCGCCTCGAGGCCGTCCGCGCGGTGTCGGCGTTCCGCTATCAGCCCGAACGCCTGTACGAATCCGGCTTCTCCCGCTACCAGCTCATCACGCGTCTGAAGGACGAGTTCGCGAAGGAGACGGACGCGGACATCACGAACGCCATCCTCGAGGCGCTCATCGCCCTGCGTGATCCCGACATCGTGCCGTTCCTCATCGCGGCGCTCGGCAACGAGTCGAAGACCATCCGGCTCAGCACGCTGCGCAGCCTGCGTTCCTTCACGGATCCGTCGATCATCGACCACGTGAAGCCGTTCCTCGACGACGCCGACCCCGCGATGCGCGCGCAGGCCGTGGCCGCGCTCTGGAAGTTCCCCTGGGAGCGCGCCGCCACGCTCTCCGGCGTCGTGGACTCGCTGTTGTCGCCCGCGGGTTCCGAAGAACGCCGCCAGGGCCTCTATCTCGTCGGCGTGCTCCGGCTGGACGGCAAGAAGAAAGACGCGCTCGCCGCTCTCAAGGCCAAGGACCCCAAGACGCGCATCGTCGCGGCGGTCGCGTTGCTCAAGCTGGGCGACGAGACCGGCGTACCCGTACTGACCCGCGCGCTCGCCGCCGGCACGCGCGACGAAGCCTGGGAAGTGGAACGGCTCGAACATCATCCCAACGTGCCCCGCCGCCAGCGGGAGCTCGTGCGCACCCTTGTGCATCAGCATCATCTGCACTATCCCGCCGGGCTGCCGGTCAGCGAACCCCTTCGCGTCCGGCTCGCGGACATTCCGGCCGCGTGCCTGGAAGGCCTGAAGCGCGAGTATTCGGCGCAGGTCGATGCTCCTGAACTGCGGAAGCTCGGCGAGGCGTCGGGGTCCGGGACCCAGCCGCGCGGGACCGCCGTGCTCGTGGGATTGCCGTCGCATTGGCGCCGGATGGCGGCCGTCGCCCTGCTCGCGAACGGCTGGCTCGTCCGCGAGGCATCCTCGGCGGCCGATGTCGCCGAAAGCGAGATCCCCGTCACTACGGGAGACGAAACGGCCGCCGGCGTCGTCCTCACCGCGAAGACGGCCGGGTTGAAGACGAACGAGGTGGCGCTCAGCCATCTCGCGCCGTCCGAGCTCGTGTCCGCGATGGCGCGCGCCGGCCGCGTATGAGGTTCTATCGCTATCACGGCCGGGTCGAAGCCGCCCGTCAGCTCGCGCCGCGCGTCCGAGAACGCCTCCGCGACCTTTCGGACGCCGTCGTCATCTCCATACCCCGCGGCGGCGTCGTCGTCGGCGTGACGCTCGCGCGCGAGCTCGGCCTACCGCACGACATCGTGATCACGCGCAAGGTCTGGGAGGAACATCGTCCCGAGTGGGCGGTCGGCGCGGTGACGGAATCGGGCAAGCCGATCTGGGACAAGGCGCGCGCCCGTCGGGAGCGCCCCGCGTTCCTCCGCGCGCTGGTGAAGAAGCAGCAGGCCGAAGCGCGGCGCCGGCTGCGGGCGTTCCGCGGCAGAAAAGGACCGCGCGACGTGAAGGGGAAGACGGTCATCCTGGCCGACGACGGCATCGCGCGCGGCTGGACGCTCCTCGCCGCCGTCGTTTCGCTCAAGAGGGAAGGGGCCCGCCGCGTCATCGTGGCCGTGCCCGTCGCTTCGCGAGCGGGCGCTCGCCTGCTCAGGACCAGGGCGGACATGGTCATCGCCGGCTACGTCCCGAAACGGTTCCACGCCATCGGCCGTTATTACCATTGGTTCGCGCAGGTCTCGGACAAGAGAACGAAGGCGCTTCTTGGGACAAAGTGAAAAGTGAAAAGAGAAAAGCTTAGAGGAAGAGCATCCTCTAAGCTTTTTCCTTTTGTCTTTTTCCTGCTCAGTGTACTGTCCCTGCAGCCCTTTCATGACAAGGAGGCCATCATGGGACTGTGGATCCCGCTCGTGCTCATCGGCGGCACCGCGCTCGCGCTGCTGCTCGGGCTCTTCGCCCGCGGCAAGCTCGGCCGCCGCAGCTATTCTGCCGAGGATCGCGCCGAATCGCCGACGCCCGCCGGCCAGGAGCCGGACTTCAGCGGCTATCCGTGCGGGCACGACAAGCCCGACGGCCCGTCGATCGTCGAGGTCTACGGCGTGAAGATCGCCGTCGAGGCCGCGCCCGTCTGTCCCGACTGCGTCGAGGAATATCTCAACCGTTACAGCACGCGCTGCGCGTCGTGCCGCCAGCCGATCCTTCCCGGCATGCCGGTCGGCCAGGCCTGGAAGGGTTCGCCCTTCCCGCACACGCACATGACCTTCGAGTGCACCGAGTCCGGCGGCCTGTACTGCGGCCGTTGGGGGCAGGGGAGGCTCGTCACCCTGCACGAGCTGGACCCCGGGCAATTCGCCGCGGGGACTCCCAACCTCATGACCCACGTCATGCGCACGGGGAAGCCGACCGTCATCAAGAGCTGACCGGTCCTCAGGGCCGGTTTTTTCTTTCCTTGAAAGTTCAGAGTACAGAGGACAGAGGGAGGACAGAGATGAAAGAGCAAAGTAAGACCAAAGAACAGAGACGTTCCCAAGTCGCGGACGCCCGGAATGTGGTGGTCATCTCTGTGCTATGTTCTCTCTCTGCGCTCTGCTCTCTGGTCTCTCTCTGTCCTCTGTCCTTTTATCTTTTCCCATGTTCCCTCCCGGCACGCCGAACGTCATGACGCACGTCTACCGGTCGGGCAAGCAGACCGTCATCAAGAGCTTACCGGACGCATTGCGGCCGGTTTTTTCTTTCCATGGAGAGTTCGAAAGAACAGAGAACAGAGTACAGAGTGAGCAAAAGGTAATTTACGTTTTATAAGCGTAAATTTCCTTTTGCTTTCTCTGCTCTTTGTTCTCTGTTCTCTCTTTGCGCTCTGCCCTCTCATCTCCCTCTGTCCTCTGGCCTTGTATCTTTTCCGTGAGAGCAACGGCCAGTTCCGTCGCCGGCCGGCCGCTCCTTGCGCGGCCCCTCTCTTTCCTTTAAGATGCGCCCGTTACCGAACCATTATGTTGCAGCCCGAACTCATCTCCCGCGTCATCAGCCTCATTCAGAAGAACGGCGACAAGGTCGTTTTGG
>DATJFD010000010.1:0-10879 GCA_035495855.1 Binatia bacterium | reverse complement strand
TTGATTTTAAGCCGCCGTAAAGCGATACTGTCCCATATGAAGAAACACCGCACGCTCACGCGCAGCAGCAGGCACCACATCCGCACGGAGAAGGCCAAGATCCGCAAGATCGCGGACCCGGCGCTCCGCGCCCAGAAGACGGTCGAGCTCTACGCCAAGTTCGGCGTGACCTTCTCGGGCAAGGAATAGGTATGCTCGACAAGGCTTACTTCGCCGCGCTCAAGGAAAGGCAGGCATCGCACGTCGCGATCCGCCGCGAGCTCATCGCGCGCGCGTCCACGGCGCAGGCCGAGGCCAAGCGGGCGATCTTCGCGTTGCACCGCGACGACATGGCCGGCGCCGAAGGGCTGCTCGCCTCCGCCGCCGCGGCGCTCGCCGACATCCGTTCGCGCATCGCGGGCCGTCCCGAGCTCGCCGACGAGGGCGCCTATCGCGCCGCGCTCGAGGAATACGCCGAGGCCGCGCTCTATCGCGCCTGGGTGAAGGACGGCACGGTCGGGCCGGTCGACCTCGAAGGCGTCGACCACGAGATCTATCTCGGCGGCCTGTCGGACCTCACCGGGGAGATGCAGCGGCGGCAGGTCCGCCTCGCGACCGAAGGCAAGCTCGACGAGGTCCGCGCGATCAAGGACGCGATCGAGGAGATCGTCGTGCGGCTCCTGGAGATGGACCTCACCGGCTATCTGCGGACGAAGTTCGATCAATCCAAGAACAGCCTGCGACGCGCGGAGGACGTGCTCTACGAAGTGACACTGCGCCGGTCCTGAAAGAATTAAGAGTTTAGAATTGAGAGTTTAGAACGCCTCTCAATTCTCAATTCTCAACTCTAAATTCTCGGCCTATGGGACTCGCGGCGGCGGCCGTGGTGCCGGCGTACAATGAGGAGAGCACGGTGGGCGACGTCGTGAAGACGCTCGTTTCGTCGCGGCTGTTCCGCGAGGTCATCGTCGTGAGCGACGGTTCTTCGGACGCGACCGCGAAGGCGGCTCGCGAGGCCGGCGCGACCCTCGTGCACGAGCTTCCGTGGAACCACGGCAAGGGCGCGGCGCTGTCGCATGGCGTCATGCACACCGACGCGCCGATCGTCTGTTTCTTCGACGCGGACCTCAAGGGCTTCACCGCGGCGCACGCCGAGGCGGTGCTCGCGCCCGTCGCCGCGGGCCAATGCTACATGAACATGGGGCTGCGCGACCGCGGGCCGTTCTGGACGTCGCTCGCGCTGCGCCTGCCGCGTGTCGGCGGAGAACGCGCGCTGCGCCGCGAGATCTTCGACGCCATCCCTTCGCGCTACCTCAAGGGCTTCAAAGTGGAGTCCGCGCTCGAATACTTCTGCAAAGTGAACGGCCTGCCGTCCGGCGTCGCCGTGCTACCCGGCCTGTCCATCAGGAGGAAGTACGAGAAGGTCGGCCTGCTGCGCGCGTTCGGGCAGTACTGCCGCATGTGGGGCCAGGTCGCCGCGGCCCGCCTCCAGGTGCGCCTCGCGAAGCGCCAGTTCGCCGAGCACGGCAGCCACATGAGCCATCATCATCGCTGACCGATGTCACTCCGTCCCGACAACGACAAGGCCGCCGGCCGCTGGCCGTCCGCCGACGCTTCCTGGTTCCGCGACAAGCGCGTGACCGTCATGGGCCTCGGCATCCACGGCGGCGGCGTCGGCATCGCCAAGTGGCTCCGGCGCCACGGCGCGATCGTGACCGCCACCGACCTGCGCGACCAGCACGCGCTCGCGTCCTCCCTCGAGGAGCTCGAGCGCACGTACCTCGAGGAGGTCCGCGCGATCGGCAAGCGGCGCATGCACCGCATCCGCTACGTGCTCGGCAGCCATCCGGAGGAGCTTTTCACGGACGCCGACATGGTGATCCGCAATCCCGCGGTGCCCCGCGCCCACCGGCTGCTCACGCTCGCGAGGCGCAGCGGCGTGCCCGTCGAATCCGACATCTCCATCTTCTTCCTGCTCTGCCCGTTCCCGATCGCCGCGATCTCCGGCACCAAGGGCAAGACGACCACGACGGCGCTGCTCGCGGCGATGTGCAGGGAGGCCGACCGGCGCACGGTCGTCGGCGGCAATATCCGCATCTCGCCGCTCGACAAGCTCGATCGTCTTCTCGCGCTCGCGGCGAAGAGGACGTCCCCGCCGCCGATCGTCCTCGAGCTTTCCTCGTGGCAGCTCGAGAGCCTCGAGCCGCACCGCCTGAGCCCGCACGTCGGCGTGCTCACGACCATCGTCGAGGACCATCTCGACCGCTATGAAGGCATGGACGATTATGCCCGCGCCAAGGAGATCATCGTCGCCTATCAGGGCCGGGACGACATCGCCGTGCTGAACGCGGACAATCCGCGGACCGCGGCGATCGGCACGTGGCACGGCCAGATCGCAGGCGCGCCCAACGCAGGGCGCAGGCTGTGGTTCTCCGCGAAGCCGCTCAGGTCGGGCGACGGCTGCTGGATCGCCGGCGGCAAGATCCTCATACGGGAGGGCGGGACCCGCACCGTCGTCGCGCCGGTCTCGGCCATCAAGCTCCCGGGCGAGCACAATCGCGGCAACGCGCTCGCGGCCATCGCCGCGGCGCGGGCCATGGGCGTGCCGCTCGCCGCCGTCCGCAAGGCCCTCCGCGCGTTCCGCGGCGTCCCGTACCGCCTCGAGGACCTGGGCGTGAAACGCGGCGCGCGCTTCGTGAACGACACCGCCGCGACCGCCCCCGACGCGTCCGTCGCGGCGATGGCCGCGTACGCCGGCAAGGGCCGGAAACGCATCGTGCTCATCGCCGGCGGGGCGGACAAGAACCTGCGGTTCGACGAATGGGCCAAAGCCGTGAAGAGGACCGTGAAGCATCTCGTGCTCTTCGACGGTTCCGCCACGCCGAAGATGGAAGCGGCGCTCTCGGCCGCGGGCGCCATGACGCCGCGGGCCGGCGCGCGTTCGATGCGCGAGGCTTTCGCCGAGGCGGTCCGCCACGCGAAACGCGGCGACGTCGTGCTGCTCTCGCCCGGCTGTGCAAGCTTCGGCATCTTCAAGAACGAGTTCGACCGCGGCGACCAGTTCTCCGCGCTCGCGAAGAAGCTGCGGTGACCCGCGAAAGCATAAAAAAAAGGACCGGTCCGAGAGGACCGGTCTTTCGTTCAGCGGCGTCCGCGGTTGCGGAACCGCTCCTTCTTCCTGCGGCGATGGCGGTGCGACGGCCGCCCGAGGATGTCCTCGAGCCAGCGCGTCGGCACTTCCTGGACGCCGCGCGCGTACTTGCGCTTCGTCTCGACGATCTCCGCCGCGACGATGTGCTTCGGCGGCTGCCGTCCGTAGAGGCTCGAGCCCGGGAAGATGAAGATCCCCCCGTGCTTCCGTCCCTTGTAGGCGCGGCCGCCGTCGGATTCGAGCAGGTTCGCGACGAGCCCGGAGGCGATGGCCTTGCCGACGTCCTCGTGCGAGGTGCCGGTCGACGTGGCGATGCCGTGCTCGTCGAGGATCGCCGCGATCTGCTTTTCCACGGCCTCGATCTCCTCGAGCGCGCGCGGATGCAGGTAGTTGCGCTCGGCGAACGCCTTGCGGTCGCCCGCGGAGCGCCAGCGCCTGACGGCCGTGAGCAGCGTCTGGAAGTCGGAACGCGGGTCCCGGAACTGCCGGTGCGCCGCGTCGGCGTCGTCTTCCTGCCCGGGCGGGCGGACGAAGACGGGTCGCGTCGAGAACGACGCCGCGACGGTCGTGACCGCCGCGACGCAGCCGTGGCGTCGCGCGGTGAAGATCATGCGCGTCACCATCGGCGGCAGCGGGATCTCCGCCATGAGCTCGCCGTCGTCGGTGAGCTCGCCGTCGTCGTCGAGCGCGCCGAGCAGTTCGAGCGTCGACCTGGCGTCCTTCCAGAGGGCGAGCGGCGGCGCTTCGGGGAAGTCGAACGACAGGATCGTCCGCTCCTCGATGTCCATCGCGCGCAGCTGGAGGAACACCTGGTCCAGGCTGGAGCGCAGGATCTCCGGCACGGTGAAGGGCCGGCGGTCCTCGTAGTCGTCCTTCGCGTAGAGCCGGGCGCAGATGCCCGGCGCGGTCCGGCCCGCGCGGCCGGCGCGCTGATCGCAGCCGGCCTTCGAATGCCGCACCACCTTGAGCGCGGACATCGACGTGGAGGGGTAATAGCGCATCTCCTTCACGAGGCCCGTGTCGACGACCGCGGTCACGCCGTCGAGCGTCACCGAGGTCTCGGCCACGTTGGTCGCGACGATGACGCTGCGGCCCTCGCGGTCGAACACCGCGCGCTGCTCGTCCGGCGACTGGCTGCCGAAGAGAGGACGGACCTGCACGTTGCCGACCTTGACGGGCGGCGTTTCGGCGAGCAGCTCCATCGTCTGCCGGATCGACTCGTAGTCGGGCATGAACACGAGGACGTCGCCGATCGTCCGGCGGAGCATCTCCTCGGTCATGGCGACCGCGGCCTCGACGTGGTCGGAGGGCGTCTCGAAGGCGTACTCGATCTGCACGGGGAACATCCGTCCCTTGATGCGCACGATCGGCGCGCCGAGATACGCCGCGAAGCGTTCCTCGTCGATGGTCGCCGACATGGCGATGACGCGCAGGTCCGGGCGCCTCGGCATGAGGTCCTTCACGAGCGCCAGGAGCAGGTCCTGGTTGACGTTGCGCTCGTGCACCTCGTCGAGGACGATGACGCCGTACTTGCGGAGCATCGGGTCGGCGAGCATCTCGCGGAGGAGCACGCCCTCCGTCATGTACTTGATGCGCGTCGCCTTCGGGTCGGTGCGGTTCTCGTGGCGGATCTGGTAGCCGACGGTGCCGCCGACCTCTTCGCCGAGCTCTCCGGCCACGTAGTTCGCGACCGAGACGGCGGCGATGCGGCGCGGTTCGGTGACGCCGATGAGGCCGCCGCAGTCCGCGCCCGCCTCCAGGAGGAAGCGCGGCACCACGGTGGTCTTGCCGCTGCCGGTCTCGCCGGCGATGACCACGGCCTGATGACAGCGCACGGCGCCGACGATCTCGTCGCGATGGGCAAGGATCGGGAGTTTTGCGTCCACGGTCTGCCTCCTTCTTGTTGAAGCATTTGCGGTGGAAAGGACCTTCCGCGGCCGTCCGGAGGGATGGTCGAGGAACAGCGAAGCATAGGTTTAAAACTGGCCATTGTCAATCAGCGGGACCCATATATGCATCCCGCGGGTCCTGTCGCGGCGACCACCCCGACTCGTCCTCGGCCACAGGGGCACTGCGGGCGGTCGGGGTCCCCGTTCGCCGCGCCACCCGCTGGCCTGACCGGACGGCCGGCTTTCGTTGGAATGCCCCAGGCAGGCCGGCTCCAGTCCCTAACCCAATGAACGAGAAGACCGGCCTTCCCGATGGGTCGGCCGGTCTGTCCCGAGCTTGTCGCGTCGCGTTCCCTCAGCGCGTTTTCAGTTCTCTATCTTTATTTCATCGAACGCGACCTTGTCGCTCGCCGTCCCGTACCAGGACTGGTCGCCCAGCATGACCGTGTCGAGCATCGCGAGGCCGGTGGCGTTGATCCGCACCCATTGGTCGTAGAAAGGGCGCTGATCGACGTCCCGCGACCAGTACGAGCCGTAGTTGTAACGCAGCGTGTAGTGCGCCGTCGCCGTGGCGTTCCTCGCCGGGATGAAGGCGCTCGCGAACTCCGGCGCGGACACGGCGTACGGGTTCCTCCACGTCGCGGAGTTCACGTCGCCGTACGCGTGGTTCACGTACGTCCATTGCGCGTTGGCCGGCGAACACCACGTTGCATAATGTCCGCAATACCCCTGGCCTTGGTCGTAATGCCAGTAGGCCGACGGTCCGGAGGCCGTGAAGTTCTGCCCGCCGTTCGCCATGGTGACGGTGCCGACCGCGAGCGCGGGCGCGGCAGTTGCCAGCGCCAGGGCCGCGGCGGCCGACGCGATGATGGTCCGAAACCTCGGCATAGGTCAGCGGGTCAGGGTATCCGTGTAGCTCGCGAGCTCGCCGTCGGCGTAGAGCGCCACCTGGACGAAGGGCGGCATCTCCGATTCCTTCGCTGGCTGGGAGAAATCGTCCCAGCGAAAGAAGTACACCAGTTTGTCCTTGTGGTCCTCGAGCGGATGCAGCGAGCTTTTGCGCTTGCCGAAGCCCGGCATCTGCCGTTCCAGGATGGCGAGCGCCCGCGACCTCAGCTCGGGAACGGGGAGGCGGGCGTCCGGTCGAGCCTTTCGTGGCGCCGGATGCAGACCCGCACCCGGACCAGCTTGGACCAGGACGTCGCGTGCGGGGTCGATCCAATATTCGAATCCTTTGTCGTCGGCATAGATCTCGATCTTCTCCTCTCCGTCCTTGTACGGGTTCGGCGACGTCGACCGGTAGTCGACTTCGAGCCAGTCGTTCGTCCTGAACGCGCGGATGGCGGCGATCGCGGCCGCGCGCTCGGTCGCGGGCCGCGCGATCGCGGCGTCCGCGGCGTTCACGGCGTCGTCGTGCATAGCGTCCAGCTTGGCCCTCGCGGCCGCGCACGGACCGTCGCCGGACGCGCCGCTGTCGGGGCAGCCGCGCGCCTGTTCTCGCTTCGCTGCCGTTTCGAGGTCGGCGAACATGGCCCTGACGGCTTCGGCGACGGGAATCGCGCGCCGTTCGGCGTGCGCGGCGAGCGCCGTGGCGGCGACGCCGGCTGCGGCGAGCATGCCGAGCGCGAAGAGGATCTTCGGTGACCGCATAGCGGATCGGGGGATGTGAGTTATGAATGAACCCATGGGTCACGGGCGAGCGTAGGGGAGCAGCAAAAAAGTGTCAAATGTCTGACACTTTTTTGGAAATCACGCGCAACCATCGAAAAAAATGACCACGCCATCTTGCGATGCGCGTGGCTGTGGATAAGTGAGTACCCAGTAAACAGTACTCAGTAAACAGAGGTCCGCCTCGATTCCGTGTACTGAGTACTGGGTACTGGGTACTTCCCTCTAAACGTCGAAGCCCCCGATCCGCAAAGCGCGGATCGGGGGCGTGTGCTGGCCGAGAGGCCTAGCGGTGGCGGGCGAACTGACGCCCGTTCGTGGTGTTGCCCTTCCAGGAGTGGTCGTCGGGACCGGTCTCCTTGAGGACGACCTTGGGGCCGGCGAGCACCGCGCGGCGCGGGCTGAGGACCGCGGGCAGGGCCTCGCTGTCGGCGGCGATCGCCTTGGGCGTCACCGCGCGGCGGCGGAGGACCGTGACGACGGGCGCGATGTCGTCGCTGGCGACGTCGTGCACGGCGGGGGCCGGCGCGGCGAAGGCGGCGATGCGGACGGGCTCGCGCTCGATCTCCTCGATGAAGAGATCGTCGAAGCCCAGCGCCTCGAGCTCATCCTCGTCGACGACGTCGCCGTCGAGGCGCGCGATGATCTCGTCCTCGAAGTCGAAGGCGGGGAGCTCGCGGTCCGAGAGCGGGGGGAGCGGGGTGCGGTAGACGCCGTCGACGCGGGTGCAGTAGAACGCGGGGTGGCACTGCGCGACCTCGACGACCTCGTCGCCGTCGCGGTAGAAGGCGTACGTACCCTCGGAGATCTCAAATCCGTTCTTCATGGTTTCCTCCAAATGCGGGTTGATGTGGGTGAAAGGACAGGTGCGGCACGACTTGGGCACATTGCCATCGTGGCTCACGCACAATAGCACGGAATGACCATTTTGTCAAGAGTGGCTGACAGTTTTTGAGCTTATGTTCGCGACTTCCCCCTTAAGGCTGGTTGTCGTATGCTTGGCTCCTATGCATGACGCGCGGAAGGAGGACAACGCCGCATCGCCCTGGACGGACGGCTTCATCGGCAACGCCGCGGCCGCCGAGTTCCTCGATCGGGCCAGAGAGACCGGTAGGCTCGCGCACGCCTACCTGCTCGTCGGCCCGGAGCGCGTCGGCAAGGCCGCGTTCGCCCGCCGTTTCGCCGCGTCAATGCTCGGCGTCGCCGACCCCGACACCCATCCCGACTTCTTCTTCGTCGAACGCGAGCGCGACGCCAAGACCGGCAAGCCGCGCGCCGGCATCACCATCGAGCAGGTCCACGCGCTCACCGGACGGCTCGCGCTCGGCGCGATGATGAACGGTTGGAAGGCCTGCATCCTCGACGGCGCCCATCTCCTCAACAAGGAATCGGCCAACGCGCTGCTGAAGACGCTCGAGGAGCCGCGCGAGAAGACCGTGCTGCTGCTGACCGCCGCCGGCGCGGAGCAGGTCATGGAGACGATCGTCTCGCGCTGCCAGGTCATCAGGCTGCACCGCGTGCCTGCGTCCGTCATCGCGGACGCGCTCGCGCTGCGCGGCGTGGCCCAGGACAAGGCCGACCTCTACGCGCGGCTCGCGGGCGGGAGGCCCGGCGCGGCGCTCTCGTACGCGCAGGACCCCGGCGCGCTCGCCGGCATGTTCACCTTGCGCGAGGCCATCCTCGCCATGCCGTCCTCCGCGATCGCCGACCGGTTCGCGGCCATCGAACGCGCCGTCCCTCCGAAGCTCCCTTTCCTCGACGCCGTCGACCGCGCCCGCGACTGGCTCGACCTTGCGGCCGAGCTGCTGCGCGACGCCATGCTCCTGCGCCTCGGCCAGGACGACCGCGTCGTGCATGTCGACGTCCGCGACAGGCTCGCGGCCTGGGCCGAGAGCATGGACCCCGCCGCGGCGCTCGCGGTCCTGGGAGACAGCCGCCGGCTCATCGACGCCAACGTGGCGCCCCGGGCGGCGCTCGAGCGGGTCTCCCTCGTCTTTTGAGGAGCGCGCGGAAATGCTACAATAAGAAGGATAAGGCCGCGGCGTTTCCCGGCCGCTCAGACCATCTTCAGCGCGCAAGGCGCATTGTTATGAAAAAGTCCCACTCCATCGGCGGCGTGATCATCGCGGGCCTGCTCCTCGTCGGCGCCGGCTGCATTTCGTTCAATTCCGGTCCGTCGACCAACGCGGCCTCCGACGGCGGCGTCTTCAAGACCGCCAACAAGGGCGACCAGTGGGCGCAGAAGACCGCCATCCCCACGACCACGGGCGAGAAGCGCTCCATCAGCAACGCCAACGTGAGCTTCATCCTGCAGGACCCCGGCGACCCGAACGCCATCTACATCGGCACGTCCGACAACGGCATGTTCTACAGCTATGACGGCGGCGAGTCCTGGATGCAGCCGGCGCAGCTCAACCGCGGCCGCGTGCCGTCGATCGCCGTCGACTCCAAGGACAAGTGCACCATCTACGTCGCGGTCGAGAACAAGCTCCTGAAGTCCGACGACTGCTCGCGCACCTGGAACACCACCTACCTCGACTCGCGCCTCGACAAGCTGACCTCCGCGGTCGCCGTCGACTTCTACAACCCGAAGATCCTGTGGGTCGCGAACAACGCGGGCGACCTGCTCAAGAGCACCGACGCCGGCGTCTCCTGGACGCCCGTGAAGTCCTTCCAGAACGCCATCATGAAGGTCGCCATGAACGCGGCCGACAGCAGGCACGTGTACGTCGCCACCAAGACGAACGGCGTCTGGCGGTCGGACGACGGGGGAGGGACTTGGGCCGACATGAGCGAGGCGTACAAGGACTTCAGCGGCTCCAAGGAATATTACGACCTCGCGATCGGCGTGAGCGACCCCGATACCCTGGTGCTCGCCTCCAAGTACGGCCTCATCCGCTCGACCGACGGCGGCAACAAGTGGGACGCCATCGACCTGCTCACGCCGGCCGGCACCACGCTCATCTACTCCGTGGCCGTCGACCCCAAGGACGCGAACAGCCTCTACTACGGCACCTCCACGACCTTCTACCGCTCGCCGAACGGCGGCGCGAACTGGGTGCCGAAGAAGCTGCCGAGCACGCGCGCCGCGACCGCGTTGCTCGTCGACCGCACCAATCCGAACATCCTCTACCTCGGCATGACGAGGTTCAAGCAATAAGGGAGGTTGTAGGTTGTAGGTGGTAGGTAGTAGTGTTTGGGTCGGCAAAGGCCCTACAACCTACCACCTACAACCTCTTTACGTATGCCCCAAGACTATCTCTCCACGATCCATCCCAAGTTCCAGCAGGTCATCGATTTCTTGAAGTCCGACATCTCCGCGCTGCGCACCGGCCGCGCCAACCCCGGCATCGTCGAGGGCGTGATGGTCGAGGCGTACGGCGCCCGCACCCCGCTTTCGGGCCTTGCCAGCATCACCATCCCGGACCCGCGCTCGATCCTCATCGAGCCGTGGGACAAGAGCCTGGTGAAAGGCATCGAGAAGGGCATCCAGGAGGCCAAGCTCGGCCTGAACCCCTCGGTCCAGGGCACGCAGGTCCGCATCATGATCCCGGCCCCCACCGAGGAGACGCGCAAGGCGCTCGTGAAGACGCTCGGCGAGAAGCTCGAGCACGCCCGGAAGAGCGTCCGGAACGTCCGCGACGAGGCCAAGGGCGAGATCCAGAAGGCCGAAAAGGAGAAGGAGATCAGCGAGGACGAGAAATATAAGCTCCTGGAGCAGCTCGATAAGACCGCCGCGGGCATGAACGACCGCATCAAGAACATCGGGGATGAGAAGGAAAGAGAGATCATGACCATATAGACCAAGGAAGCGGCGACATCCGCCTCATTGCGCTTCCTTGGCCCCGGGCCGCGACCCGGGGGATCATGACGATTTGAGCGAGTCGAAAGTCGAGAGTTTAAAGTCGAAAGCGGAAAAACCGGCCTTACGGGCCGGTTTTTTTTGACGGGTTCTCTAAGATTGTTGGCCATTTGTCAATTTATTTTGACCCTATTTAAGGCTTGTTCGCACGGAGTGTCAGGTACTCTTGACAAACTTGTGGATATCTGATATGGTCCCTCGTTCCTTACTGAATTCCACCGAACTCCCGAAAGGCGAAATGGAGGGGGATCCCCTTATTGTCAGGCTTCGGCCCGTACGATAAGGGCGGCACGGACGTCGGTTTCCGCCGGTTTCGACTGGCAGACACCC
>DATJFD010000009.1:0-29117 GCA_035495855.1 Binatia bacterium | reverse complement strand
CGAGATCGAGCGCGCGCTCGAAGTCGTCGATCCTGGAAGCTTCGACGGCGAAGGCCTTGAGATGCTCGGGCACCCCGATGGTGATCGGGAAGTACGGCACGCCGGCCTGCTGCAGGAGATGTTCCCTGCCGAGCAGCTCGTCGGGATGGATGACGAACCATTCGGGCCCGTCATCGCCGACCTCTTCGTTCCCTTCCTCTTCATCCCGTTCCACGGCCTGCGGCGCAGGCGAGGGGGCGGGGGTCGAGGCGGCGACGACGCGGGACGATGACGCGGCGATCGGCGCGGCGGGCGCGAGCACGGCAGGCGGCAGCCGGCGGAACAGCCGGAACCGGTAACCGAGCACGGCGGCGCCATGCGTGAACGAACGCCATCGTTCGGCCCACGGGACCTCGGCGGCGAAGAGCCGCCAGACGCCGTAGGCGATGATTGAGGGGACGGTCGCCGGCGCAGCGGCCGCGAAGGCCAGCAGGCACGGGACGCTTCCCCACGGCGCGTCGAGGATCGGATGCTTCCGGTCCATGGACGCGCGGATGCCGTAGATGAGCGCGAACACGACGCAGCCCGCGAGATACCAGTAGAACATCTCGAGGCGCGACCAGTACGGCGGCATCGCGGGGATCGCGATGCGTTCGGACGGTCTCGCCCCGTTGCGCAGGACGTCGTCGAGATGATCCCTTGCGTTGAGGGCCTGCAGGCGTTCGCGCACCGACGGGTCGGTGAGCGGCGCGAGCACGGCCCAACGGGGACTCGGCGCGACCTCATTGAGCCAGTTCGGCTGGGCGTTTCCCATGCCGGAGGCGAGCTGCAGCGCACGCTCGACGGTCATCTGCGGGTCATGTTCGAACATTTCCCGCAGGGAACGGATGGCGGGCAGCAGGTTGTGCTGGTCCGCGCCCGTCTGGCCCTCGATGATGCGCAGCGCGTTGCGCTCGTCCGTCGCGGCTTCGATGTCGTTGCCGGTCGAGACGTGCCGGATGAGTCCGATGCCGCCGCTCACGAGGAACGCGAACGCGGCGGCGATGGCGAAGGCGCCGAGCGCCTCCCAGATGCTGATGCGTCTCATGTCCGCTCCTTTGTCTGTCTATTTTTCGGGTGCAAAGAACGTCCTGCGGATGCCGCAGGAACAGCCCACCTTAGCCTAAGACCGCGGCAGCGTCAAACCGTCCGGCCAGGCGGCCGGCAGGGTTGACAAAGCCTCTAAACTATGCTAATCTAAGCCGTTTCCGTTCCTGGAAACGCGCACCTTCAACCCACATCCCCCAGGAGGCATCGATGCCTGCAACGAATTTCCGTCCGCCGCAGTACGACGACGCCGAGAACGTGGCCGCCCGAGCCCTCATGACCCGGGTCACCGCGACGGTCCAGCCCGTCATCGACCGGATGATCGGGAACGAGTACCGCCTCGTGCCCGGCGCCAGCGTCGGATTCGAGGAGGTCCGCACCGCCGTGTTCATGGCGAGCGGCCGCTTCATCCGCGGGTTCCTGCCGGTCCCGCACGCGGACTTCATGGCCGGACGGGCGCCGCGCATCGACCGCGATCGGGCCCTCGACCGCGCGATGGAAGGCCTGTTCGGCTTCCGGCTCATCACCGCGCTGGGCAGCAAGAAGTACGACTCGCATCGCCGCCACTTCCACTACGGCGAGGCGGTCCCGCTTCACATCGCGCTGCAGCCCGCGCCCGACAAGCTGCCGTTCGAGTGCTTCCGCTCCGCGTTGTTCCACTACTGGGGCTTCGCGCTCGCGCGCCAGGACCAGGTGCTCGAGAGGATCGAGCCGCTCATCGGGCTCCTGCCGAAAGCGGTCCCGGTCGGAGAGATCGTCGGAAAGCCCGACGTCTGGGCGATCATGGTCGCATGAAAGGGCACGGCCCCGTTACGCACTTGCGTGGCGGGGCCTTTTTTAAACCTCCTTTCTGAGACGGGAACCGCCGGGCTGGCGCGCTGCGCGCCGCGAGGCGCGGTCCGGTCCTCACCGTACTCGAGTACGGCTCCGGTCCGGACCGGCGCCTGCGCGACGCACATCGCATCCAGCCGGGCGGTGAACGCGGACCGGACGAAGATCAAAAAACCCGCGCTGATCAGCGCGGGTTCGGTCGAAGGAAATTCCCTTCGGTGCGGGAGACGGCGAAGAGCATCAGCGCGGTGAGCGCCGCGGCGCCGGCCTGGAACGCGAGGCGTCCGTTCATGTAGCTCGCAGCGAGGATCATGACCTGCGCCGCGGTCATCGTGAGCGACGTCCGCGCGAACGCAGCGTTCTCCGAGCGGCGCATGGCGAAGGCGCCCGCGAGCGTGCAGAGATTGATGGCGAGCACGCCGCCGAACAGCCAGTACGAGGCGATCTTGGCGCAGAGCGCGATCGTCGCGGGACCGTCGGCGAGCGCGATGCTCGCGGCGTGCGCGGCCGCCACGGCGAAGTATTCGGCGAGCAGGACGATGGTGAGCGTCTTGGTGAAATCGGCTTCGGTCGGCGCATGGCCTTCCATGACGGGTTCCTCCGATGCTAAAGAACACGACCATGCTTCCACGGCGCCGTCGCTCTGGCAAGACCTAGGCCGCGCGCCGTTCCCGGAAATGGAGCGCCTCGGCGACGTGCGGCGCGGTGACGGCCTCCGCGCCCTCGAGGTCCGCGATGGTCCGCGCGAGCTTGATGACCCGGATGACCGCGCGTGCCGAAAGCTTGAGCCGGAACGCCGCGTCCTTGAGCAGGTCGTCCGCGTCCGCAGGCAGCGGGCAGAGCCGCTTGAGGAGCGCGTGGCGCATCTCGGCGTTGGTGTAGATGCCGTGTGCCTTGAGCCTGGCATAAGCGCGGTCGCGCGCCGCCTGCACGCGCGCCCGGACCGCGGACGAAGGCTCAGCCCGCGCGTCGCCGAGCAGCTCTCCTACTTTGATCTTGGGCACTTCGACATGGAGGTCGATGCGGTCCAGGAGCGGCCCGGAGATCTTGCGGCCGTAACGGAGGACTTGCGCGGCCGTGCAGGCGCAGGCCTGTTCCGGGTCCGACGCGAAGCCGCAGGGGCACGGGTTCTGGGCGGCGACGAGCATGAACTTCGCCGGGAAGCGCACCGTCCCGTTCGCGCGCGAGACCGTGACCCAGCCGTCCTCGAGCGGCTGCCGCAGGTTCTCGAGCGCGGCGCGCGGGAATTCCGGGAGCTCGTCGAGGAACAGCACGCCGCGGTGCGCGAGGCTGACCTCGCCGGGACGCGGCCATGTGCCGCCGCCGATGAGCGCGACGCCCGAGGCGGTGTGGTGCGGGGCGCGGAACGGGCGCTCGGCGATGACCGCGGCGCCGGCGTCGTTCGTGCCCGCGACGCTCGCGATCTTCGTGACCTCGAGCACCTCTTCGCGCGTCATCGCCGGCAGGATGGTGGTGACGGCGCGCGCGAGGATGGTCTTGCCGGAGCCGGGAGGCCCGGAGAGCAGGACGTTGTGGCCGCCGGCCGCGGCGATCTCCAGCGCGCGCTTGGCGTGCGGCTGGCCGACGATGGCCGCGAGGTCGAAGTCCGGCGGCGTCGCGGCAGCGGACGCCCATTGCCGCGGTTCGGCGGGGGAGAGCGGCGCCGCGCCGATGAGATGCTGCATGAGCGCCGGCAGCGACGGGACCCCGAAAACGCGAATGCCGGAGGCGAGGGTCGCTTCTCCGGCATTGGCTTCGGGTACGTAGAGCTCGTCATAGCCGCGTTCGGCGGCCATCAGCGCGACGGCCAGTATCCCGCGCACCGGCCGCACGCCGCCGTCGAGCCCGAGCTCCCCGACGAACAGGCGTTTCGTCCCTTCGGGTTTCGGCACCGTGTCGCTCGCCTCCAGGATGGCGACCGCGATGGGCAGATCGTACGACGGTCCTTCTTTCTTTATGTCCGCGGGCGCGAGGTTCACCGTGAGCCGCGTACGCGGGAACGGCAATCCGCCGTTCTTGAGCGCGGTCTTGATGCGTTCCTTCGATTCCTGGACCGCGGCATCGGGCAGCCCGACGATGACGAAGTTCGGCAGGCCCTGGGCGATGTCCGCCTCGACGCCAACGGGCGTCGCGTCGATGCCGACGAGCGCCGCCGAATGGATGATCGATGCCATAACGAGAGTCGAGAGTTTAGAGTTTAGAGTCGAGAGCGAAGGAAGGCGGCGGGTTCTTAGCAGGGCATCCGGATGGGCGCAAGTGCGTTGACAATCCGGGGTGCCGGGCGTCCAATGCCCGCGGAGGTCCCTTGCTTCGGAAGGGTAGGTGGAGGATGGGAACGGACCGTGCAGTATTGGAACGTTTCCTTCGGGAATGCGGACGGGAGAGCCTCGTCGCAACGGTGACGGAGCGGCTCGAGCCGTTCTTTCTCAAGGCGGAGACGGGCGCGTACGCGCTCGCTCCTTCGTCGGAGGTCGCGGAGGTCCGCGCGGCTGGCATCATCGCCGCGGCCATCGGTTCGCCGGTCGCCGCTGTCGAGACCCTGTCCGTGAGCGCCATGCTTTCGGGCATGACCCGCGGCGAACGCGCGCGACATCTGACGGCCAGCGGCGTCACCATCAAGGACGGCCTGTGGCTGCGGCTCATGCGCGAGCATGCGGATGCGTCCGGCGGCGTCGCGCAGGCGCTCTATCCGCCGTTCCATCGCGCGCTCGGCAGCGGACTGCGCGCGGCGTTCGAACGCTCGCTGCGCCCCGCGATCGGCGGCCTGTCCTGGATGGGCATGACGACCTCGCTCGGCGACGTGCTGACGCTCGGCGCCTGGAACGGCCTGGAGGAAGCCATCCTGTATTGGGCGGCGTCCGTCATCATGGATGACGCGTCGCGCGCGGAAAGGCTCGCGTCGCTCCTCGAGCTCATGGCCTCGGCGGTCCCTCTGTGCGAGAGCGACGGTCGGCCGGGAACCTGGCTGATGCTTTCAGGATGATCCCTTCGCGGGGTCATTTTTTGTTGCCGCCATCCCTGCTACGGTGGGGGCGCCCTTCCGTGAAGGTGATCCGTGCAAGGAGGCAGGCATGTGTTGAGGAAGCTGCTCTTTCATCCCGCCGCCGGGGCCTGTTACGTAGTTCTTTCGTCGCTCCTGATCGTCCGGCTCACGGGACCGCCGGAAACGCCGCTCGCGCTGCTCGCCACGCTGTCGCTCGCGGCCATCGCCGCCGTCGCGGCGTTCCTGTTCGTCGCTGCGCCCGCGCGTTTCGCCGGCGCCGCCGGCACGGGCGTGCTCGCGATGCTCATCGCCGGTCTCGGCGCCGCCATCATCGCCGTCACGCTGGCCGCTTCCGCGTTCGGCATGGGACCCTCGTTCCCGTACGCCGGACTGGCGATCGTCGTCGCGCTTTCGACGTTCGCCATGGTCTCCGTCCGCAAGGACGGGTGACGCTCTCGCCGCCCCATCGCCGGGGCGGCCTTTCGTTCCCGCGCGTCGACCCTTGGCAGCAACGGAACGCATGTTAGACTTCCCGCATTGCTCTTTTCCGGTCCACGGCAAGCTACGGGAGGCAGTCCGATGTCGCAGGAACAGACGATGGATGAGGAGTGCGATTGCACCTGTCATGGCGACCCCGACGGGGAGGTCGAAGCGCACGCCATGCCGTGCTGCATGCGCTGCACCCATTGCGGGAAGGCGATCGAGGTCGCCTTCTGGGCGACGCATTCCGCGGAATGCGGGTGCGAACGGCGCACGACCGCCTGATGTCGTTCTCGTTCTTCCGGCCCCTAAGGGCCGTTTTTCTTTTGCTTGACGTGTTGTACGAACGTACAGTAAGCTGTCCACAACGGGGGGACTGTCCCCGAATTGTGGAAAACCGCCATGACCAAGACCTCCGACCATCTCGCCAAACTCAAGAAGTTCCATAGGGACCACAAGCGCATGCCGAGCTACGGCGAACTCGCCGCCCTGCTCAAGTTCAGGTCCAAGAACGCCGCGCAGTACCTCGTCCGCAAATGGCAGGAGGCCGGCATCGTCTGCAAGGACGCGGCGGGCAAGATCGTCCCCGGCCGCCTCTTCCGTCCGGTGAAGGTGCTCGGCACCGTCGCCGCCGGCTGGCCGTCCCCGGCCGAGGAAGAGAACATCGACACCATCTCGCTCGACGACTGGCTCATCCGGAACCGCGAGGCCAGTTTCATGCTGAAGGTCTCGGGCGATTCGATGATCGACGCCGGCATCAGGCCGGGCGACATGGTCATCCTCGAACGCGGACGCGAACCGAAGGCCGGGGACGTCGTGGTCGCCGAGGTCGACCGCGAATGGACCATCAAGTACTTCGAGCGTCGCGGCGGCAGGGTCACGCTCGTGCCTGCGAACAAGGCCTACCGGCCGATCGTCGCCGAAGAGGAGCTGAAGATCGCCGGGGTCGTGACCGCGGTCATCCGCAGGTACTAAAAAAGACCGTCCGGGAGCGGGCGGTCTCACAGTCGCAGGACGACCATCTTCATGCCGCGGGGGCTGCGTGCTTCGAGCGCGTCCATCATCGCGTCCTCCGTGGGGAAGCGCGAGGCGTCATGGAGCAGCCACCAGTAGGCGTCGTCGCCGACGGCGTCCTTGTGGATGCCGAGCGGGATGGCGCCGCCCTCCAGCACCTCGGTCAGGATGGCCTTCACCCGGTCGCGCGTCGCCGGTCGGGCCTTGGCCAGCTTCTTATAAAGAGAAGCGGCGAACGTCAGCAAGTGCATCGTTGCCTCCTTGGAAAGAGCTTCGCCGGAGCTTCAAGTTCCGAGCCCCGAGCTTCAAGCTCGAAGCTTGGCGCTCGAAGCTTCGAAACGGTACCGCCGAGCCTAACTTTTCAGCAGCCTCCCGTCAATCCTATGCCCCACGGCCCCCTCATGATCGGTTCCTGGCCCCGCGCTATCGTCCACATCGACGGCGACGCCTTCTTCGCATCGGTCGAGCAGGCCATGCATCCGGAGTGGAAGGGCCGCGCGGTCATCACCGGCAAGGAGCGCGGCATCGTCGCGGCCGCGAGCTACGAGGCCAAGGCCAAGGGCGTGGCGCGCGGCACGCCGCTGTGGGAAGTGAAGAAGATCATCCCCGACGCCATCATCGTACCGTCGGACTACGAGACCTACTCGCTGTTCTCGAAGCGCATGTTCGAGATCATGCGGCGGTTCACGAACATCGTGGAGGAGTACTCCATCGACGAGGCCTTCGCCGACATCACCGGCCTGCGCCGGCCGTTGCGCGCTTCGTACGTCGACATCGCCAAGCGCATGAAGACGGCCATCCAGGCCGAGCTCGGCATCACCGTGACGGTCGGCCTGTCGCTCTCCAAGGTGCTGGCCAAGATCGCCTCGAAGCGCAACAAGCCGGACGGCTTCACGGCCATCCCCGGCACGAAGATCCACGAGTTCCTCGCCGGGCTCGACGTCGAGAAGCTCTGGGGCATCGGCGCGCGCACCGCCGCCTACTGCCGCCAGCTCGGCATCAAGGATTCGCTCGACCTGGCGCGGCGCGACGAGGCCTGGATCGCCAAGCACTTCACCAAGCCGCATCAGGAACTGTGGGCCGAGCTCAACGGCGAATCGGTTTACCCGGTCACGACCGAGGAAAAATCGTCGTACTACACCATCGGCAAGACGCGCACCTTCACGCCGCCGTCCGCGGACAAGTCCTACGTCTTCGCGCAGCTGCTCAAGAACGTGGAGAACGCCTGCATCAAGGCGCGGCGCCACAAGCTCCTGGCGCACGGCGCGGTCTTTTTTCTCAAGACGCAGGAGTTCCGCCACGCCGCGGTCGAGGCCGCCTTCACGCGTGCCACGGCGTACCCGATGGACGTCGTCGACATCGTCCGCGACGCCTTCGAGACGATGTATCGTCCCCGGACGCAATACCGCGCGACCGGCGTGGTGCTCCTTGGCCTCGAGCCGGGCGGCGCCGCGCAGCTCTCGTTGTTCGAGCCGGCGCTCAGGCTCGAGAAGATGCAGAAGCTCTACGCCGCCGTGGACGATCTCGCGGCCAGGATGGGCAAGCACGCGGTGCACCTGGCCGGCAGCGCCGCGGCCCACAAGACGCCGCAGCACGTGCAGGACCGCGGCGACATCCCGATACGAAAACTCACCCGTCTGAAGGGTGAGACCGGGCGCATACATCTGACGATACCGTTACTGCTTCATCGCGTCCGCTGAGGGTTTCTTGGGCGAGGTAAAGTACAGCGACGCGAGGCCGAAGACTATCATGCCGTCGGCGACGTTCACGGCCGAGCGGCCGAAGAAAATGAGGTAATCGATGGTCGCCGCGTACAGATAGCGGTCGGCGAGGTTGGAGATCGCCCCCAGGATGACCAGGAAGAGGATGCCGGCGCGGACCTTGTCGCGCGACAGCGACCTGACGAAGAAGACGAAAAGCAGCGCGAAGATGACGATCGCCGCCGGCCAGTACACGTTCGGGGGGAGCGGCAGGCTGAAAGCAATGCCCTGGTTGCGGAAGAGCGAGAACGAGAACGCGCCCGGATGCTCGTCCGTGCCGCGGGCCAGGGCGAGCTCCTTGAGGAACCGGTCCAGCACGAAGCACAAGACCGCAGCCGCATACCACAGCCACGGTCTTTGCCGTTCTTTGATCGTTCTTTGTTCCTCCTTCGCGAGCGTCTGCGTCCGGAACTCCATCTCGGCCGCGCGGAGGTCGCCGTGCGCCGCCGTCATAGCGTCTAGAATTCCTGGGTGAACGATTTCTTGCAGTCGATGCACGAGCTCGACGCGGGCCTGGCGCGCAGGCGCTTCTCGTCGATCTCCTTGTTGCAGTATTTGCAGGTGCCGTACGTTCCCTTATGGATCCGTTCGAGCGCCTTTTCGACGTCGCGAAGCGAGGCTTCGAGGGTCCTCTCCAGCGTCAGGTTGGTGCTGTACATGTTGACCTCCTCGGCGTTCTCGTCCTCCTTGTCGCCCATGTTCGGGAATTGGGCGTCGAAATCATCCTTGTTCTTGGGATTCTGCTTGGAGAACTCGGCCAGCTCGTCTTGCAGGCGCTTCTCTTCCTTTTTGAGCAGGGTCTCGGCTTCCTGGAGAAATTCTTTGGTCATAAAAAGGCGACCGGGGCCGCGGAATGGGTATCGACCCCCAGTATACTATCCCCCCGGACAAAGGCAAATTTTGCCCCAGCCTGGGCAAAAACGGGGTGAAGAAAGTCGTTTTTTTGCAAAAAGAAAATCGGCACCAGAAGTTTTTGGCCGAAGAAGTATTCATGCCTCACTGGCGCCGATAAAGTCCTCTGGAATGTGCCCGTTGCCGGGTGTCATCGCTCGGTTCCAGGGATCTGGAACGGAATGAAGACACCCGAACGGACAATCATTGCCCGAGGTGAAAGAACAAAGCCTTCTCTACCTATCCCCGGTGGAGCCCCCAAGGGTAAGCGGGGGATACCGAATGCCTTTTTTTGAATTTTGTTTTGGTATTCAAGAAGCGGCAAAAGGATGAGTAAAGAAGAGGGAAACGGTCCCGACGGGGTTTGCGTCCGGAGCATTTCTCTTCTGCATTGGATTGTAAGGTGCCTTACCCTCGTGCCATCAGTATACCAATTTTCAGGAGGCCGGTCAATCAGCACAGAGCATCAAAAAAACCGCTGGGTGGAGCGGAATTTTCGCTATCGTGTGGATGAAGTGAACACGGGTTTTGTTCAAGGGTCGGGCTTATCCCCCTAAGTTATCCACAGTACTGCCAGTGTATCCACAGATAACGACCTCGTTATCCACAGTTAATCCCAGCGTCAGATCATGGATGCCGTAAGTCGTCGCATAGCCTGCAAGCTTGGGCCACGGGGCCAGGGTCTTGGCAGGTTCTTTGACCCGGACGAGGGAATTGTCGGGGCCGGTCGGACACGGGGTCGGGGCGGCACCCCGCGCCGAACCGTCGCGGAAGGCGGCGAGGAGGGACGGGTCCGTGGCGATGAGCGAGCCATGAACGCCGTCGGAACCGACCAGCAGCCGTGCGTCGCCGGAACCGATCACGGCGTCGTTATCGTCCGCCGCCGCAATGGGGGCGTTCAGCCGGTATTCGATCGCGGCGTCGCCGTCGGGCAGGGCGAAAGGCGCGTGGTCCGGATGGGCGGCGGCGTAGTACCCGGCCGTGATGCGGCGGGCTTCTTTCGGGGCCACGCCCGGGAACCAGGCGAGCGAGGACGTTCGTCCGCCAGCCGCGTTGAGCCACAGCGCGTACGGCGAGGAAAGGGCGGCACGGAACGCGACGCCGGCCTCGGCGAGCATCGCGCGGTCAGTGCCTTCGGCGGCGGTCCCGGCGCCGAGCAGCACTCTGGACAGGTCGATGCTGGGCGACATCTCCGCGACCGCGACGTCGGCGTCGATGCGTTCGATGCCCGGCCTGTCGGCGTGCCCGGCGGAAGCGCGATAGCCGAAGAGCGAGCGGCGCGACGCGGCCGTCTCGAGCTTCATCAGCCTGGCCATGAACGAGCCGTTCCGGAGCGTGATGCCGCCGACGATCGCTCCCAAGGGTTCGTCCTGGAGACCGGCGAGCGTCTCGGCCGCGGCGGACGGCAGGAGCGACGCGGGGACGGCGTAGATCTGGACGGGGAAGGCGGAGCGCAGCAGCGCGAGCGCTCGCCGGCGACCGCGGTCGTCGGCGAACGAGGCGTGCGCGGCCATGGCGACCCGCGCCGCGGTGTCGAGCGTGCCGTCGTGGACGAGGTAGTGCCGGTCGTCGAGCGCGTCGGCGCCGCGTTCACCGAGGATGCGCCGTTCTTCTTCGGACGGCCGGAAAGGCGCGCGCCAGGCGAGCATGGTGCCGTGACGCGGCGCGTCGTCGCCCGGCACGATGAAGACCGCGACCTCGTCGGGGTGCACGCCCGCGGGCAGCTGCGATGAGGTGGAGAGCAGCGCTTCGGACGCGGCCCGTCCGTCGGCGTGCGCGTACAGCACGGCGTTCGCGGGAACGAAGGCAGCGATGGTGTCGCGGGGAACGAGGAACATGCGCGTCGCGGCGATGACGGCGGCGGCGCAGAGAACGCCCGCAACGAAGAGGGGGGCGACGGACGTGCCGCCACCCCTCCTTGCTTCGCGGGTAAAGATGTTCCCGTTCTTTCTCATCAGCGTTGGCCGGGGCGCGGGCCGCGCGGCGCGAAGCCGCCGCCTCCGGCGTTGCCGCCGCCCATGCCGGCCGGCGGTTCCTGCGGGATGCCGAGGTCCGTGCGGGCGCGCTTGATCGAGAGGTTCACGCGGCCGAGCTCGTCGATCTCGATGACCTTCACCGGGACGATGTCGCCGACCTTCACCATGTCAGTGACGCGGCCGACGCGCCACGGCGCCATCTCGGAGATGTGCACCAGGCCTTCCTGGCCGGGGAGAACCTCGACGAACGCGCCGAAGTCCATGATGCGCGTGACCTTGCCTTCCTTGAACAGTTCACCGGGCTTGAGCTCGCGGGTGAGGTCGCGGACCCACTGCGCGGCCTTATCGAGGCCGGCCTTGTTGGCGGAGCAGATGGTGACCGTGCCGTCGTTCTCGACGTCGATGCTCACGCCCGTCTCCTCGATGATCTTGTTGATCATCTTGCCGCCCGGGCCGATGACGTTGCGGATGAGCTCGGGGTTGATCTTGATGGTCTCGATGCGCGGCGCGTAAGGCGAGAGCTCGGGGCGCGGCGCGGCGATGGCCGCTTCCATCACGTCGAGGATCTTCATGCGGCCTTCCTTGGCCTGCGCGAGGGTTTCTTCGACGATCTTCGGGGTCAGGCCCGCGGTCTTGGTGTCGAGCTGGATGGTGGTGATGCCCTGGCGCGTGCCGCCCACCTTGAAGTCCATGCCACCTTCGCCGTCCTCCAGGTCCTGGAGGTCGGTGAGGATCTTGTAGCTGGAGGCGTCGGAAGCGAGGCCCATGGCCACGCCGGCGACCGGCCGCTTGATCGGCACGCCCGCGTCCATGAGGGCGAGGGTCGAGCCGCAGATGGAGCCCTGCGAGCTGGAGCCGTTCGAGGACAGCACTTCGGAGACGACGCGGATGGTATAAGGGAACTCTTCCTTCGTCGGGAGCACGGGCATGAGCGCGCGCTCGGCCAGGCCGCCGTGGCCGATCTCGCGGCGTCCGGCGCCGCCGATGCGGCCGCATTCGCCGACCGAGTACGGCGGGAAGTTGTAGTGATGCATGTAGCGCTTCTTGCCGACCTCTTCCATGCCGTCGAGGACCTGGACGTCGGCGGGGGCGCCGAGCGTGACGACGGAGAGGACCTGCGTGTCGCCGCGAGAGAACAGGCCGGTGCCGTGCACGCGGGGGAGCAGCGCGACCTCGGCGGACAGCGCGCGGATCTCGTTGAGCGCGCGGCCGCCGACGCGCTGGCCCTTGTCGAGGATGGCGCGGGTGACCGCGGCCTCGACGATGTCGTCGAAGGCGTGCGCCGCGTGGTCGCGGAGGTCCTCCTCCATGCCGTCCTTCTCCAGCTTGTCCTTGAGCTCGGCGCGGAGCGCGGAGAGCGCGTTGCGGCGCTCGGTCTTGTTGACGTTCGCGCCGGCGAACAGCACTTCGGGGAAGCGCGTTTCGAGATAGGCCTTGGCCTTGGCGATCGCCGCTTCCTTGGCCTGCAGCGCGGCTTCGTCGCCTTCCGCCTTGGCCATCAGCTCGCGGGCGTCCTGCTTCTTGCGGCCCGCGGCCGCGACGACCTGCGCGATGAGATCGATGACCTCCTTGAGATGCTTTTGGCCGAACATGATGGCCTCGTACATGTCCTTCTCGGGGACCTCCTTGGCGTTGGCCTCGATCATGACCGCCTTCTCGGTCGTGCCGGCGACGACGACGTCGACATCGCCGTTCGCGCGCGCTTCGAAGCTCGGGTTGATGATCCATTCGCCGCCCACGCGGCCGACGCGGATGCCGCCGATGGGGCCGTCCCAGGGGATGTCGGAGATGGCGAGGGCGCAGGACGCGCCGACGAGCGCCGGTATGTCGGTGTCGTTCTCGAGGTCGGCCGCGAGGCATTCGACCACGACCTGGACGTCATGGCGGACGCCGTACGGGAAGAGCGGCCGGATGGACCGGTCGATCATGCGGCCCGTCATGATGGCCTCGTCGGTCGGGCGGCCTTCGCGCTTGATGAAGCGCGAGCTCTTGATCTTGCCCGCGGCGTAGAGCTTCTCTTCGTACTCGACGGAGAGGGGGAAGAAGTCGACGCTCTCGCGCGCCTTCGACGCGAGGGTCGCGGTGGCGAGGATGACCGTGTCGCCGTAGCGGACGGTGCAGGCGGCGTTCGCCTGGTTGGCGAGCTTGCCGGTCTCGATGGTGAGGGTCTTGCCGCCCCACTCGGCCTGGAAGCGCTT
Source organism: Binatia bacterium (assembly GCA_035495855.1). Lineage (GTDB taxonomy): Bacteria > Patescibacteriota > Patescibacteriia > SG8-24 > SG8-24 > JAHFIW01. The sequence goes on along the minus strand of DATJFD010000009.1, from coordinate 15,919 downwards.
GGCTTCTGCCATAGCGATGTGTGCGCCGGGCGGGTGCGTTCGTCCGAAGGCTTCAGACCACGGGCTTCCGTCGGGACGGTCGCTTCGGTCTGCGTGTCTTCGGGCGAGGTATTTCGCCCGGCGCGTTAATGCGATCAAAGTTCGAGGTCTCCCGCCGGTCTCTCTTCGGACGTCCGCGGGCGGCGGTCGCCGCGCGGCGCGCGAACTCCTCTCGGCTGCCGTGGCGGGTTCTTCTTCGCGCCCGCCGGCGGCGGCTTGATGAGGTAGCGCTCCTTGTCCGCTGAGAGATCGGTGAAATCGTCGACGGCGGCGACGAGCTTGCCGGAGGTCGTTTCGCGGAAGGCGATGACCTCGACCTGGCGGCCGTGATGCTTGAGGTATTCGACGAGCTCGACGAAGTCGCCGTCGCCAGAGACGAGCACGATGACGTCGAGGATCTCGCCGATGCGGATGGCGTCGACGGCGATGCCCACGTCCCAGTCGGCCTTCTTGGCGCCGGATTCGAACACCTGCACGGGGCGTTCCTTCGTCTCGAGGCCGCGCTGGAAGAGCGCGTCGAAGAACGGCTGCTCGTCGCCCGTGGCCTTCACGACGTAGGCGATGGCCCGGATGAGCTCGCGCCCGGCGACGGCGGTCTCGAGGATGTTGCCGAAATTGACCTTCGAGTTATAGAGGTGCTTGGCCGAGTAATACATGTTCTGGACGTCGATGAAGACGCCTACCCGCTGGTCTTTGTGCTTGATCATAGATGTCGGTCAGCTGCGAGCTTTGAGCTGCGAGCTATTTCCTTTGAAAACGCGAGAACGCCGGGCAATGCCCGGCGTTCATCATATCACGCGGCGATCTTGAGCTGCTCAGCGAGCTCGGCGTACGCCTTGGCGTCCTCACGCTTGAGGTACTTCAGAAGGCGGCGGCGCTCGCTGACCTTGCGCATCAGGCCCTTCCGCGAGGAAAAGTCCTTTTTGTGGCTGAGAAGGTGGCTGGTGAGGTCCTTGATCTCGGCCGTCAGGATGGCGATCTGCACCTGCGGGGAACCGGTGTCCTTCTCGTGGGTCTTATACTTTTCGATGATCTTCTCTTTTTGGCGCTTGTCCAACATGGCTGTGCCGGCGGGTGCCGGAGGTTCACGAGCGTCCTAGCCGGGGCCGGGACGTCGCATGATTTACCTGCCGATGGTAGCAGCGGCCCCTCATAGTGTAAAGAGCGGCAGGGGTCCCGGGGGGCATAAAAAAAGGACCCCTGTGACGGGGTCCTCGGGTCAGGCGTGCTCGTCCCTCCGCGGCAGCGGAGGCGGGGTCGTGCGTGCGCGCGGCCTGATGTTGGTGAGCGGGAAGAGCAGTCCGAGCGCGATCGCGTCCTTCTCGCCGAAGAACCTGAGGATGCAGGCCTCGTCCGCGCTGATCGGGCCGCAGACGACCTCGATCACCGGGTCGGGATCCTCCTCGGACTCGATGTCTTCGGTGGTCAGCTCGATGACGTGGCCGTCGTCGAGCTCGAGGGTCACGTCGCTCCCTTCGATGGCGACGATCTTCGTCGCCGTGACCGCCGGCAGGATGGGGGTTGCGAGCGGCGAGGGTTCCCCGCCGAACGCGCCATCGAAGTCGAGGTCATCGACTCCCTCTCCGGTGCCAGAGAGCTGCGCGAGGCCGGCGAACGGCACGAGGCCGTTCGACGGATCGAACTGCGCGAGGAGCGCGGCGTTCTTCTCGTCCTGCTCCCGGCGGAGCTTGTCGAGCTTCTCGTCCGCGGCGCGGAGCTCGGCGGCGAGCCGTCCCCGTTCCGCCTTCAGTCGCTCGATCTCGGCCAGCGGGTCCTCCGCCTTGGCCTGGACCGTTCTGGCCGGCTCCGCGAGGAGCGCGGCCGCACGGGCCGGGGCTTCGGACGGGCGGGACGCGACCGTGGCCCTGACGACGAGGCTGACGAGCTCCGAGAAGAAGAAGTCCTTCTCGATACTGCTCGCCGCTTTGTCGCAGGCCAGGTCGAAGATGATGCGCGCTTCGGCCATGTAGCCGTTGCGGACCATCTCGACGAGATCGGCGTCGGTGACGCCGAGCGCGATGGGGGATGACGCCGCCATGGCGAGGCATTCGCGGATGACCGTGACCTCGTCGGCGACGTCGCGCAGATGCTGGTGCGTGCGCACGAGGCGCAACGCTCTCTTCGCTCTCTCGAAAAATTCCTGATCGGCCATGACGTCCTCCTGCGGATCGGATGTGTGTGGAAGGTTCAATGGTCGGCCGGCCCCTCTCGGGGACCAGGCAGACCCCGATTCTTAGCAAAAAAAGAGGCTTTTGTCAAGACTGGCGGCGCGCTTCCTTTGCGGGGCTCGCGTAGGGTATGCTGAAGGCGTTATGGCCAAGGACCGGACGCTCATCAGCGACTTCATGACCTACCTCGAGGTCGAACGGAACCGTTCCGAACGGACGGTGAAGAATTACGATTTTTACCTGCGCCGGTTCTTCACGTGGGCGCAGCATGTGCCGCCGGAGAAGATCGATCTCGACCTCGTCCGCAAGTACCGGGTGTGGCTCAACCGGGCCAAGGACCAGCATGGGCGGTCGATGAAGAAGAACACGCAGAACTATCATCTCATCGCGCTGCGGTCGTTCCTCAAGTACCTGGCGAAGCGCGACGTGAAGACGCTCGCGCCGGAGAAGATCGAGCTCGCGAGGATGCCGGAACGGTCGGTGGCGTTCCTGGACGCGCCGGAGCTCGAGCGGCTGCTCGAGGCGCCGCTCGTCGGGCGCAAGGGGGAGGAGCCGCCGTCGCTCCTGCAGCTGCGCGACAAGGCCATCCTCGAGATGCTGTTCTCGACGGGGCTGCGCGTCTCGGAGCTGGCGGGGCTCACGCGCGAGATGGTGAACCTCAAGCAGGAAGAGTTCACGGTGCGCGGCAAGGGCGACAAGCCGCGGGTCGTGTTCCTCTCGAACCAGGCACGGCATTGGCTGCAGCTGTACCTCGACCGCCGCGGCGACGTGGAACCGCACCTGTTCGTGAGCCACGACCGCGCGGCGAACGGCCGCGAGTACGACGGCGGGCTCACGCCCCGCAGCATCCAGCGCATCGTCGAGCATTACGCCCGCGTCGCCGGCATCACCAAGCGCATCACGCCGCACACCGTGCGGCACACGTTCGCGACGGACCTGCTCAGGAACGGCGCGGACATCCGCAGCGTGCAGACGCTGCTCGGCCATTCCTCGATAACGACGACGCAGATCTACACGCACATCACCGACGAGAGGCTCCGGGAGGTCTACGACGCGTTCCATGCGAAGAGACGCAAGAGATGAGCTCCGCACGGGCCCTTTTGCCCTGCGGGATATGCATTGACGCGCCGCTCTTTGCCTGATATTCTCCGCGCGTGGTTTTTACGCCCGGGGGAACGCTCGACGGTTTCCACAGACCGTTCACGCGCCCGTAGCTCAGTTGGATAGAGCAGCTGCCTTCTAAGCAGCAGGTCGGACGTTCGATTCGTCCCGGGTGCACCATGGTGGCCTTAGTGTAATGGTCAACACAGGAGGTTGTGGTCCTCTTAATATGGGTTCGATTCCCATAGGCCACCCCAAGAAAAACCGACCCTCTCGCAGGGTCGGTTTTTCTTTGAGGTCGAGGCCTACGGGAATCGAACGGGCAGGTCGCGCCCGCCTGGCGCGACACAGCGAGCGGTCGTAAGGAAACGGAACGATGCGACCGCTCCATGCAGCGACGCCACGCGCTCCGTCGAGAGCGCGTGAGCGGAGCGTCGCTCGAGTGAATGTCTTCACTCGGGCGCTGACCCGGGGGTCGCGCCTGCCTGGCGCGACACAGCGATCGGGCGCAAGGAAACGGATGAATCCGCCCGCTCCACGCAAGCCTCGCCTCGTTCGAAGGCGGGGCGCGAAATTCCCATAGGCCACCCGTTAAGCCCCCCATACTAGCGCAAAAAAAAGCATATGCTACGGTCACCCCGTTCTTTCAATGAGCCTGGCGAAAAGGCCGGAAAAGGAGTCCGCCATGGACGCAACGTCAAAAGGTCCCGTTCCCGCCGCGAAGTGGGCGGACCGCATCAGGATCTTCAGCGGTTCGCCGGCGCAGGCGGTCGAGATGACCCCGGAGGAGCTGGCGCAGCCGCTCCCGGACCCCTATCGCGTCATCGATCTCGAGAAGACCGACGAGGAAAGTGCGGCCATCGGCGAGATCGTCGCTGCCGTCAACGACCTCCGCAGGCTCTTCTGCGGCTACGGGCCGCTCGCCATCGCCGAAGAGCGGGTGCACATCCTCTCCGAAGAGGAGTTCCACGCCAAGATCGCGCCGTCGCGCTTCCAAGGGAAGTCCAGGTTCGGCCACGTCTACCTCTGGCGCGGCTGGCCGCTTTCCGACCTCATGGCGCTCCTCGCGCACGAGCTGATGCACGATGTCTCGTACCTCTGGATCGACTTCTGGGCGCCCGGCGCGGTCTCGGCCGACGGCGTCCGCTGGCCGCCGTTCGTCGAACGCCGCCAGGGGATGGTGCTCATCGACCCGAGCTACGGCACCTGGCTGCCGCATTTCCACGGCCTGAACGAGTGCGTGACGGAGACCTCCGCCGTGCTCGTCCGGAAGATGGCTGCGGGCCGGACGCGTCTGCTCGACGCCGCCGGCCGCGAGCGTCTCGCGAAGTTCGTGACCTCGGAACCGTTGTTGGCCTTCACTGACGCGCTCATCGCCGCGTCTGCCGGGCCGGGCGGCGACACCGTCGCCGCGTGGACGGCGCTGTTCCGCGACAACCTCGCCGGGACCGGCGAGTTCCTGCGACTCCTGGACGCCCGACTGCCTGGCGCGACCGAGGTGCTCCGGGCGACCGGCGCCCGGCCGACGGAGCTCCTGCCCGCCGCCGAGAAGCTCGGTCTCGAAAGCGCGGCCACCCTCATCCGGCTCTACTGCCGTTGACGCTTCGATCCCGTCCCCCCAGGGCGGGATCTTTTGTCCCATTCATTTTAAAAAATAAGGCGGCAATGAAAGATTTGTCCGTACCGGGCGTCCTCCTATCTCATAGGAGGCACGCCATGCTGAAGACGCTCATTCTGCGCATCCGCGCATCCCTGGACCGGTTCGTCCGCAACCACATCGTCGATGACGAAGAGAACATCTGGCCGGGCCTGACCGCGCTCGAATACCACGAGCAGGAAACGCCGCCCCGCCGCCTCGAAGTCGCCCATCATTAGCAGCAAAGCCCGCGCGGCGGGCTTTTTTCATTACGGGGATGGACGCGCGGAGCCGCGGCCTGTACCATCCCGCGCGACAGCACCTTCACAACCCGAGCAACGGGAGGAAACATCATGTCACTACGCCACGTCATCCGCGCCCAGCAGTTCGACCGGCCATGGCTCGAATCGTTCTTCGGACACGCGTCCGCGATGGAAGCCAGACGCCGCGGCATCGCCGATATCCTGAGAGGGAAGATCATGGCGACGCTGTTCTACCAGCCGTCGACGCGCACGCGTCTGTCCTTCGAGACGGCGATGTACCGCCTCGGCGGCGAAGTCATCTCGACGGAGAACGCCAAGGAGTTCTCCTCGGCGGCCAAGGGCGAGAGCCTCGAGGACACCATCCGCGTCCTCGCCGGCTACGCCGACGCCGTCGTCATCCGCCATCACGAGATCGGTTCCGCCAGGCGCGCCGCCGCGCTCGACGTCGTCCCCGTCATCAACGCGGGCGACGGCGCGGGCCAGCACCCCACGCAGGCGCTGCTCGACCTCTACACCATCAGGAGCCGTCTCGGCCGCATCGACGGCCTGACCATCGCCATGGTCGGGGACCTCAAGTACGGCCGCACCGTCCACTCGCTCGCGTACCTGCTCGCCAAGTTCAGCGTGGCCAAGATCTACTTCGTCGCGCCCGGCCTCTGCGCCATGAAGGACGGCGTGAAGGACTACCTGCGCCGGCACGACGTGCCGTTCGAGGAGACCGACGACCTTGCCGGCGTCATGCGCATGGCGGACGTCGTCTATCAGACGCGCATCCAGAAGGAGGCGTTCTCCTTCGAGGAGCTGCGCGACGAGTACGAGCAGGTGCGCCGGAGGTTCATCATCACGACGGCGCTCGCGGACTCGATGCGGCCGGACGCCATCATCATGCATCCGCTGCCGCGCGACGAGCAGAACAACGAGATCGAGCCGGCGGTCGACGCGAACCCGAGGGCGGCCTACTTCGAACAGGCGCACAAAGGCGTGCCGGTCCGCATGGCCATCCTCGACCTCGTCCTGCGCGAAGGCGCGCCGGGCGGAAAGGAGCTGGAACGTGAAGATCGCGATCAGACGGCCTGACGACCTGCACTTGCACGTCCGCCAGGGGGCGATGCTCAGGGCGGTGCTGCCGGCGACGGCGCGGCGGTTCGGCCGGGCGCTCATCATGCCCAACACCGACCCGCCGGTGCTCACCGCGTCCGACGCGGCGGAGTACCGGCGCGCCATCGAAGCGGAAGCGGGCGGGCTCGAGCCGCTCATGGCCGTGAAGCTGGTGGCCTCGACGACGCCGGAGACGATCCGCGCCTGCAAAGGCGCCGTCGTCGCCGGCAAGCTCTACCCGGAAGGCGTGACCACGAACTCGGCGGACGGCGTCAGCGACTTCGCGCGCATGTACCCCGCGTTCGAGGCGATGGAGCAGGCCGGCATGGTGCTGTGCCTGCACGGCGAGACGCCGGGCGTCTTCTCCCTCGACCGGGAGAAGACGTTCCTCGAGACGCTGCGCGGCATCGCGCTCGCGTTCCCGCGGCTGCGCATCGTGCTCGAGCACGTGACGACCGCTGACGCGGTGCGCGAGGTCGAACGGCTGCCGGACACGGTCGCCGCGACGATCACCGCGCACCATCTCTTCCTCACGCTCGACGACGTCATCGGCGGTTCGCTGCGCCCGCACGCGTTCTGCAAGCCGGTGGCCAAGCGGCCCGAGGACCGCGAAGCGCTCATCGCCGCGGCGACCGGAGGGAACCCCAAGTTCTTCCTCGGCACCGACTCCGCCCCGCACCTGCGCGGGAGGAAGGAATGCGACGGCGGCTGCGCCGGCGTCTTCTCCGCGCCCGTCGCGATGGAGGCGTACGCCGCCATCTTCGAACGGCGGGACGCGCTCGGGCGGCTCGAGGACTTCGCCTCGGCGTTCGGCGCCCGCTTCTACGGGCTGTCCCTGAACGAAGGGACGCTGACGCTCGCGCGGGAGCCATGGAAGGTCCCTCCCGAACTTCACGGCGTCGTCCCGTTCCTCGCCGGCGAAACGATCGACTGGCGCGTCGTCTGACGCGCGAAACGAAGACCGGCCCCTCGGGGCCGGTCGTTTTCTTTTTCACATCTTCATCTCGTCGAAGGCCCAGGACAGGACCTCGAGCATCTGCGCGTACGAGACGTCGCGTCTCGCCACGTAGAGATAGAGCACGTTGCCGACCACCTCGACGTTCAGGTCGAACGGCAGATCGTGGATCTTCGCCATGAAGTTCGTCGTCAGAAGCTCGAACGTCGCGATACTGTCGTCCGGATGCGCGCAGACCTGGAACTTCTTGTTGAAGTCCCCGAACTCGGTCTCGATCTCGCGCAGGCCTGCCGGGACGGGCATGAGCCATTGCCGCTTCCTGACCAGGATGTCGCGATGCTCGATGGGCAGTATCGCCTGGGCGACGAGCCAGTTCACGCTCTGGTCCGCGCCCGGATGGGAGACGTAGGTGTAGAACTCGACGACCTTGCCGCGGTACCAGCCGATGACGTGGTTGTTGATGTCCGCCTTACCGAAGGCGTATTGCCCGAAGAGCGCGCCCTTGTCCGGCATCATCAGCCATCCGAAATCGGGGTCGTAGTAAAAGCCGTTCTTGGCCGCGAAGTCGGCGATGGCCGGCTCGACCATCCAGGAGGCTTCGGTCGACTGCCCGATGCCCTCGAGCTTCCAGACGCCGCCCTCGCGCCGGAACTTCCAGTATTCCGTGAACTCCGAGCGGTCGGTGTGCAGCGTGCGCTGCGCCCTGACGTCGACGATCCTGTCGACCGCCCTCGCGCGGATCGTCGCGTCGAACCGGTCCTTCGCGTCGTCCCCTTCGTCGACGAAGCCGGTGATCTCGCTCTTGAGGACCTCGAGATCGTCCATCGCGTTCTTCCGTCCGAGGTTCTGGAGCACGGTAAGTTCGAGGACCATGCGCTTGAGATACTCCTTCGTCAGCAACGTCCCCATCGCATCCGCGTCGAACTCGCTCCAGGCCTTCTGGAAGGCGAAGAAGACCTCGCGCACGCGCGCGTCGAGCGCGGCGGGAGACCAGGCCGGGTCCTTGGCCGCGGCGGCTTCGAGCAAGGCAAGCCGTTCCTTGCGCGCCTGCGCGGCGCGTTTCGCGCTCACGTCGCTCGCGTACCACATGAACGCGAGGAAGGAACCCATGACGAAGAAGATGACGCCCACGCCGAGCGGCGAGATGTCGCCGCCTGAAGAGGAGCCGCTTGAGGAACGGTAGTGGCTGCCGCCGGAGGAATGGCCGCCGCCCCCGCCGCCGCTCGAGGAGCCGCCTCCGCCGGCGCGCGCGAGCACGTCGCCGGCGTGCACCAAAGAAGCGACGATGAACGCCGCGACGAGGATCATGACGATGTTCCGGCCGTGTCTTTTCGGGGCCATAGGACGCTTGCACGGTCATCATACCTCTTTCGGGCCGCACGAGCCCGCGGGGGAGGCGGGCATTGCCGAGGAGGTCCGTTCGTGTTATATTTGAATATATTTGCAATTAAACGTCATTCTATGGCCAAGCTTCTCTCCAAGCTCGTCAACAGCGTGAAAGAAGGCGTCACTTCTGCGCTCAAGGGCGCCGCGGACGTGGGCAGCGCGGGCGTGAAGGCTATCAAAGACGTCACGGTGGACGCGCTCAAGGGCGCGGAAAAAACGGTCACCGCCGGCGTCGACGGCGCGGCCTCGGTCGTGAAGGGCGCGCTCGACGGCATCGCCGATCTCGGCAAGACGACGATCGAGGCGCTCAAGGGCACGGTCAACGGCGCGGTGCAGGGGTTCAAGTCCGCCGGCGGCAAGCAGGAACACGCGGTGAAGGGCGCGGTCGGACAGGCCGTGCGCAGCGCCAAGGACCTCGGACTCGACCTCGGCAAGGCCGCGGTGGCGGCGGTGCAGGGAGCGCTCGAAGGCGTGAAGCAGGTCGGCGGCGACGCGGCCAAGGCGACGAAGGACGCCGTGCTAGCGGCCTATGACGCGGCCAAGGACATCGGCGGCGGCGCGGCCGAGGCCGTGCGTTCCTCGCTCGAGGAGGGCATCGACGGCGCGAAGGACATCCTGAAGTCCATCAAGGAATGAACGCCGAAGGACGCGAACGAAGGCCGGCGGGGACCGCGGTCCTCCCGGCCTTGGGAAGCAGCGGGGGCACGGATGCGTCGAACTACGAATTTTCTCGTAGTATTTTGCCGCGCGTTTTCCGCGCGGTTGCGGGGTTCTTCCGGGGGAACGCGTCATCCGGCGCGGGAACGCGTGCGCGCGGCAGGGGACATGGCATGATGGGTTCGCTGCCGGCCGAAGGCCGGGGCGCGCACTTTCCACGAAAGGACATGACCATGGCCCTTACCATCGCGCTCGGTTCGACGAGCCGCATCAAGACGACGGCGGCGCGCGAGGCCTGCCGCATGCTCGACCTCGAGGCCTTCGTCGTCCCGCACGAGGTCCCATCGGGGGTCCGGACGCAGCCCGTCGGCCGCGAGGAGATCCTGCGCGGCGCGCGCAACCGCGCGCTCGCCGCGCGGGCCGCCGTCGCCGGCGCGATCGGACTCGGCATAGAGAACGGCATCGTCCGCGAGGACGGCCGCTGGTCCGACGTCGCGGCGGTCTTCGTCATCCGTCCCGACGGGAGGGAACGCGTCATCTGGTCGGCGCCCCTCCTTCTGCCCGACGCGTTCGTCGCGCGGGCCGAGGCGGCCGGGTTCGACCGCATGACCGTCGGCGCCGCCATCGCGGAGGCTTACGGCTCGGCGCCGGACGACCCGCATGCCGCGCTTGCCGAAGGTCGGACGCGCACCGAGTTCCTCACCGAGGCCGTCGTCGCCGCGATCGCGGCCGCGCTCGGCATCACCACCGACAAAGGAGCAGCCATGAAGACGGAACATCGCATCGAGATCGGCGGCGTCGTCCGCGACCTGCCCGTGCGCGAGGTCGCGCCCGGGGTCCGCGTCGCGCTGTTCAACATCCTGGGCGACTGGGAACTGGCCGAGGCGGCGGGCAAGGAGCTCGCCGCAAGGCTGCCGGAGGGCATCGACGCGCTCGTCATGCCGGACGGCAAGGCCGTGGCGCTCCTGCACGTCTTGGGGCGCGAGTCGGGACTCCCGACCTTCGTCGCCCGCAAGGAGAAGAAGCCTTACATGGCGGAGCCGGTCCGCGCGGCGACGTACCGCAGCATCACGACCGATCGCGCGCAGACGCTCTACATCGGCGCCGACGGCGCCGCGACCCTCGCGGGGAAGCGCGTCGTCATCGTCGACGACGTCGTTTCGACCGGCGGGACCATCGAGGCGATGAAGCTCCTCATGGCCGAGGTCGGCGCGGAGGTCGTCGGCATCGGCGCCGTGTTCACCGAAGGGGGCGGACGCGCCGACGTCATCGCGCTCGGCGATCTGCCGCTGTTCTGACCGTTTCGCCCGGACCTCGTCCGGGCGTTTTTTGTTATACGGATGCGTGAATGAGAGCCGGCCTGCCTGGGGCATCCCCGTCCGCCGCGGTCCGCCTGGCGGGGACCGAACGGCGGACGCGGGACGCCCCGGCGCGGCCTCCGCTCTCGGCAAAATGCTTCCCGGATGTATTTGGACAACAAAGAAATCCGGCCTCAGAGATGGAATGTTGCCTAACCACTCCGGGCCGGATTTCTCGTCGGATCTTAGAAGTGGCTTCGATGGTGCGGTCTGTTTGGACCCCCGGGTCAAGCCCGGGGTGACAATCCTTTGTCATGCGGCGTCGAACATCTGGCCACACATAATAATTGTCACCCCGCACTTGATGCGGGGTCCAGAAAAAACCGCACCATCGAAGCAGAGCTAAGAGATCCTGCGAGAAATCCGGCCCGCTGAGACGAGCAGGCGCTCCGCGCTTGAGGCCGGATTTCCATCGTTCCCATATCCTCACGCGCCGGCGAACGGACCGCGGGTGGCGGGGGCAACGGGGACCCCGGCAGCGCGCAGGGCTTGTCCCGAGCACTGACGGGGTGGCTGCCCCCGACAGGACCCGCGGGGTGCATCAAGGAGAGTTACAATTTCATCCCAGGCAGGCCGGCTCACGAAGACCGCACGCTGCCCATAAGAAAAAGAAAAACCCGGCCGAAGCCGGGTCGCGGAAAGATCGTGCGCTTGGGGTTCACTGCCGTTCCATCAGGAACTTCACGAGCAGCGGCCAGATCTGCGTGGCGTCGCCGCGCACTTCCGAGAACGTGCCGTCGAGGTCGAACTTCCGCCACGACTTGCCTTCCTCGTAGGTGCAGCCGGAGAGATGGCCGAAGTGCGGACGGTCCGGGCAGACCTTGCAGCCGTACCGGAACTTCCTGATCGGCAGCTCTTCGCCCAGCTCCGCGAGCCGCGAGTTGTGGATCTCGAGCAGCGGCGACACGTTCTGCGTCCAGTTGCGGGGAACCCCGCCGCCGAACGTCCAGATCGCGGCGTGTTCGGAGCCCGTCATCAGGCCGATGAGCCTCGCGCTGTCGAGCTCGAGGTCCATCATCACCTTGCGCTTGCCTTCGAGCACGCGCTGGCGGTTGGTGACGTAGACGTCGTTGCCGAGCTCGGAGTCGACGAACGCCGGCACGAACACCGGGACGCCTTTGGCGTACGCTGACGCCAGGATGGCGCGCTTGCCGGGATGCTTCTCGGCCAGGTACCGGCCGATGGCCGCGTGCAGGATGCTCGGGCTGATCGGCGTCTCGCCGTCGAACCCGTCCATCACCGCGCGCATGATGTCGTCGATGTGGTCGAAGTTCGTCTCCGGCTCGAGCGTGTCCGTGACCCGGTTGAGGGACAGCGCGGCGAGCTCGCCGTCGTCGTCCTTCGGGTCGTACTTGTAGTGCTTGAGCCCGAGACCGGGCACGAGGCCGTGGGCCATGAGCGCGCCGGTGCTCGTGATCGCCTGGACCATGCCGCGGTCGATCAGTTCGCAGATGACGAGCGACATCTGCGCGACGGTCATGGCGCCCGAGAGCGTCAGGAACCGCGTGCAGGCCGGATCGTCCATCGACGCGGCGACGGTGTCGGCCGCGCGGACCATCTGGTCGGCCGTGCCGCCGAGGCGGTCGCGGCGGAGACGGGCGATGAAAGCCGTGGCCGTGAGCGCGGGTCCGCCGAGGCGTTCCCGCACGGCGGCGTCGAGCGCCGGCATGGCGAAGCGCGGGTCGGCGAAGACGGCGTCCGGGAAGTAGCCGTCCTTCACCTGGCCCGGGTTCGCGAGGTCCGTGTCGTTCACGAACAGCGTCGAGCGCGGTTCGCGCAGGGCGAGCGCGGACGCGTGCCGGTCGGCGACGTTGCCCACGACGAGCGCGCGGCTCTGCCGCCACTGCGGTCGCTTGGCGTAGGTCGCCGGCCGCATGATGCGGTAGACGAGGCCTTCCTCGGCCATGCCGCGCAGCAGCCCGCCGAGCGGCGAATCGAGCGCGCCGTCGTAGATGACGATCGGCTTCCTCGGACCGGCGCACCAGTCCGCGAGCGTGGCGGCGGCCTCGCCAAGCATGCGCGCGCCGAACGAGCAGCGGCTCATGCCTTCGAGGACCTCGCCGAACGTCGCGCAGCGCGCGAGGTCGAGCATCTGCAGGGGCTTGAGATCGGGTCTATTGCGGTCGTCCATCGTGATGCCTCCCTTGGATGGAAAGAGCGAATGCCGCGAGCTTGAAGAAGAAAAGCGCCGCGGTCAAGGGGTTGACGCCGCACGCCGGCGAAGCGAAGATGCGGTCGGCACCTTCAAAGCCTTCGGAGGACACCATGGTCCCGTCGATCCTCAACAGCGATCCCGCCGTGGCGGACGTCGTGTTCATCGCCGCCAACAACGACATCTCGTCGTCGTTCGGCAAGGGCGCGGACGCGGCCCCGGCCGCGATCCGGCGCTGCCTCGACTCGCAGATCGAGCTTCGCGAGCCTCGCACCGGCATCGATGCCGCTTCGAAGCTCAAGATCGGCTGGCGCGAGCTCGGCGACCTCAACGGCGACCGGTCGCCGGACGCGCTCGCCTCTGCCGTCGCTTCGGTCGCCGACGCCTGCAGCTCGACGCTCAAGGCCGGCCGCCGGCCGTTCGTCATCGGCGGCGACCACTCGAACGCCATCGGCGCGCTCATCGCGCTCGGGCAGCACCACGATCCCGCCGAGGTGACCGTCGTGCACATCGACGCGCACCACGACCTGCGGCTCGACGACGGCGACTACAACGAGAAGCCGTACGGGCGCTTCGCCCACTGCTCGGCGCTCCGTCCAGCGGCCGACGCCGGGTTCCGCATCGTGAGCGTCGGCATCCGCGCGTTCTCCGCCGAAGAGGAGGAGTACGCACGACGGAAGCGCCGCATCAAGACCTTCTACTGGGGACGCGCGTTCGAATTCCGTCCGCCGTCCGTCGCCGACATCGTGAAGTCGGTGCGCACCGAGAAGGCGTACCTCACCGTCGACGTCGACGGCATCGATCCCGCCTTCATGCCCGCGACCGGCACGCCGGTGTCCGGCGGCCTCCACTGGTGGTACGCCTGGGACCTGCTGCAGGCCGTCTGCCGCCACCGCAAGGTCGTCGGCGCCGATCTCTGCGAGGTCGCGCCGCGCGCCGGCGACGCGCTGACCGAGTACAACGCCGCGCAGCTCGCCTACAACATCGTCGCCTGGGCCTGGGGCCCGCGCTGACCTCGAAGACCCGCATCGCGGGTCTTTTTTCTTTCGCGGTCCGGGGGCTTGCATGTTGCGGGAGCCGGGAGTACCTTCCGGCGGAGGAGAAAGCATGGAAGAGATCCTTATCTCGACGGACATCGAGACGACCGGCCCCGCGCCGGGCCCGGACCTGTACAGCATGTACCAGCTCGGGTCATGCGTCGTCGGCGATCCGTCACAGACGTTCTTCGCGGAGATCGCGCTCATTTCCGAGCGGTTCATCCCCGAAGCGCTCATGGCCTGCGGCCAGACCATGGACGAGCTGCTCCGCAAAGGCGAGCAGCCGCCCGCGGCGATGCTGCGGTACGCCACGTGGGTCGAGAAGATCGCCAAGGGGAAGAAGCCCGTCTTCACCGCCTTCGGCGCCACGTTCGACTGGATGTTCATCGAGTGGTACTTCCAGACGTTCATCGGCTCGAACCCGTTCGGCCACTGCGGGCAGGACATCAAGTCCTACTACCAGGGCATGATGAAGTGCGGCTGGGACGCGACCAAGCTGAGCAAGATCGACCCCCGGTTCCTGTCGGACAAGCCGCACACGCACAACGCGCTCGACGACGCGATCCAGCAGGCGGACATGTTCGCCAAGATGCTGGCCTACAAGCCCTGAGGCCCTTGCGCGCTCGGGGTTTTTCTTATTGGAGAACGAGACCAGAAATAAGAGAGATCTTTCCTCCGGTCTTTGTTCTTTTTTCTTTTATCTCTTATCTTTCTCTTGGAAGGTGACCCATGGACCACAACGAAGTCTCGGCACTGATCCGCGATTGCATCTCCTCGGATCGCTCCGCCCGTGACGCGCGCGAACGCGCTGACGGGCTTCTCGGCTCTTTTCTCCAGGAAGCGAAGGCGGGCGTCGACGCCGCCATCGCCGCGTTCAACGCCGGCGGCCGCGGCACGTACCTGTACGATTCGCACGAGACCAAGGTCTCGATCGTCCGGGACCAGGGGACGCAGAAGGTCTGCGTCACTATCAGCCTCGGCGCGTTCCGGCTCCGGGACTCGGGGCTGACGCTCATGCCGCGGGAGGCGTGGCCGCTCGACGAAGAGCAGCTCATCGGCGAGCTGCGCAACCATCTCGGCAACCATCTCCTGTGGCTGCAGCACTGCCACCTCGGCATCCACCCGCCGCTCGATTACGACATCTTCACCGCCGACCCCGAACTCTAGAAAAGCCGCCTGCTCAGGCGGCTTTTTTCTTTCCTTCGTACGGTTCGGACACCGACCAGAGCCCCTCGAACATCGCCGCGAGCGTCGCGTGCATCTCGGCCGAGCGGATGAGCGCGCCGGCCGGCTCCTTGGCCGAGGAGATCATCGCGACCTTGTCGTCGAAGAGGATGATGACCGCGGGGAACTTCCCGTGCATGACCTTCGGCAGGTAGCGCGGGCGGCGGAGGCGCAGGTCTTCGGCAGACAGGACGCGCGAGGTCGCCTCGGGACGTTCCCAGAGGGAACGCGCGACGATGCCGCGCCTGCGGCGCGCCTCCATGAAGGAGCGCGCGTAAGCGGGATCGAAATCGGAGAAGAAGTTCTTCCGGGGGGCGATGATGTCCCAACGGCCGGAACGGCAATAGAGCGCCTCGTCGACGAGCGTCTTCACGCCGGCGGCCCCCTCGTACTGCGCGACCTCCATCGCGGCCGGCGCGGCGGCGTCCCTGCGACGGAGCCGGGGGAGCAGCGCGGCGAGCGCGGCCTGGCGGCGTGCGACCGCGTCCGCTTCGCGCGCGAGCAGGGCGCCGATGCGGTCCGGCGGCGCCATGGCGAAGCGGAGCGTCGCGCCGTCGGTGCGTTTCGAGGCTATGCCTTTGGCCACGAGCGTCTCGAGCGCATGGTAGACGGTCGGCCGCTTGATGCCGGTGCGGCGGACGAGGTCGCGCACGCGCGAGGCGGGCGAACCGAGACCTTCGAGGTAGACGCGCGCCTCGGTGTCAGTGAGGCCGAGATCGCGGACGAGCTCAGGCACGAGGTCCATAGGCGACAAGCGTACCTCCGCGGCGGTCATTGTCAAATCAAGATTGACGATTATTACCGTATGAAATGCCTTATTTTTGAAGAACAACGTAAAGTGTCAA
>DATJFD010000008.1:0-20157 GCA_035495855.1 Binatia bacterium | reverse complement strand
GTCGCCTTGACGCCGCGCGGCTGCGAGACGCCGGGCCGGCCGTTGTCGCTCGCGCGGCCGCTGAGCTTCTCCCAGGGGATGTTGGTCCCGAGGGTCTCGAGGGCCACGATGTAGAGCGACAGCTTGTCGTCGGTCTGCTTCGGGAGCTCGAGCACGCCGAGCACGTACTGGGCGACCGAGCGCTCCGCGCGGACCAGGTCCGCGCCGACCGCGAGCTTGAGCGTCTTCAGCATCTCGTCGCGCGAGACCGCGCCGACCGCCGCGACGAGCTCGGGCCGCTCGATGAGCTGGCGGAGCTGGACGGCGTCGGCCGCGAGCGCGCGGGCGACGGGGATGCCGGTGCCCGCGAACATCTTGTTGATGTCCTCGATCACGGCGGTGGCCGCGTCGACCACGGGCGCCGCGTCGGGCGCGTCGTTGACGCCGGAGACGGCCACGGCGGCCGCGCCTCCGCTCACCGCTGCGGCGAGCATCTGCATCATCGCGGCCGGGTTGTTCATGTTCTGCTGCCAGTTCTGGCGCCAGGCGTGGATCTGGTCCTGGAAGCCCGCGAGCGAGCCCCAGATGCCCTCCATGCGCCCGAGGAACGCGCGCTTGCGGCGCTCGGTCACGAAGTTGCCGGCGACGCCGAGGGCGCGGAGCACGTCGGCGTGCGCCTTCTTGCCCTTGGCCTTCTCGAGATCGTAGAAGATCTCGGGCACCGGCTCGCCGAGCCCTTCGGCGCGCTCCTCGATGGCCTCGAGGATGCGCTCCTCGATGTCGAAGATGCCGAGGCGCGAGGCGAGCACCGCGCGGACCGCCGACAGGACGTCGGTGGGCGCGGACTTGAGCGTGCCGCCGACCCGGAGGGACTCCAGGAAGGCGTCGTCGCCGGGCAGGCTGGGGAGCAGCGAGGCGCCGGCGGCGGGCGCGATGACGGGAGCAGCGGGAGCGGGCGCGGTGGCCAGCTTGAGCTCCGCGACGAGCTTGCGAGCGGACATCTTGGGGATGCCGTAGCCGATCCAGTCGGCCTCGGTCGCGAGCGACGCGGTGGCGAGATCGGTGACGCCTTCGGCCTTGGCCTTGTCGAGGGCCTCGGTCGCCTTGGCGTCGTCGCCGAGCAGGGTCTTCAGCTTGGCAAGCAGTTCGTCCATGATGGAACCTCCGTGTGGGTGCACTGAATGCGGACCGCTCGTGCGGCCCGTGAGCGCGAAACGTTCTCGTGCTCATCCCGCGCGCCATGGAGACGCAGGATGAGCACAGGAACGCGCACGGGTGGCAGTCTAAGGAACGACAGGGGAGTTCACCGCATCGCCGCCGGAAAGTCAAGGGTTCCCTTGCCCCGTAGAAGAGCCCATCGTGCGGCGGGAGGACGAAGGATGTGCGGGAGACGAAGCCGCCTTCGGCTCGCCTTCCTTTCATCGAACGTGATCCCAGGGCTCTTAACGGGGCTTGCGCGTTCACCGGCCTTGATGGTAGAACATGCTTAGTGTATAACTTACACGAAGTTGGTCAAGGGCGATGAGTGGATAACCTATTCCATGGGGAGAGACATGAGAATTTAGAATTTAGAGTTTAGAGCTTGCTCAATCCTCAATTCTAAACTCTCAATTCTCATTTCTCGCTCGTATCCTTGACCCTCGCGCCGTTCCTTGGTACTTTCCTCCGTCGCTTTCCTGCCGCCTCCGGCCGGTCTACAGGGCCGTCCGAAGGGGGGAGGGAACCGGTCATCCGGCGAACGACCTCGCAGCGCTTTGACAACGAAAACCAGCATCCGAAGGAGGTTGCACATGCCCGTGCATCCCATGGACATCGACGCGCTCCTGCTGCCGCCGCACATGGCGGACGGCCTGGAGAAGCTCATCGCCCGCAGCCTCGGCCTGCCCGAATCGGCCGGCGGCGCCGCGGTCATGGCCGCGCTCTTCGGGAACGTCACGCCGTCCTTCGGACAGGTGCGGCGCATCTCGGAGCGCGAGCTCAAGACCGCCTGTTCCGCCGCCGCGCTCGGCGCGGTCCCGGCCGCCGGCCTGCGCGAGCTCGCCGAGCTCCTGCCGCTCGTCGCGCCGGACCTTCCGTCCTGCGCGTCCTGCGGCGAGTTCCCGCTCTCCGACACCGGAGGCAAGATCTCCTCGCTGCCGGCAGGCGCCGCCTGCCCGTACTGCAGCGGCCTGCTCGCCGTCCGGCCCATGAAGCTGCGCAAGCTCGCCTGGACCGACGGCCGGCTCGTCGAGCCGCAGACGTCGCAGGACCTGCGCGTCCGTCCCGGCGAACGCATCCCTCTCGACGACGAGGGGATCATCGCCTGGGCCGGCTGGACGCATCTGCGCGTCGAGCGGAGCCTCAAGGACTCCGGCGTGCCGGCCTACGGTCTGCTCGCGCTCATGAACCTGCGGCGCAAGGTCTTCGACTCGCTCGAGGATGCCGTCGCCTTCCTGCAGCATCCGGAGAAGTTCGGCCTCGGCGACGCGAAGTCGGTCGAGGAGGCGGTCGCGGAAGCGGCCGAGCTCCTGGCCGAGCGCGAGCCCACGAACCTGTCCGAAAGGCGGTTCGGGTTCCTGCGCGGCGTCGACGTCCCGTCGCTGCCCCGCATCGAGCTCGCCGGCCGGACCTACCTCGTCGAGGGAAGGATCGGCGGCGGCGCCAAGTGCGACGTCTTCCGCGCGGCCTGGGACCATCCGCTCACCGAGCGGGCGGTCATCAAGGCGGCGCGCACGGACGACGCCGCCAAGGCGCTCGCCCGCGAGGTCGCGAACCTCGAGGCGCTCGGCTTCAGCAAGGCCAACGGCACGCCGTTCTTCGTGCGCCAGTTCCCGGAGGTCATCGCCTCGGGGTCCTGCCTCGTCGGCGGCGCCGTGCGCCAGGCAGCCGCGTTCCGTTACAAGAACCGGTTCGACTGGACGCTCGCGGACGCCATCAGGGAATACCCCGAGGGCGTCGAGCCGCAGACCATGGTCTGGATGTGGAACCGCACGCTCGCGCTCGTCGGCTGGCTGCAGATGGCCGGCTGGACGCACGGCGCGCTCGTGCCGGGCCATATGCTCATCCATCCGGTCAATCACGGCATGACCTTCCTCGACTGGTCGCATGCGGCCAGGACGGGACGGCCCGTCGCGTCGCCGGACCCCGGCTACGCGGCGTTCCATCCCGGCGAGGTCCTTCGCAGCGAAGGCGCCACGCCGGAGACGGACATCGCCATGTCGGCGCGTTCCATGATCGCCGTGCTCGGGGGAGACCCCGCGAACGGTGCGCTCCCCGCGTCGCTGCCGGCGCCCATCGCCGACATCCTGCGGCTGCACGCGCGTTACGAGGACGGCCCCGGCCGCATCGTCGACGCGTTCGCGCTCGAAAAGGAGTTCGGGAAGGTGGCCAAAGCGGTCTTCGGGCCGCGGAAGTACCATCCGTTCGTCTTGCCCCGAAGGTCCCGCTGACCCTCGGTTTCTCTCACGGCAACGCCTCCCGGCGAACGCCGGGGGGAAACAACGAAAAAAGGAGGCCCACCATGGGCGGCGGACATTACGACAGAGAGGCGCACGAAGAAGCGACCACCACGAGGGCGGCGCTGCCGGTCGAACGCGTGTTCACGCAGACCAAGCTCCACAAGGACATGAACCCGTTCGGGGTGACCGTCCGCGAGAGCAGGGACAGCGCGGCGCATCCGAACTCGATCGGCATCATGTTCTTCCTCGACGAGACCGGCTCGATGGGACACATCCCGCCGTTCCTCGCCCGGGACAAGAAGGGGCTCGCGAGCTTCATGGGCATGCTCATCGACGGCGCGTTCGTGGAGGACCCCCAGGTCTTCTTCGGCGCCATCGGCGACGCGGTCCAGCAGAATCGCGAGGAATCGCCCCTGCAGGTCGGACAGTTCGAGTCCGAGGCGCACCTGATGGACAAGTGGCTCACGGCCATCCATCTCGAGAAGGACGGCGGCGGCAACAACGGAGAGTCGTACGACATGGCCTTTTACTTCGCCGCGAGGCACACGGCCATGGACTGCTGGGAGAAGCGGGGCCGCAAGGGCTACCTCTTCATCACCGGCGACGAGCCGCCGCTGCGGTGCGTGAACGCCCAGGCGGTCCGCGACCGCTGCGGCGACGATCTCCGCAAGGACATCCCCGTCGGCGACATCATCGAGGAAGCGTCGAAGACCTTCCACGCCTTCTACCTCATCCCGGACCAGCAGCGCGCCATGCGCTGCGAGCGCCCGTGGCGCGACAAGATGGGCGATCACGTGATCGTCCTCGAGACGCACGAGGACACGAGCGCCGTCGCGGCCACCCTCATCGGGCTGACCGAGGGCACGCTCGCCGACCTCGACGCCGTCGGCGCGACGCTCAAGCGCATCGGCCTCGAGAGCGGGCAGATCAACCGCATCATCCGCACGGTCGAGGCGTACGCCGCGTCCATCGGACGGGGCGGCGAGGGCCGGCCGGTCGAAGGCGGCGCCAAGAAGCGCGGCCGCAAGTAGGCCGCATCGTTCCTTCCATCTCCGGGGGTCCCGCAAGGACCCCTTTCTCTACCCGTTCCTCTCTCGCAGGGGACCGGATGACGGAAAAAGGGAGACGTTCCATGAAAAAGCACAGCGAACGCGAGGCCACGATCGTCGTGGACCTCGGCTTCGGCGACGCCGGCAAGGGAACGATCACGGACTTCCTCGCCAGGACGCGCGATGCGCACACGGTCGTCCGCTTCAACGGCGGCGCCCAGGCGCGGCATAACGTCGTCGCTCCCGACGGAAGGCATCACGCCTTCTCGCAGTTCGGCTCGGCCACGCTGGCGCCGGGGGTGCGCACGCATCTCTCGCGCCACATGGTCCTGAACCCGCTGGCGATGCTCGTCGAAGAGCGCTATCTCCGCGGCCTCGGCGTCACGGACGCGTTCGAACGCACGTCGATCAGCGACGAGGCGCTCGTCATCACGCCGTTCCAGCGCGCGGCCAACCGGCTGCGCGAGCTGGCGCGGAGCGAAGGACGCCATGGCAGCTGCGGCATGGGCATCGGCGAGACCGTCTCGGATTCGCTGACGCTCGGGCGCAGCGTCGTCCGCGCGGGCGATCTGCGCGACCTGCCGACGCTGCTGCGCAAGCTCCGCTGGATGCAGGCGCACAAGCGGTCGCAGATGGCGGAGACCATCGAACGCTGCCGCGGCTTCGCCGCCGCCAAGGAAGAGGTCCGCTGGCTGGAAGACCCGCTGCCGGACCTCTGCGTCGACGGGCTCGTGGCCTTCTCGGACAAGGCCGGCATCGTCGCGGACGAGGACCTCGGCGGCATCCTCCGTCGTCCCGGCGCGGTGATCTTCGAGGGCAGTCAAGGCGTGCTCCTGGACGAGTGGCGCGGCTTCCATCCGTACACCACCTGGAGCACCTGCACCTTCGACAACGCGCTCGGCCTGCTCGCCGAGCACGGTTACGACGGCGGCGTCGGGAAGCTCGGCGTCGTCCGCGCCTACCAGACGCGCCACGGCCCGGGACCGTTCCCGACCGAGGACGCCGCGCTCACCGCGGCGATCCCGGACCTGCACAATGCCATGGACGACTGGCAGCGCGGCTTCCGCGTCGGCTGGTTCGATGCCGTGGCCACGCGCTACGCCATCGGGGCTTGCGGCGGCGTCGACGCGCTGGCCGTGACCTGCCTCGACCGCCTGCAAGGGGTTCCCGCGTGGAAGGTCTGCGACGCATACGCGCTCGCCGCCCCGGACGACGAAGGCCTCTTCGACCATCCGGCCGGCAAGCCCGGCGTCGCCACGGGCATCCGCCTCGGTCCGCCGCGCGACCTTGGATACCAGGAAGCGCTCGGCGCCGCGCTCGCGAAGGCATCGCCCGCGTACGGCCGTTCGACGGTCTCGAGCGTCTTCGAGACCCGCGTCGCGGAGCACCTGCGCCGTCTCGAGACGCTGCTCGGCGCGAGGGTCGCCATCGCGTCCTTCGGAACGTCCGCGACGGACAAACGCGTCTTGTGAAAAGGACCGGCTTTCGCCGGTCCTCTTTTTTTCGTTCTCGCCCGCGTCGGCCGCTCTCAGACGCGGGGATGCTTGTTCAGGTCGTCGACGATCTTCTTGAGTTCCGCGAGGTTCTCGTCCAGGACCTTCGTCTGCGCGTTCAGCTTTTCCTCCTCGGTCGCGAGCTGCGCGTCCGCCTTGGCCAGTTGCTGCAGCACGGTCTTGAGCTTCTCCATCTCCGCGGACAGGTTCTTGCGCTGCTCGCCGAGGTCGCCGGCCGCCTTCTTATAAGTACGGACGTGCTGGCGGGCGTCGTTGTACGCCTTGCGCACGATGGCCTCCTCTTCCTGGGGGCTGGAGGGGGCGGGCTTGGGCGTGAGGCCCGGGGGGAGTTGCGGCGCGTTCGGCGTGGCCATATGACGGGAGTATAGCATGAAAGGAGAGTGGAGAGTGGAAAGGGCTTTTTGGCGCGAAAAAAGCCCCCCGAGGGAGGGCTTTGAAGAGGTTCGCGTTCAGCGTCCGCCGGGCAGCGAGCGCTCGAGCGCCGCCACGAAGCGGGAAAGCTGTCGCACGTGCGTCAGGGTGTCGCGGCCGCCGCCGGTGCCGACGAGCGTGACCGTCCCGGTGTCGCACAGCCGCTCGAGCGGCCCCTGGTCGCGGACCATCGATTCCACCTTCGCGAGGTAGACGGTCGAGGTCGTGACGCGGAGGAGCCCCGAGCGCGCCGTGGCCTTGCTGTCCGTCACCGCGTAGGTGGTGGTCAGGAGCTCGAGGAAAGAGGCCGCGAGGTTGAGGCCGACGATCGCCGGCACGATGATGAGGAACCACCGGCAGGCGGACGCGAAGTGCGCCGCGGTCTCGGGCCGGAACCCGAGCATGCCGATGAGCGCGGGGACGTAGTGTCCGGCCGCGACGGCGAGAGCGAGGGCGATCGCGAAGGCGATGCCGGGAGGGAGGAGCGCGAGCGCGTGGGGCCTCGCGCGATAAAGAGTGCCTTCGGGCGCGGAACTCTGCGGTCCGGCCGCCGGCGCGGCAACCTGAGCTTCTTCCATCGTGGTCGCCTCACTGTAGTTCCCCGGAGGGAAGGGACGAGTGCGTGCTCCCGCCCCGCATGGGCGGAAGGACAGGGCGAGCCTAGCGCGGAGCACCTGGGGCGTCAATCGGGAGTGGAAAGTGGAGAGTGGAGAGTGGAAAGCGGAAAAACGTGCCCGCAGGCCCGTTTTTGGACGAGGATCCTTTATCTTGACCTTTCGGCGGGGCGGTGATAGTTTCCTACGGCTGCGTTTCGCAGACTGGAGGCCATGATGCGGAAGATTCGGTCGTTTCGGGAGTTGCCTCGTCGCACGTTCTGGAGAGAGACAGCCGGTTCGCTCATCTTCGTGGAGATCGACTACGGCGGAGGGCAGGGCCCCTCGCGCCGCCTGGAGAGGACCGAAAGGGAAGAGGACGGACAGTTCGTCGGGTCGCTCTGCGCGAGCGGCATGCACGCGCCGGCGCTCGACATAGACCTGCCCGTCACGCTGGCCAACGTCTCCTCCGGCCGGCCGACCGTCACGTTCCGTCGCGAGGTCCCGAAGCGCGCCTGTCTGCGCCTGCTGGCCGCGCTGCGCGACGCCGGCATCCTCGCGCCGTCATGGGCGCGCGCGGCGTTCGGCCGGTGGTCGGTCGGCAAGCCGGCGGTCATGGTCCCGGAGTTCGAGGTGAAGGCGCCGGTGCGCCTGCTGGCGTCGTCGACCGAAGGGCACTTCCATCTCTACTTCGACACGGAGCTGACCGCCGCGGCGCACGACGAGCTGCTCGACGCCTTCGAAGAGGCTGGCATCATCGGCGCGGACTTCCGCGCGATGGCGAAGCGCAACGGCACGACCCTGCTCATCAAGCCGGGGCTCACGAAACGGGACCTCCGTCCCGTCGCGCCGGCGCGTCAGTGGGAGTCGGCCTATTAGGACCCTCGGGGGCGCTTCGGCGCCCCTTTTTCTTCATGCGGGCCCCTGTGCCCTGCTGCCCGAATCCTGTATCCTGTCCACGTATGCCACACGTCGCCATCATCGGCGCGGGAAATCTCGGCGCGGCGCTCGCGGACATCCTCAAGGACGTCGCGGACGTGCGCTCCTGGGACAAGGATCCCGCGAAGTCGCCGCCGGGCGCCACGCTCGAGGGCTCGCTCAAGGACGCGAGCCATGCGTTCCTGTGCCTGCCGTCCTGGACCCTTACGAAGGCCCTCGCGGACGTCACGCCCTTCCTTTCGCCCGGCGCCGTGATCGTCGGCATGTCGAAGGGGATCGAGACGGACAAGGGACGCACCGTCGACGAACTGCTCGCGGAGACGGCGGGCGGCAGGCCGTGGGCGATCATGTCGGGGCCGATGCTCGCCGCCGAGCTTTCCGCCGGCATGACCGGCGGCGCGGTCATCGCTTCGCCGGATGAAGCCGCGCGGGAAAGCACGCTGGACCTCTTCAAGAAGGGCCGCCTCGCGGTCGAGCCGTCGTCCGACGCGCGCGGGGTCGCGCTCTGCGGCGTTCTCAAGAACGTCTACGCCGTCGGCCTCGGCATCGGCGCGGCGCTCGGCTGGTCGGACAATCTCCGCGGCATGTACGTCTCGCTCGCGGTGCGCGAGGCCGTCCTCATCCTGACGTCGCTCGGCGGCCAGGGCGCGACCGTCCTCGGTCCGGCGGGCGTCGCCGACCTCGTCGCCACCGGTTTCAGCCCGCATTCCCGCAACCGCCGCTTCGGCGAGGAGATCGTGAAGAACGGATCGTGCCCGCTCGAGAGCGAAGGCTGCGCGTCGCTGCCGCCGCTCATGGCGCGGCTCGGCGACGTCCGGAGCGAAGCGAAAGCGCTCGAGGCGGTGCATCGCGTGGTCATCGGGCGCGAAAAAGCCGCCGAGGTCTTCGGCGGCCTGTGGGGCGGACGGGATCAATAGTCGTCACCGGACCCGTCGAAGGAGTCGACGACGACGCCGTTGAAGATGACCTGTCCCTTGAAGGTGTAGCGACCGAGGCGGATCAGGCGCCAGAGGAACTGCACGGAGCCGTTCTCGTCGACGGGCAGGGTCTGTGTCGCGTCCCGCTCGACGCCGGGCCCTTCGAGCGTGACGGTGACGGTCGAACCCGGTTGCGTCTTGAAATCCAGCGTCGCGGTGCCGGCGCCGGAGGGCGTGTTGTCGAAATGGAGGACCGGGTCCTCGATGATCCAGAGGTCGTCCTGCCTTTTTGCCTCTAACGTCTGCTGGCGTTCGACCTGCTGGTCGAGGATGGGTCGGCAGCCGAAGCCGGCGAGCGCGAGCGTGGCGGCCAGTACCGCGAACGCCGGGATGGTTCTCTTGGACATAGGCTTTCATTATACCATGGCGGCAAGGCGCCGCCAGAACGCGTTTTCCCATGAAAAAGATCGGACTCGGAGATGCCGTCGCGCGGAAACCTTTCTTCGAAGTGCTCGAGACCACGCCTCGCGGGCAAGTCGCGCTCATGTGCCTGGAACGGGGGCAGGAGAGCGGGCCCGGGCTGAATACGCATCCCTCGCAGGACCAATGGCTGTACGTCGTCGAGGGCGAAGGTACGTTGCGGAACGGCAAAGAGGAGATCGCCCTTCGCGCGGGCGACCTCGCGCGCATCGAGCCGGGCGAGCCGCATCAGGTCGTCGGCGGGTCCGAGACGACGCTCGTGACGCTCGAGTTCTACTCGCCGCCGGCGTATTGAAGAAAGTACACAGTAAACAGTACACAGTACACAGAGGTCAGAAAGGCATCCGTGTACTGAGTCCTGAGTACTGTGTACTGAGTACTGTGTACTGCCATGAGCACCGTCATCCAGGTCAACGACGTCACCAAGCGCTACGGCCCCCGGGCGGTCCTCGACCGCGCGCGGGTGTCTTTCGCGCCCGGCAAGAAGGTCGGCGTCATCGGCAGGAACGGCGCGGGCAAGTCGACGCTCGTGCGCATCATCGTCGGCGACGAGGAACCCGACGAAGGCGGCGTGATGCGCCACCCGTCCTTGCGGCTCGGCTACCTCGAGCAGCACGCGCCGTACCGCGACGACGAGACCGCCATGGCCTTCCTGCGGCGCTATGCCGGGAAGGAGGAATGGCAATGCGCCAAGGCCGCGAGCCGCTTCGAGATGAAGGGCGAGGTGCTGGCCAAGCGCATCGGCGAGCTCTCGGAGGGTTATCGCATGCGCGTGCGGCTCACCGGCATGCTCCTGCGCGAGCCCGACTTCCTGGTGCTCGACGAGCCGACGAACTACCTCGACCTGCGCACGCAGATGCTGCTCGAGGGCTTCCTGCGGACCTTCCGCGGCGGGTTCCTCGTCGTGTCCCATGATCGCGAGTTCCTCAAGAACACCTGCGAGCAGACGCTCGAGGTCGAGCATGGGAAGCTGTTCCTCTTCCCGCAGGGGATCGAGGCGTATCTGGACTACAAGGAGAAGCGTGCCGAGGAGATCGAACGGGAGAACCGCAAGATCGACGCCCGCAAGCGCCACCTCCAGGCGTTCGTCGACCGTTTCCGTTACAAGGCCTCGAAGGCCAGCCAGGCGCAATCGAAGCTCAAGCAGATCGCGCGGCTGGCGCGCATCGAGATCGAGCATCCCATCGCCACGGCGGAGATCCGCATCCCCGCGCCGAAGATCAAGAAGGGGATCGCGGTCCGCTGCGAAGGGCTCGCTATCGGCTATCCCGGCAGGACCGTGGCCGAAGGCATCGCCCTCGAGCTCGAACGCGGGCGGCATTACGCCGTGCTCGGCGACAACGGCCAGGGCAAGACGACCTTCCTCGAGACGCTCGCGGGCATCCTGCCGCCGGTCGCGGGAACGTTCCGCTGGGGCGGCGACCTCAAGGTCGCGTACTACGGCGAGCACGTCTTCGCGCAGCTGGATCCCAAGGACAAGATCGGCGCGTACCTCATGCGCCACGCCGAGCCGGGCGTCACGCTCGAGGACATCTTCGAGATGGCCGGCAATTTCCTGTTCGACAGGGACGACTTCCCCAAGCTCGTGAGCACGCTCTCGGGCGGCGAGCGTGCGCGTTTGTGCCTCGCCGCGCTGCTGCTCACCGGCAGCACCGTGTTCCTGCTCGACGAGCCGACGAACCATCTCGATTTCGAGACGGTCGAGGCGCTCGGCTTCGCGCTGCGCGAATACCCCGGCACCATCATGTTCGTCAGCCACAACCGCACTTTCGTGAACCTCATCGCCACGGCCATCCTCGAGGTCGGCGACGGCCGCGTCCGCGGGTTCTCGGGCACGTACGAGGAGTACGTCTGGACGTTGGAGAAGGAAGTGGAGACCGCGCAGCCGAAAGCGGCGCCGGAGAAAAAAGAGAAGAGTGAAAAGAGGAAAGAGATGGCGGAGGAGTCGAAGACCAAGCGCGAGGTTCACGAGGAGGTCCGCGAACAGAAGAAGAAGCTCAAGAAGCTCGAGGAGCGCGTCGCCGAGCTCGAGGACGAAAGGAAGTCGGTGCTCGCGCGCATGGCGGTCAATCCGACGGTGTATTCGCCGACGCTGGCGAAAAGACTGCACGAGCTAGGGGAGCTCATCGCCACCGACGAGGAAGAATGGTTCCGCGTGCGGCAGGCGATCGAGTGGCTGGAGAAGGAATAGAGCGCGTCCGTTTGGTAATGCCGGTCATTCGCGCAGTTCCGTTCTAAGGACCGGCGCGGGTCCTGTCGCGGCGACCACCCCGACTCGTCCTCGGCTACAGGGGCACTGCGGGCGGTCGGGGTCCCGTTCGCTGCGCCACCCGCGCTGCGCTTCATGGGCGTCTGCGGCTTCGATGGGGAGTGGGATGGAAATCCGGCCCGGTGTGATGAGGATGTGTTCCATACATGCGGCCGGATTTCTTTGTTGTTATATATCTGGGAAACATTTTGCCGACGCGTAGGCCGGGCCGGTCAGGCCAGCGGCGACCATTTCAGGACCCATGGGATTATGGGTCCTGGGTCGCCGCTGGCCTGACCGGACGGCCGGCACTTAATGGAATGCCCCAGGCAGGCCGGCCCTTATTGAGCGAACACCAATGCCGTGCTAAGCCTTTCTCTAGCTCGTTCCAAGGAGGATCGCGTGAAGAAAAGGCTCTATTTCGGCCACCCGATCAACGTCTACTCGACGGCGCTCGAGGCCGCGCTGCTCGCCCGCATCGCCGCCGCCTTCCCCGACTGGGAGGTCGAGAACCCCAACCAGAAGAAGCATGACGAGGGGTATGAGCGGTACAAGCGAGAGACGGGCAGGCCGATGGACTACTACACCATCGAGGTGCTGCCCTCGTGCCACGGCGGCGTCTTCCTGCCGTTCCGCGACGGCGCCTGGGGCGCCGGCGTCTACAAGGAAGCCGAAGCCATCGCGGCACGCGGCTGCCCGATCTGGACCATCACGGCGGACGGCGACGTGCGCGCGACCGACCTCGCCAAGGTCCGCGTACTGACCGTCCCCGAGACCCGCGAACGCATCCGCGACGCGGCCGGCAGGCCGCTGCCGTTCTGAAAGGCCCTCCGGGCCTTTTTTCATTGACCTGCGGGCCGCGACGTGGTTCACTTGCGCGTCCGTCATCGGACGGGCGATCGTTCGTTCCAACCGCATCGCACAAGGAGGATCCCATGCTTTTCCTGCTTCTCGGGCTCGTCACCGGCCTCATCGGGGCCGTGCCGTTCTTCGTCTCGGGACGCCGCTACCTCGCGCTCGGCGCGATCTACGCGGCCGTCGTCGCGCTCGTCTGTTCGGGAGCGTACTATCTCTCCCCGCCGACGCTCGTGAACCCTCTCTGGGGCAGCGTCGGCATCTTCACCGGCCTGGCCGCCGCGCTCGCCGCCGTCATCGTCGGCATGTCGAGCGAAGGGAGTTACCGCAACGGCGGCAACCGTTCGCGCATCTGGCCAGCGGCGCTGCTGCCCGCGCTCTGCGTCGCGCTCTTCCTGGGGCGCGGCTGCACTGGCTGCTCGGCGTTCCGCGCGTCGGACTACGCCGGCATGATCGGCCAGGTGGAAGAGCGCGTCTGGACGCAGGACGTCCAGCCGAAGGACCCGCACCACATCAGGCTCGTCCCCATCGAGCTGGCGCAGTGGCTGGCCGACAAGCAGCTGGGCGAAGCGCCCGGCGCCATCGGCAGCCAGTTCCAGATCGACAAGGACCGCATGACGATCCAGATGATCAAGGGAGAACTGTGGTACGTCGCCCCGCTCGACTTCAAGGACTACGGCGTCTGGAGCTCTTCCGGCGCCGCGCCCGGGTACGTGATGGTCAGCGGCGAAGACCCGCACCGCACGCCGGTGCTGAAGTTCGACGAGAAGTTCGCCTTCACGCCCGGCGCCTACTTCGGCCACGACCTCGCGCGCCATCTCTGGACGCACGGGTACGAGTCGAAGGGGCTCATGGATTATTCCTTCGAGATCGACGACGAAGGCAAGCCCTGGTGGGTGGTCACGGTCTACGAGCCGACCATCGCCTGGAGCGGCGAGCGCGTCGAGGGCGTCGTGCTCGTGGACCCGACCGACGGTTCGACGGCGTTCCACGAGCTCGGCAAAGTGCCGGGCTGGGTGGACCGCGTCGTGCCTTCGGGCGTCGCGCACGACTACATCGCCTGGCACGGCAAGTACGCCGGCGGATGGTGGAACAGCGTCTGGGCGGAGAAGAACATCATGGTCCCCCAGTCGCCGACCTTCATCCACGGCAACGACGGCGAGCCTTACTGGGTGACCGACATCACCTCCTCGAACGAAAAGGACAAGTCGCTCCTGGGGCTCATGTACACGAACGCGCGCACGGGGAAGTCCGTCTTCTACCGCGCGGTCGGCAGCGTCGACGAAGCCGTCCTCGAAGCGGTCAACAACAAGGTCGCCTTCAAGCGCTGGCATGGCGCGAGCCCTGTGCTCTACAACATGTACGGCACCATGGCGTCGATCGTGCCGCTGCTCGGCGAGAGCCATACCTTCCAGGGCGTCGCGATCGTGAAGATCGACAACGCCTCGGAAGTGGCCATCGGCGACGACCTGCCCGGCGCGCTGCGCGAATACCAGAAGCTGCTCGGCAGCCACGGCGTCGCGGCCTCCCCGGACATCGCGCACGACCGGAAGACCGCCGAAGGGAAGGTCGACCGGTTCGCGATCGACGTCCGCGGCCAGGAGACGACGTACTACGTCCACCTCAAGGACGTCGGCGTGATCTTCACCGGCGGCAGCGACCTCTCCGCCACGCTCCCGCTGACGCAGGCGGGCGACACCGTGTCGCTCACCTACATCGGGTCGGACGAGGCGGTCGTGCCGATGATGTCCTTCGAGAACAAGTCGCTCACGCTCACGGGCACGGTGCCCGCGAGACCCGCGCGGCGCTAGTTCCTCGGCCCCCGCTCTTCGGGGGCCGTTTTTTGTTGTATGCTGCACGCATATGCGCATCGCCAAGAAGAAGCTCGAAGGTCTGTTCCGGCTGACGTTCGCCGAGGCACGCAAAGGCGTGCGGCTCGGCCACGGAGGCCCGTTCGGCGCCGCGGTCATCGACAAGAAGGGGAACGTGCTTTCGGTCGCGCACAATACCGTGCTGCGCGACAGCGACCCGAGTTGCCACGCCGAGGTCAACGCCATCCGCGCCGCGGCGAAAAAATCGCGAAGGCCGCACCTCGAGGGCTGCATCGTCATCGCCAGTTCCGAACCGTGCCCGATGTGCCTGACGACCTCGTACTGGGCCAACGTCGCCGGCATCGTCTATGCGGTCCCGAAGGAAGTCGCCGCCTCCGTCGGCTTCGACGACTCCTTCATCTATGAAGAGCTGGAGAAGCCGCCGTCCCGCCGCCGCATCCCGGTCGAACACGATGAGTCGCTCGTCGCGGAAGGCGAGGCCGTCTTCAGGGAATGGAAGGCCCGCGACGGGAAATTGTACTGACCGGCCATGGCAAGGACCGCGCGACAACATGCGCTCGTGCTCGACGTGGGCACTACCGGCGTGAAGGCGTTGGTGTTCGACGGCGTCATGGCCGTCGTTGCCAAGTCGTACCTGCCGCTCGGAAAGCGGTCGCCCAAGCGGGGCTGGGTCGAACAGGACCCGGCCGAGCTCGCCGCCAAGTCCGTCCGCGTCCTGCGTGCGGCTTTGAAGGACTCCGGCCTGTCCGCGCGGGCGTTCGTCGGCCTCGGCATCACCAACCAGCGCGAGACGACCATCCTCTGGGACAAGAAGACCGGGAGGCCCGTCGCGCCGGCCATCGTCTGGGAGGACTCGCGCACGGCCCGCTTCTGCGCGCGCCTGCGCCCGAAGTACGGCGAGATGGCGCGGCGCAAGACCGGGCTGGCGATCGATCCGTATTTTTCCGCGACCAAGGTCCGCTGGCTGCTCGACAACGTCCCCGCGGCAGCCCGGCTGGCGCGCGGCGGCAGGCTCGCCTTCGGCACGGTCGACGCCTTCCTCCTTCAACGCCTGTGTACCGGAGCGCCGCATCGCACCGACGTCACCAACTCCTCGCGCACGCTTCTCTACGACATCGCGCGGCGGCGCTGGGATGACGACCTCCTCCGCGTCTTCGGCGTGCCCGAGGACGTGCTGCCGGAGGCGCTGCCGTCGCGCGCCGCGTTCGGGGAGCTCCTTCCGGGCATCCTCGGCGCGAAAGTGCCCGTCGTCGCGGTCTGCGGCGACCAGCAGTCGAGCGGCTACGCCGCGTCGCGCGAGGCCGCG
Source organism: Binatia bacterium (assembly GCA_035495855.1). Lineage (GTDB taxonomy): Bacteria > Patescibacteriota > Patescibacteriia > SG8-24 > SG8-24 > JAHFIW01. Next base: position 4,597 of record DATJFD010000008.1, on the reverse strand, counting down.
CGGCTGCGTCTTGCCGGACCGGTCACCAAGGTCACCTTCGGCACCGGCATTTTCCTGTCGCAGGAGGTCCGGAGCGCGAACGTGCGCGTGCCGGGGTTCTTCACCACGCTCATGCCGGGACGCCGCGGCGCGACGGTCGCCGCGGTGGAACAGAAGATCGGCGACTGCGCCAAGGAGGTCTCCGCCCGGCTGGGCGACGACCGCGCGCTGCGCGCCTACTTCGACGGCGTCGCCGTGCGCATCGCCGCGCTCATCCGCAAGCTGCCGGCCCGTCCGCGCGCCATCATCGTCGACGGCGGCGCGAGCCGCGACGGCATCGCCGCGGCGGCGCTCGAAGCCGCGACCGGCATTCCCATGCGGCCGCAGCGCGTCTACGACGGCACCGCGCTCGGCACGGCGCTTCTCGTCGCGGGGAAATGAGCGACAAGCGCGGGGAAGTCGAAAGTCGAAAGCGAAAAAACCGGCCCTATGGCCGGTTTTTGGACGGGAATTCTTATTTTTTCTGGACCCTGAAACAAGTTCAGGGTGACAATTTTTTTCTGGACCCCGGGTCAAGCCCGGGGTGACAAAGATAAACTGTCACCCCGCACTTGATGCGGGGTCCAGAAATGACCGAACCATCGAAGCTTCCTCTAAGATCTTGCGAAAAATCCGGCCCCGTGAGATGCGCCAGCGCCTCATCTTTGGGGCCGGATTTTTTGTTGTCCAAAAACCGCCGGGATCCATCTTGTCGGGCGCGGAGGCCGGGCCGGTCAGATCACGCGGCGACCATTTCAGGACCCATGGGATCATGGGTCCTGGGTCGCCGCTGGCCTGACCGGACGGCCGTCTCCTTACGCGTTACGCATTGACCGCGCGGGCCCGCCGTCCTAAGCTCGACCGGACGCGGGGGAACCCGCGCCCGTTCATTTCCCAGAAAGGACCACGCCATGGTCGCAACCCCTGTTTCCGATCGCGCCGCCCGCCCCAAGGCGACCGACCTCGACGATCTCGACATCGCCGCGCAGCTCGCCAAGGAGATGTCGCCGCGGTTCGCGCGGCTTTCGCCGGAGGAACGCGCCGCGCTTCTGCGCGAGCTCATCCCGAGCACCGCAGCCGCCGCGGAAGGCTGGGTGCGCGCCGCCTGCGAGGCCAAGCGCATCCCGTTCGATGCGCCGGTCTCGGGGGAGGAATGGCTGGCCGGACCCGCCGTCGTGGTGCGGAACCTGCGGCTCCTCGCGGAGTCGTGGGAACGCATCGCCGCCGGCAGGAGCCCGATCGACGGGCTGCCGGTCCGCAGGCGCGACGGCCTCGCGGAGGTCGATGTCTTCCCTGCGGGCCCGTACGACGGTCTGCTCTTCGCCGGCTTTCGCGCCACCGTCATCGCGCGCGACAGCGAGGCGCTCGCCGGCCCGGACGCTCCGTCCGGCGGCTGCTGCCTCATCCTCGGCGCGGGGAACGTCAGTTCCATCCCCGCGATGGACGCCCTCTATAAGCTGTTCGTCGAAGGCAAGACCTGCGTCCTCAAGATGAACCCGGTCAACGACTGGGCCGGGCCGTTCATTGAACGCGCCTTCGCCGCGCTCGTGAGCCGCGGGTTCCTCGAGGTCGTCTACGGCGGCGCCGAGGCGGGGGAGTTCCTCTGTCGGCATCCCGCCATCGACGAGGTGCACATCACCGGCTCCGACCGCACGCACGACCTCATCGTCTGGGGCCCGCCGGGACCGGAACGCGACCGCCGCAAGGCCGCGAACGATCCGGTGCTGCGCAAGCCGGTCACCTCCGAGCTCGGCAACGTGAGCCCCGTGGCGATCGTCCCCGGGCCGTACACGGAGCGGCAGCTCGGCTTCATGGCCAGGAACGTCGCCGGCATGGTGACGAACAACGCCTCGTTCAACTGCAACGCGGCCAAGATGCTCGTCACCGCCAAGGGCTGGCCGCAGCGCGACCGCTTCCAGTTCCTGCTCACGCAGGCGCTCGCGGCGACCGCGACGCGCGACGCCTACTACCCCGGCGCGTTCGACCGCTACGACGCGCTCCTCAAGGGCCGCCACGCGGGCGTCGTCACCGTCGGTACCCGGAAGGACGGCAAGCTCCCCTGGACGCTCGTCGAAGGGCTCGACCCCTCGGACACCAAGGAACCGCTGTTCCGTACCGAGCCGTTCTGCGGCATCCTCGGCGAGACCATCGTCGCCTCGACCGACCCGGAGGACTTCCTCTGGACGATGACGCTGTTCTGCAACCACCGCCTCTGGGGCACGCTCAACGCCTCGGTGATCGTCCATCCCGAGACGGAGAAGCGCCACCAGGCCGCGCTCGAACGCGCCATCGCGGAGCTCGACTACGGCACGGTGGCCGTGAACCACTGGCCGGCGCTCGGCTACGGCTTCGTTTCCCCGCCGTGGGGCGGCGCGCCCGGCGCCACGCTCGCCGACGTGAAGAGCGGCATCGGCTGGGTGCATAACACCTTCATGCTGCGGGACGTCGTGAAGTCCGTCATCCGCGGGCCGCTCACGGTTTCGCCGAAGCCCGCGTGGTTCGCGGACAACCGGCGCTGCCACGAGATCGGACGGAAGCTCGTCGCCTTCGAGGCGTCGCCGTCCTGGACCAGGCTTCCCGGCATCATCGCCTCGGCCGTTCGCGGCTGAACCCCGGCCCTTCATGGGCCGGTTTTTCGTTTGCAGGAAGCCCGCCGCGATGCCATGCTTTCCCGGTCATGGCAAAGGCATGGAAGTGGCTGTACGACCATGAGAAAGCCGTTCTTTCCTTCCTCGTCGTCGCGCTGTTCGGCATCGTCTACTTCGGCGCTGCCGCGCTGCCTCCCTGGACGCCCAGGGACGTGCTCCCGTGGGACCCCGTGTGGTCGGTCCCGTACGTGCCGGCGTTCATCCTGCCGTACGTCTCGGTGTTCCCGATGCCCCTCGCGGCCATCGCGGTCATCAGCGACCGCGGCGCTTTCCGGCGGACCTGCGCCGCCTTCAGCGCGGCCATACTGGCGAGCGGCGTGGCGTTCCTGGTAGTGCCGCTGGCGCCGCCGCATCCTCCTGACGCGGGAACGGGCGTCTTCGGCCTTTTGACGAACGCCATCTACCGGCTGGACGTTCCGACGAACCTCTTCCCGAGCCTGCACGTCTCCATCGCGTTCCTCACGGCCTTCGCCGTCGGGCGCGAGCGGCCGCGCCGGCTGCCGTGGATGCTCGCCTGGGCCGCGCTCATCGCGGCTTCGACGCTGTTCGTGCGCCAGCACTACGCGATCGACGTCGCCGGCGGGATATTCCTCGCCCTGCTTTGCCGCCCGCTCCTCTCCAGACCGGTCCGATGACCGGTCTTTGTCTTTTCCCCTGGAACTTTCTTGAGAAAACGTTTATACTTATCTGCGATATGGTCGAACCCATCGAAATCCCGAAGCTCCACCTGCTGCTCGTCGACGACGATCCCGTGATGCTGCAACTCTTCGGCGGCCAGTTCGCGCAGAAGGGTTTTGAAGTGCTCTACGGGCACGACGGCGCCGAAGGCTGGGAAATGGCCCGGAAGTTCAAGCCCGAGATCATCCTGCTCGACTACCGCATGACCGGCATGGACGGCATGGAGGTTGCCGAGCATCTCAAGGAAAGCGACGACACCAAGAACATCCCCGTCATCATGTTCTCGAGCGAGGATTTCTCGCCGGACGGCGTGAAGGCGCTCAAGGAGATCGGCGTGACCGAATACCTGCACAAGGGGCTGCCGTTCAAGGAGATCCTCGAGCACGTCAAGAAGGTGCTCGCGGCCAAGGGCATCGATTACATCGAGCCGGTCAGCGAATACTAAGGAGGCCGCCTGCGGGCGGCCTTTGAGGTTGTAGGTTGTAGGTGGTAGGCGGTAGCGCCCTACAACCTACCACCTACAACCTCGAACCTGTATGCTTCCCTCGGCCTCCACTTTTGGCCGGTCTGTACACAAGGGGAGCGGAACATGCGTCATTTCGCATGCTTTCTCTCAGCGTTCATTGTCTCGGTCCTGCTCGTTTCCTGCGCCGGGGTGCCGCATTACGCGGACCCCACCGCCCGCGCTTCTCCGCGCTTCTTCGTGCGCCTGTGGGTGCAGCCGGGGCTGTCCGCCGAGGACGCCCAGGCGGGCTGCGAGATCTGGCGGGAGAAAGGGGTAGCCTGCGCCGTCGTCAGGGACCCTGACACGGCCGACATCCGCGTCTTCGCGGACCATCGCCCGTGTGTCGCGCACGATGACGGCCTCCGCACGCTCGCGGAGGCGTACCAGGGCGGCAAGGTGATCTTCTACACCAGCTGCTTCATGGACGGGACGACCTTCGACCGCCACCAGTTCCGGGCGGTCATGGGCCACGAGGTCGGCCACGAGATCGGCGTGTGGGACCACGTGCCGCTCGAGTGCGACTCGCATTGCCGGCATCACCCGCACGGCGAGGCCATCTGCGGTCGCGCGCTCATGAACCCGCTCTACGACAAGGACGTCTACGCCATGACGCCCGTCGACGCGCTCGCGTTCGACGTCCGGGACCCGATGATCTCGGTGCTCGTCGAGGTCGCCGACCGTCCGCCGCCGCCGGAAAAGCCCGGCTGCGTCTATCGTGCCCGCTGAACGCTTCCCGCTTCGGCGGGAT
>DATJFD010000007.1:0-11900 GCA_035495855.1 Binatia bacterium | reverse complement strand
GCGCATGGCGCGGTTGAGGTCGTAGATGACCAGGAGCGAGAACAGTCCGACGCCCAGCCAGTCGAGCGCGGTCATCGCGGCGCCGACGTGCACGCCGAAGGCCGCGAGGATGATGACCGCGAACTGCGCCAGGATCAGCACCAGGAGGCCGCCGATGAGGAAGATACCCCATGACTCGAGCGACTTCGGGTAGACGGCGCCGGCGATGCCGAGGCCGACGACCATGCCGGTCGTGATGGCCAGCACCTTCACCACGCTCGCCGCCGTGTACATCGCGACGATCGGGCCCATCGAGAGGCCGAACGGCACGACCACCAGGCCGTAGCCCAGGAGCGACACCAACGGGTTCGTGCTCTTCGCCGCCAGCAGGATGCCGGCGAACGGGATGAGCATGAGCAGGATGAGCGGCAGGAGCCCCGGACGCCAGTCGAGCGTCGCATAGGCGCAGCCCGCGCTCACCGCGATGCCGGCCGCGGTCCAGAAGCAGAGCATCGCGGCGAAGGCGTTCTTGGAAAGCGTGTGGCCGGAGCCGAAACGCTCGAACGCGGGATTGGACATGAACGAACCAGTCGAAGATGCCATGGTCTCCTCCATCGCCTGTGAAAGGGCGGTATCCCGCCGCCGGAACATTTCCGGCCGGGAACGCCGTGAGTGTGCCGAACGCGCGCGTTTTGTCAACCGGGAGAGGCAAGGAATTGAAGGTCGAAAGAAAGAGATCTCGTCAAAAAACCGGCCAAGAGGCCGGTTTTCACGCTCGAGGCTCGGAGCTCGAAGCTCTCACCTTCGTCGCGGCAGCGTCGTGACGACGCGGGTGAGGTAGTCGCCGATGAGCGGCGCGCGTTCCTTGGAGCGGCGCAGGTTCTCTTCGTGCGAGTGCGGCTCGAAGGCCGAGTTGGTGATGAGCGCGAACGGCACGACGCGCACGTCGGGGTACAGCGCGGCGACGCAGGCTTCGGGCAGGACGCTCATACCGACCGCTTTCGCGCCGGTCGCGGCGAGGAGGGCCTTGTCGTAGCGCCGTCCTTCGAACTGCGGGCCGCGCAGCATCGCGTAGCCGCCCTTCTTCACCGAGTTCGCGTTCGGCGGAATGAACTGCGTGAAGGCGTGCGTCAGCGCGCCGCCGTCGAGCGCGTCCTCTGGCGAGACGAACTCGCCGCCGAGGAGCGGCATCGGCGGCGCGAACGCCGTCACGAAGCCGTCGATGATGACGACGTCGCCGACCTCGACCTCCTTCTGGAGGCTGCCCGCGCCGCAGGTGACGACGAGCGTCTTCACGCCGAGGTGCAGGAGCATCTCGGTCTGCAGGCGCACCATCTTCCAGTGGTCGGGATCGTGCGACTCGTTGAGATGCACGCGGCCGCGGAGCAGCACCGCCGGCGTGCGGCCGGCGAGGACGCCCATGGACACCTTGCGGTCGTGGCCTTCGAGGCTGCCGAGCTTCTCGAAGCCCGGGAGCTCCTTGCAAGCGACCTCCTTGGCGTCGTCGAGCGTGAGCGTGTCGCCCCAGCCGGTGCCGAGGATGATGCCGACGGGCACCGTGACGTCGGGCGCGAGGCCCATCTGCGAACGGATGCGGAACGCGGCGACTCGGGCGTTGTTCTCGAGCGATGGACTTCTCATGGAAAGACCTCCGTCTTCATGCAAAGACGCCGCCACCGTAGCTCAGAGAGAGAAAAGAGAAAAGGGAAGAGGGAAAAGACGTCATGGTTGACCCGCGCGGCGCTGGCTGCTATAAGGAGACTTCCCGTTCCTTTCCAGGCATCATGGAGGAGACATGCCCATCACGTTCATCACCGGCAACGCCAACAAGTTCGCCGAGGCCCGCGCCATCGTTCCGGCGCTCGAAATGGAAGACATCGATCTTCCCGAGATCCAGTCCCTCGAGCCGCAGGCGGTCATTCGCGCCAAGCTGCGCGAGGCGGCGAAGCACCGTCCCGGCCCGTTCGTGGTCGAGGACACCTCGCTCTCGCTCGACTGCCTCGGCGGCCTGCCGGGGACCTTCATCAAGTGGTTCCTGCAGGCCATGGGCCCGCGCGGCCTCTACGAGACCGCGTCGCGGTTCAAGGACTTCCGCGCCACGGCGTTGACGATGATCGGCTACATGGACGAGACCGGCGAAGTGCGGTTCTTCGAGGGCTCGCTCGCCGGCACGATCATCGCTCCGCGCGGCGAGACCAAGTTCGGCTGGGACCCGGTGTTCCGCCCCTCGGGGCATCTCAAGACCTTCGCCGAGATGACGAAGGACGAGAAGAACGCGATCAGCATGCGGCGCCGGGCCTTCGAAGGCCTCCGGCGCCATCTCGACGGCGCGAACGGCCGTTGACGCCAGGACGGGACGGTGGCACGATGCCACGTTCCGTTCTTTTTTTCGGAGGAGACACGAGATGCTCAAGGACAAATGGTGCTCGCTCTGGCAGCGCGCCGGCGGCCGCGACAGCGGCTGGCTCCGCCCGTACGAACGGCTCGTCGCGCGGTACGCCGAACCGCACCGGCACTACCACACGCTCGCGCACGTCCAGCACTGCCTCCGCGAGTTCGACGCGATCCGCGACCTCGCGGACCACGCCGATTCCGTGGAGATGGCCGTCTGGTTCCATGACGCCATCTACGACACCAGGGCCAAGGACAGCGAGGCCCGGAGCGCGGCCCTCGCGAGGAACGTCCTCGACGTCGGCGGCTTCCGTGAGGAGTTCGGCGAACGCGTCGCGGAGCTCGTCATGGCGACCTGTCACGCCGCGCCGCCGTCGTGCAACGACGCCGCGCTGCTCGTCGAGGCCGACCTCGCCATCCTCGGGCAGCCCGAGGCGACGTTCGATGCGTACGAACGCCAGGTCCGGCGCGAGTATGACTGGGTCGACGACGCCGCGTTCGCGGCAGGACGCGCGACCGTCATCGAGTCGTTCCTGCGCCGACCGGTCATCTTCCGCGTGCATTCGCTCCATCGCGCCTACGAGGACGCCGCGCGCGCGAACCTACGCCGCTCCCTCGACCGCCTCCGCGCCGGCATCGTGCCGGCATGAAGCCGACCGACCTTCCCAAGGTCGGTCTTTTTTTCGGCGCGGCGGGCCGCGTTGACATTTCGCGCTGTCCGCGCTAGATTTCGCCGTTTCCCGATACGCGGGGAACTCGGACCTTTCACGGAAAAAGAGGTGGGTCTTGGACAAGCTCGAGGCTCTCGGCAGGCTGCAGAATTTCGTTCGCTGGCTCACGGAGTCCGGCGTCACGGACCGTCCGTCGTACCGGCTCTGGCTGAAGAAGGAAGGCGTCGAAGAGGACATGGCGAAGCTGTTCGCCTACGAGCGCGCCGGCAAGATGCCGTCCGTCACCGCGCTGCTCGCGCCGTACTTCCATCCGGAGCTGCCGCTCGTCGGGCTGAACTACAGCCCGGTGGCGCACAACACGCTCCACGCGTTCCCTGACGGCTGGACGCCGGTCCTGCGGCTCTGCCGCGGGCTCGTGCTCCGCACCGACGGCGCGGTCGTCGCGGTCCCGTTCCCCAAGTTCTTCAACTTCGGGGAGCACCCGGAGACGACGGACCTGCCGGACGAGCCGTTCGAGGTGAAGGAGAAGATGGACGGCCATCTCGGCATCATCTTCGACCTCGGCGGCGCGCTGCACCTCTGCACGCGGCAGAGCTTCGCCGGCCCTTCGGCCAGGCTCGGCGGCGAGATGCTCGCCAAGATCGCCAAGCAGAAGGGCTGGGACGCGACGTTCCCGCGGCACCTCACGGTGCTCGTGGAGATCATCCATCCCAAGACCCGCGTCCACGTGGACTACGGCCGCAAGCGCGGCTTCGTCCTCCTCGGCGCGTACGACCGCGGGACCCTCGAGGACCACGGTTCGCACGCGGAGCTGCTCGGGCTCGGCAAACTGCTCGGCATCCCCGTCGCCGAAAGCTGGACCTGCTCGTCGCTCGCGGAGCTCCGCAAGAAGATGAAGGACCCGCACGTGCGCAACCGCGAAGGCGGCGTCGCCTTCTATCCGTCGTCCGGCATCCGCGTGAAGCACAAGTTCGAGACCTACATCGGCCTGATGGTCGAAGCGAAGCTCTCGTACGCGTACCTCATGAACCGGATGATCGCCGGGAACCTCGACAGGATGCTCGACACCCTGGCCGAGGAGATCCGCCCCAAGGCCGATGAGATGGTGAAGGCCATCCGCCGCGCCCGGCGCTTCAAGGACGAGAAGAAGGCGAGGGAATACCTCTACGCCCTCGATCCCGAGAAGCAGAAGAACCAGTACTACCGCGGCATCTGCCGCAAGCTGCTCAAGCACCTGGCCGCCAAGGCCTCCGCCTGAGCCCGCCCCTGACCCGCGTCGGGGGCTTTTTTTGTCCACATTTCGGGGACAGTCCCCGAAATGTGGATATCTGGGCCCGTCGCCTTGACAAGGATTGACAAAAAGAGGCGTTTCGTGTATCATCCGTGCCATCGGTAAAAAAGTCGTCCAATAGCCAGAGAGCCGGCGCAAGCTGGTCAACGAAGGCAGAGGTACGAACACGATTACCGGCCAAAGGTCGTTACTCAACAAATGGTCTGACGGATTACGTCGGACCCAACATGTACCACATGTCCTTCGATCAGCAGGGCGGTTTCTCCCGGCAGATGTACGACGTGTCGGCAATGGGCCTGAAGTGCGCGGATTGCGGCGTCGCGATCACCGAACTTCCTTTCGAGCCCAAGGCTGACCGCCCGGTCTACTGCCGCGACTGCAACCGCAACCACCGCAAGGGTGGAGCGTCGACTGGCGGCGGCTTCGGCGGCGGCGACAGGGGCTTTGCTCCTCGCCAGTCGTTCGATGTCTCGGCCATGGGCCTGAAGTGCGCGGATTGCGGCGTCGCGATCACCGAACTTCCTTTCGAGCCCAAGGCCGATCGCCCGGTCTACTGTCGCGATTGCAACCGCAATCGCCGCCAGGGATTCGGTCGCTAGACCTCGTCTGAAAGAACTCCCGCAAGGGAGTTTTTTCGTTCTTGGCTTAGAGGCCAGAGAGCAGAGGACGGAGGGAGAACAAAGACGAAAGAGCAAAGAGAGGACAGAGAAGAGAGATGTTTTTCCATAGCGCGGGGCTCGCAGAACGGTAGCGATCTCTTCCCTTTGTTCTTTCTCCGCACTCTGTTCTCTTTTCTCCCTCTGACCTCTGTTCTCCGATCTCGTGCGTGATGCCGCCGACCTTGACCCTGCCTTGTCCGCCGGGTATGCTGCGACGTCCCTTGGACTTCCCCGAAAGGAGCAGCGCATGGGCGCTCTTTCACGCAGAAGGCGAACGTTGCCGGCGCCGGTGTTCGGCTGCCTCGAGGAGACGGGCTCCGGCCTGGCCTTCCGCAGGCCGGACCTGCCCGGCCGCCGCCACATCCCCATCACCGAGACGGCCCTCGCCGACCTCGTCGTGCAGGGCTGGGACCGCCGTCGCGACCCCGAGCCGCACTGCATGGCGTACGTCAGCGACCGCACGGGCTCGCCCGTGGTCATCACGGTCGAGTACGTCGAGCCGCACCACAACATCGACTAGGAGACGACATGAGACCCCCAAAAGTGCTGTGCATCGCCGGCGGTTCCGGCGCGGGCAAGTCGACGCTCGCGGCCGGCCTCGTCGCGACGCTCCACGATCGTGTGTCCGTGCTGGCGCTCGACGAGTACCAGCGGCCGAAGGACCAGGTGCCGCTCACCCCGAGCGGACGAAGGAACTACGACCATCCGGACGCGGTCGACTTCTTCCGCTTCGTCGGCGACCTGCTCGCGCTGCGGGCCGGACGCGACGTGACGCTCACGCGGCGGCATAAGAGCCGCACGATGGACGAGGGCGTTTCCGACGCGGGGACGTTCACCGTCGCGTCGCGGCCGCTCGTCATCGTCGAGGGGTACCTCGCGCTCTGGCACCCGGACGCGCTGGCGCAGTATGACCTCAAGGTCTTCCTCGACGCACCGGACGCGCTCCGCCTCGACCGCCGCCTGTGGGCCAAAGACCCGCAGTACGTCGCCGAGGTGCTCATGCCGATGCACGCGCAGTTCATCGAGCCGACGAAGCGCCACGCCGACCTCGTCATCGACGTCTCGCGGCGCACGCGAGCGGAAGTGCTCGCGCTCGCCTTCAAGGAGATCGACGAAAGGAAACTTCTCCACTGAAAGACCGGCCCTCGCGGCCGGTCTTGTTCATAAAAGACAAAAGATAAAAGAAAAAAAGCTTAGAGGTGACACATCCTCTAAGCTTTTGACTTTTCGCTTTTCACTTTCCGGGTCTCCGATCTCACGCCTTCCCCAGCGTCTTCTCGCCCTGCTCCCATTCGACGGGGCACAGGTCGCCGCTCTGCACGGCCTTGAGCACGCGCAGGGTCTCCTTCACGGAGCGGCCGACCGAGCCGGCCGAGACGACGATGTACTTCACGATGCCGTCAGGGTCGATGACGAACAGGCCGCGCGCCGCCGAGCCGTCCTCGTTGAGGACGTTGTACGCGCGCGAGATCTCGAGCGTCGTGTCCGCGACGACCGGGTACGCGACCTCCGGCAGATCGCGCTCGAACCAGTTCTTGTGGCTCCACTCGGAGTCGGTCGAGCAGGCGATGATGGCGCAGTCGAGCGCCTGGAAGTCGGCCTCCATCTTGGCGAAGCCCTTGAGCTCCGTCGGGCAGATGAAGGTGAAGTCGCGCGGATAGAAGAACAGCACGACCCACTTGCCGCGGTAGTCCGCGAGGCTCAGCCTCTCGAAGTCCTGCTGGCCCTTGCGGTAGCAGAGGACGTTCCGGAACGCCGGCGCGGGCCGGTTGATCTTGATCTCGAACCCGCCGCCGCTCTCGCCGCCTTCGCCGCAGCCTCCGCCGCCGCAGCACGCTCCGTCTTCGCAACCCATAGTTGATGTGGTTAAAGGATGATTGATGCCAACGCGCCCAAAGGATATCCTTCAAGTTCCGTGATGGTCAACCCGAGTACCCAGTAACCCGTACCCAGTACACAGAGCCGGTGCGAAGTCGGCGGATCCGGTGTACTCTGTAGGCGTACTGGTTACTGGGTACTGTTTACTGTTTACTGCAAACTTCCATGACCTCCGCCGAACTTTTCGTGAAAGCGCTCGAGAACGAAGGGGTCACGCACGTCTTCGGCGTCCCCGGCGAGGAGAACCTCGACCTCCTGAAGGCGCTCGGCGCCTCGAAGATCCGTTTCGTGGTCACGCGCCACGAGCAGGCCGCGGGCTTCATGGCCGCGACCGTCGGGCGGCTCACCGGCAAGGCCGGCGTCTGCCTGTCGACCCTCGGCCCGGGCGCGACCAACTTCACGACCGCCGCCGCCTACGGCCAGCTCGGCGGCATGCCGATGCTCATGATCACCGGCCAGAAGCCCATCCGGAAGAGCAAGCAGGGACGGTTCCAGATCGTCGACGCCATCGACCTCATGCGCCCGCTCACCAAGTGGACCTGGCAGCTCGTGAGCGGCAACGCCGTGCCGGCCCGCGTGCGCGAGGCCTTCCGCGTCGCCGAGGAGGAACGCCCCGGCGCCGTCCATCTTGAACTTCCCGAGGACGTCGCGGCCGAGCCGGCCGAAGGCGAGCCGTTCACCGTCTCGCGCGTGCGCCGCCCCGTCGCGGAGGAGAAGGCCGTCGCCGCCGCCGCGGAGATGATCGAGGCCGCGAAGAGCCCGCTCCTGCTCATCGGCGCGGGGGCCAACCGCAAGCTGACCTCGGTGATGCTCAAGGAGTTCATCGACAAGACCGGCATCCCGTTCTTCAACACGCAGCAGGGCAAGGGCGTGGTCGACGAGCGGCACCCGCTCTTCATGGGCACGGCCGCGCTCTCCGACAACGACTACCTGCACTGCGCCATCGCCAAGGCCGACCTCATCATCAACGTGGGGCATGACGTCGTCGAGAAGCCGCCGTTCTTCATGAAGCCGGGTGGCACCAAGGTCATTCACGTGAACTTCACCTCGGCCAAGGTCGACGAGATCTACTTCCCGCAGCTCGAGGTCGTCGGCGACATCGCCAACGCGGTCTGGCAGCTCAAGGAGCGCCTTCGGCCCGGCGCCGCGTGGGACTTCTCCTATTTCATGAAGATCAAGGCGCAGCTCGACGCGCACGTCGCGGAGCACGCCGCAGACCCCCGCCATCCGCTCGCGCCGCAGCGCATCGTCGCCGACGTCCGCCGCGCGGTCCCGGAGGACGGCATCGTCGCGCTCGATAACGGCATGTACAAGCTCTGGTTCGCGCGCAACTACCGCGCCTACGCGCCCAACACGCTCCTGCTCGACAACGCGCTCGCCTCGATGGGCGCCGGATTGCCGTCGGCCATCGCCGCGAAGATGGTCCGCCCTGACAAGAAGATCGTCGCCGTCTGCGGCGACGGCGGTTTCATGATGAACTCGCAGGAGCTCGAGACCGCCGTGCGGCTCGGCCTCGACCTCACCGTCGTCATCATCAACGACAGCGGCTTCGGTATGATCAAATGGAAACAGCAGTCCATGGGCTTCCCGAACTTCGGCCTCGAGTTCGGCAACCCCGATTTCGTGAAGTACGCCGAGGCCTACGGCGCGCACGGCAGCCGCGCGTCATCCGCCGCGGAGTTCGGCGCGCTGCTCGCCAAGGCGCTCGCGGGCAAGGGCGTCCACCTCATCGAGGTCCCCGTCGATTACTCGGAGAACGACCGCGTCTTCACCCGGGAGCTCAAGGAGAAAACATGTTTACTTTAAAGGATGCGTCTGCGAAGCTCGTTCCACGTCCTTTCAACGAGGAACGAACCATGAACGACCCGTCCAAGAAGACCGCTATGCCCTTCGTGTCCACCAACCCCGCGACCGGCGAAGCCTTCGCCGAACATCCCGAGCATGACGGCGCCGAGATCGCGCGCCGGCTCGACCTGGCCGACCGCTGTTTCGAAGAATGGCGCGAGACGACCTTCGCTGAGCGCGCCGCGCTCATGAAGCGCCTCGCCGCGCTGTTCCGCGAGAAGAAGCGCGCCGTGGCCGAGATGGCCAGCCGCGAGATGGGCCGGCCGATCACCGCGGCGATGGCCGAGGTGGAGAAGTGCGCGCTCGTCTGCGACTACTACGCGGACAACGCCGAGAAAATGCTCGCGCCCGAACCGGTCGACGCCGGCACGAGCGAGAGCTACGTCCGTTTCGACCCGCTCGGCGCCGTGCTCGCGGTCATGCCCTGGAACTTCGCCTACTGGCAGGTGATGCGGTTCGCAGCGCCGGCGCTCATGGCCGGCAACGTCGGGCTGCTCAAGCACGCCTCGAACGTGCAGGGCTGCGCCATCATGCTCGAGGAGCTGTTCCGCGAGGCGGGATTCCCGACCGGCGCGTTCCAGAACCTGGCCGTCCGCGTCGCCGCCGTCGAAGGCGTGCTGCGCGACAAGCGCGTGAAGGCCGCGACGCTCACCGGCAGCGAGAAGGCCGGCGCGTCCGTCGCTTCGATCTGCGGACAGGAGATCAAGACGACCGTGCTTGAGCTCGGCGGCAGCGATCCGTACGTCGTCCTTGCGGACGCCGACATCGAGGCCTGCGCCAGGGTCGCGGTCGAAGCGCGGCTGCAGAACGCCGGACAGAGCTGCATCGCGGCCAAGCGGTTCATCGTGGTCAGCGCCGTGCACGACCGTTTCGTGAAACTGCTCATGGAGGGTTTCGCCAAGGTCGTCGTCGGCGACCCGCTCGACGAGAAGACGACCATGGGGCCGCTCTCGACCGAGGGCGGGCTGAAGGACGTCGAGCGCCAGGTCGCGGACTCCGCGGCCATGGGCGCGAAGATCGTCTGCGGCGGCAACCGCGTCACGGGCCCGGGCTGGTTCTACGAACCGACCATCCTCACCGGCGTGAAGAAGGGGATGCCCGCCTACGACGAGGAGACGTTCGGCCCCGCGGCTGCGGTCATCGAGGTCGCGAACGAGGAAGAGGCGATCGCCGTCGCCAACGACACCGACTTCGGTCTCGGCGCCGCGCTCTGGACGCGCGACATCGCCAGGGCGAAGCTGCTGGCCGCGCGTTTGAACGCCGGCTTCGTGGCCATCAACAACATGGTGAAGTCGGACCCGCGCCTGCCGTTCGGCGGCATCGGCAAGTCCGGCTACGGCCGCGAGCTGTCGCACTACGGCATCAAGGAGTTCGTGAACATCAAGACGGTGCGCATCTCGGCTTCGTAAAAGGACAGAGGACAAAGGTCAGAGTTGAGAGGAAAGGACCTTCTAAACCGCCCTGCTCAAGCAGGGCGGTTTTTGTGAGTTCCTTTCATCTCAACTTTGTCCTCTGCCCTTTGTCCTTTGGATACGTCCTTGCTTCTCCACGCCTCCTCGGTACTATCCACATACGTCCTTTTCTCTTTCGAACGAGGACAGGCTGGAGGCTCCGATGCGCAAACTTGCGCTCGCCTTGCTCTCTCTTTCTTGCGCCACCTGCGTGAGGACCATCACGGTCCGGCCGCCCCCTTACGGGCACATGCCGACCACGTGCGAACGCGCGCCGTCCGACATCGACGTCGTGACCTTCAATACCGGGCTCGGTCCCGGCATCGTCGGTTACTCGTCGCCGCGCGCCCCGCACGTGATCGACGCCGTCGCCGCGACGCCCTTCGACGTCATGTGCCTCCAGGAGGTCTGGACCGACGGCGATCGCGACGCGCTCGTCGCCCGTCTCGGTCTGCCGCCGGAGAACGTGCTCTTCGCCCGCACGACGGGCATCGGCGAGACGGGGGAGGA
This sequence comes from Binatia bacterium, assembly GCA_035495855.1. GTDB lineage: Bacteria > Patescibacteriota > Patescibacteriia > SG8-24 > SG8-24 > JAHFIW01. The sequence goes on along the minus strand of DATJFD010000007.1, from coordinate 1,225 downwards.
CCGTTGTTCCCCCTCCGACATCGACCGGCTCGAGGCCTGCACCGCCAGGAAGTGCGCCGGCGTCGCCCAGGAAGAGGTCACCGGCTGCGCCATGGCGAACTGCCGTTCGGCGCTCACCGGCATCTTCCTCGGCAATCGCGAGTGCATCAATTGCCTCGCGGCGATGGCCGGCCATCCGGCGGACATCACGCGGCGCGTCTGTACGACGCGCGGCGCGTCCCGCATCTACGGCGGCAGGAACGGGGTCATCCTCGCGTCCCGCTGGCCGCTGCGCGACAGGGAGGCGGTCCTCATCCCGGCGTCGAACGCCAACCGCGTCGCCCTGTTCGCGACCGTCGACGTTCCCGGGCACGGACCCGTCGAGCTCGCCTGCACGCACATTTCCTCCGACCAGGAGATCCCCCCGTACCATTCGGGGTACGACACCTGGGACGAGGAGAAGGAAGCGCAGCTCGCCGTCATCGACGCCAAGCTGACGTCGAGGGCGCACGGACGCCCGCAGCTCTTCATCGGCGACATGAACTTCGGCGGCGCGCGCGGCGCGACCGTGAAGGACGAGTCGGGCTGGGTCTGGTACGACGCGCATGAGCGCGGCTTCCTCGATCCCGCGGGCTACACGGACCCGGAGCTCTGCAGCATCTGTTCGGGCAACTCGTTCATTGGCCACCGCGACAGGTCGGAGCTCATCGATCATGCGCTCCTGCGCGACCCGCCCGGGGGCGACGAGCTGACGCCGACCTGCGTCGAACGCCTGTTCGACCGTCCGGAGGTCGTCACCGGCTACCATGGCGAGGACGTGACCACCAACCTCTCCGATCACTACGGCATCCGCGTGAAGTTCAGGTTCCGCTGAACGCTTCCCGCCCTTCGAGGGCGGGAATTTTTTTAAAAGGTTAAAGCTCCGAGCCCTAAAGATTAGAGCGATCGCCGCTCTAACCTCTAACCTTTAGGGCTCTAACCTGCTCTCCTTGTCACACGCTCGCTCACGTGCTTAAGATGCGCCAAGTCCTTTAGCAACACGGAAGGAGTTTCCATGCGTCCAGCGACTTTGCTCTTGTCATCCGTCTTCGCTTTCGTCCTCGGCTGCGGCGACAACGGGTCGCCGTCCTGCGAACAGGGTTCCGCCCGGCTCGCGGTCGTCACCTTCAACACGGGCCTCGGGCCCGGCATGGTGGCGCTGTCGTCGCCGCGCGCTCCGCACGTCGCGGCGGCCGTCGCGGCCACG
>DATJFD010000006.1:0-16056 GCA_035495855.1 Binatia bacterium | reverse complement strand
AAGATGATGGGCCGCGGGCTGCTTGAGGAGGCGAAAAGGCTCGGGAAGCGGCACGGCTGGTCCGTCCCGGCGATGTCCGGGCTCGGTCACCGGCAGTTGGGCATGTTCCTGCGCGGCGAAATGCCGCTCGAGGAGGCCGTGGGGCTGATCAAACGCGATACTCGGCACTTCGCGAAGCGCCAAATGACCTGGTTCAGGCGCGACAAGCGCATCCGATGGGTGAAAAATGAGCGGGAGGCGGAGAAGCTCGCGCGGAAATTTTTGAGCGCGAAAAAGGCGAAATAAGGCGAAAAGTCGGGGGGCGGAAAAAGGGCTACGGAAAGCCCTTTTTTGACGATTTTCTTGCCTTAAAATTGCTTAAAACCTCGATAAAAGGCCGGTTTTTTGCTATACTGTGGATAGGTTAAATCTCCTTTAAACGAGCACTACTATGGCCGATGCGGTCATTGGGTACTGCGTGAAGTGCAAGGATAAGCGCGAGATGAAGGACGCGCAGCAGGTCGAGATGCCCGCCAAGGGCGGCGGCACTCGCCCGGCGATGAAGGGAACCTGCGCGGTCTGCGGGACCGGCATGTTCAAGATCCTGCCGAAGCAGAAATAGGACCTTCAAGGCGAAAAGAGACCCTTAGCGGGGTCTTTTTTCTTTTGTGCTGGGTTTTCTTCTATGGGCCCCGCGGGTCCTGTCAGGGTTTTGACCCCGCAGGTCGACTCTTCTCTACTATGCACCCCGCGGGTCCTGTCGCGGCGAACACCCCGACTCGTCCTCGGCCCCGGCCTCCGAGCCGGGGGCACTGCGGGCGGTCGGGGTCCCCGTTCGCCGCGCCACCCGCGGCTCGTGGGCCGCACACCTCAGGCTGTGGGGACGGAAGGAAATCCGGCCCCATAAGATGGGGCGTTGCCGCACCTCCTCGGGCCGGATTTCTCGCAGGATCTTAGAAGATGCTTCGATGGTGCGGTCTTTTTTCTGGATGCTGAAACAAGTTCAGCACGACAATTTGCCGTGGACCCCGGGTCGCGGCCCGGGGTGACAAAAGTAAGCTGTCACCCCGCACGTGATGCGGGGTCCAGAAATGATGATCACCCGCACCGTCGAAGCCGAGCTAAGAGATCCGTCGAGAAATCCGGCCCGCTGAGACAAGAAGGCGCTCAGTTCTTGAGGCCGGATTTCCATCGTTCATAAGTTCCCGCGCGTCCGGTGAACGAACCGCGGGTGGCGGGGGCAACGGGGACCCCGGCAGCGCGCAGGGCTTGTCCCGAGCACTGACGGGGTGGCTGCCCCCGACAGGACCCGCGGGGTCCATAGTGCTCGATGGTGTACATAGTAAGTTCCCGCCCAAAAACCGGCCCTGAGGCCGGTTTTTTTGCTCTGCACTTTGCACTTTCCTATGAAACCTTTTTCAGTTCCTCCTCGATCAGCTGTCGCGCCGTTTCCGGCGGCGCTTTGCCTCTCGTGGCCTTCATCATCTGGCCCACCAGGAACTGCACGGCGTTGGTCTTGCCGCCCTTCCAGTCGGCCACGACCTTGGGATTCCCGACGATGATCTCCCCGGCCACCAGGCGCAGCTCCTCGGAGTCCTCGATGCGGCCCAGGTTCTTCTCCTTGAGGATGACGGACGGGTCGGCGCCGCTCTCGACCATCTCCTCGAGGATGATATAGGCGTTCGGGCCGGTCACTTCCTGGCGGTGGAGCATGGCGATGAGCTCGGCGAAGTCCTCGGGGGTCGTCTTGAGCGTCCGGATGTCGATCTTGCGCTCGGTCATGACGCCGTTGAGCTTGGTCAGGATCCAGCCGGCGGTGAGCCTGGCCAGCGCCTCCTTGCACTCGGCCCAGTGCTTCTCGCCGTCGCCTTCGGCCTTGGACATGACCCACTCCTGCAGCTCGGACATGACCTTCTCGGCATAGTCGGCGAGCACGGTGTCGTCGCAGAACGTGCGGCTGTCCGCCTCGGCGAAGCCGTACTCCTCCTGGAAGCGCTGGCGGCGCTTCTCGGGGAGCTCGGGCACGCGGGCGGCCATGGCATCGGCGAGCTCGTGGAGCATGAGCGGCGGGAGGTCCGGTTCCGGGAAGTAGCGGTAATCGGAGGCACCTTCCTTCGTGCGCTGTTCCACCGTGATGCCGCGGACGTCGTCCCAGCCGCGGGTGGTCAGGACCGTGACGGGCTTGCCGTCGAGGGCGAGCTTCGTCTGCCGCTTGATCTCGTATTCGAGCGCGCGCTCGACCGAGCGGAAAGAGTTGATGTTCTTCACCTCGGTCTTGGGGTTCAGGACGTCCGAACCCTCCTCGCGGATGGAGACGTTGGCGTCGCAGCGGAGGTGGCCCTTCTCCATGTCAGCGTCGGACACGCCGAGGTAGCGCATGATGAGGCGCAGCTCCTGGAGGAAGGCCTTGGCCTCGGCGGGGGAGCGCATGTCCGGCTCGGTGACGATCTCGATGAGCGGGGTGCCGCCGCGGTTGAAGTCCACGAAGCTGGCCGTGCCGTCGTCGGCGTGGACCAGCTTGGCCGCGTCCTCCTCGAGGTGAGCGCGGTGGATGCGGACGCGGATCTCGCGGCGCTTGCCGCCTTCGACCGGGACGTTCACGTTCACGGCGCCGCCCTTCACCACCGGGAGGTCATACTGGGAGATCTGGTAGCCCTTGGGGAGGTCGGGGTAGAAGTACTGCTTGCGATCGAACTTGGAGCCGGTCGTGATGGTGCCGCCGAGCGCGAGCCCGACGAGGACGCCGAACTCGACCGCCTTGGCGTTGATGACGGGCAGCGTCCCCGGCTGGCCGAGGCAGACGGGGCAGACGGCGGTGTTCGGAGGCTCGTACTCGCCGCGGTTGGAGCAGCGGCAGAACATCTTCGTCTTGGTCTTCAATTGGACGTGGATCTCGAGGCCGATGACCGGTTCAAAGCGCACCATAGATGGAGGGGGAAAGGGGTAGAGGAGAAGAGGGGGAGAGCGTCGCGCTGTACCCCTTTACCCCTCTGGTACTTTTCCCCTTCGCGTAAACAAAAGCCCCGTCATTTTCGGCTAAACGGGGCTTCTTTGCAAGTTTCGGGAGGCTACGGCCGTCCGGCGGTCCGTTTGAGCTCCAGCCAGAGGATGATGTCGGAACCGAGGAAGAGCGGCAGCGCGATGCCGTTCACGATCTGCGGGATGACGCTCGTGATGAGCGTGTGGGTGTTCGGGAGGTCGTTGACGTCGGCCTGGCCGAAGAAGACGCCGGGGTCGCCCAGGATGGAGCCGATGAGCAGATAGGCGAGCGCGGTCACGAACGACGCGGCGACGTAGAAGAACAGGGTCGGCAGCGCGATGCGGACGAAGACCGGCCACCAGCGCCCGGCGGAGAGCTTGCGGCTGGCGCCCATGGCCGCCATGCCGCGGAGATCGTCGACGACGGCGAAGTTCTGGCTGAAGCGGTACCAGACGAGGAAGATGAACCCGGGGATGACGAGCAGGATGAAGCCGACGAGCGTGGCGGCGCTCGAGAGGAAGGCGACCCAGATGAAGGGGATGAGCTTGTGCACGCCCGTGGACATCGAGGCGCGGACGTCGATGGGCTTCTTCTGCACGCCGCGCGCGGTGGCGTCGATCATCGCCGCGGTCAGCGCGGCGAGCACGAGCGCGACCGGCAGGGAGAGGAGCGCCAGGACGGCGCTGCGGAGGACGTTCTCGGGGATGAGGGCGCGCGTCACGACCCAGATGGCCCACTGCACCACCCCGAGGAGCGCGATCCAGACGAGGAATTCGGCGTAGACCTTGATGTTCCTGCGCAGGTTCTGCCAGGAAAGGGAGATGAGATCGCCGGGACCGATGAGCGGCTGAGCCATACCTTGGAAGCTTCGAGCTTTGAGCTTCGAGCTTAGAGCTTAGCTTGTGATGGCCTGACTATAGCACAAAAAAGCCCCGCATGCGCGGGGCTCGTCTAGACCTTGGCCATGACGAGGATCGGGGCGACGGCCGCCCAGACCTTCTCGTGGACCTCGGGGATGGACAGGAGCCTGCCGTCCTCGACGCACTCGATGAGCGCGAAGCCGGGGAAGGTCCTGGCGATCTCCAGGTAGGTGGCCTCGGCGGCCTCCAGATGGGCGCGGTTCTCGTGCAGGTCCTTGGCCTCGCCGCGCTTCTCGATGAGCGAGAGCGAGACGTCGACGGGGACGTGCAGGATGACGTTGAGGTCCGGCCGCGGGATGGCGAAGAGCCCGAACTCGAGCTCGTCGTTCCAGCGGTAGAACGCCATCCGTTCGATCTCGCGCCGTTCCTTGGACCCCTGATGGCCCATGTTCGACGCGACGTAGCGGTTGGCGACGAGGTTCGTCCCGGCCTCGAGCTGCCGCCGCATGTCCGCGCTGGCGGCATAGCGGTCGACGGCGTAGAGGACCGAGGCGCGCTTGGCCCCGACCTCCTCGGGCGACCCGAAGGCGCCGTTGAGGTAGGCCTTCACGACCTTGCCGCTGTCCGTCTCGTAGCGGGGGAAGGAGACCGTCTCGACCGGGAGACGCTCCTTCTTCATGCGTTCGACCAGCATCCGGGTCTGCTCGGTCTTGCCCGAGCCGTCCATGCCGTCGATCACCAGAAAGCGTCCCATGGTCATAGCGTTTCTCCTTCGTTGAGAAAGAACTACTTCTTGTCGAGCGCCGCTTCCTTCACCCGTTGCCGGGATTCCTGTTCGGCGCGCGTCCAGAAATAATCGTTATGGTCGGCGAAGGCGATCGCCTTGCCGCGCCACTCCGACGCCTCCGACACGCGGCGGTGCATCTCCTGGCAGACCTTGCGGTAGCTGGGATGCCCGGCGGGCTGGGTGCGGAGCTCGATGAGGTGCATGAGCGCGCGGTCGTTGATCCCGCAGGACCAGCGGACGAGCGAGCCGTGCAGCGTGGCGTAGGCGGCCTGCTCCGGGAATTCCGGCGCGAGCAGCGCGTAGAGGGCCTTGGCCTTCTCGACGCAGGCGAGCGCGCGGTCGGCGAAGCCGGCGGCTTCGAGGTCCGGCGGCATGGCGAAGCCGAGCGTCGGCGCGAACGCCTGGCGCGACTGCGTCATCATGCGGTGCCGTTCGAGGTCCTTGTAGGTGCCGAAGTCCGTCACCAGGTCGAAGGTGTACGGATAGCCCGCCTCGAGGGCGCGTCCGGGGCGGTCGCGCCTCGCGGCGCGCTCCCCGACGTACGCGGCGATGACCTTCTCGCAGGCGGACAGCGGCCGCTTGCGGAGCTCGTCCCGGATCTGCCGCAGCGGGTGCCGCAGGTACGGGTAGAGCATCATCGCGCAGGTGAGCAGGTCCTTCTCCTTGGCGAGCACGGCGCGCACGGCGTCCGCGAAGACGGGCACCGGGCCGCACCAGGCGTTCAGCGCCTTGGCGATGGCTTCGGCGTCGTCGCCGAGGAGCGTGACGCCGTCCTTCTCCCGCGCCGGCGCGACGTCAGCGAACAGTTCCGCGGCGACCGCGCGCATGGCGGCGTGGCGCGATGCAACATAGTCGTTGCGCTTGGCGCGCTTCACGTAGCGGGGGATGACGTGGTCGAGCGCGGCGTGCGCTTCCCTGGCGATCGCCTGCGCCTCGGGGATGTCCGAGGTGTAGCAGTGCGACAGCACGTTCTGGAAGAACCTGCCGTTGCCGAAGATGCCGACGTTCGTCTTGGTGGCGATGGGCAGGAGCGCGCGCAGCGCGTCGCAGGCCTTGGTCCGGATGTCCGAGTTGTAGGTGATCCGGAAGGCCTTCTGCTGTTTCTCGTCCGCGCAGTCCGCCCACTTCATCTTGGCGCCGTCCTTGCCGATGCCGTATTCGGCCGACTCGATGGGCTTGAGCCCCGAGTAGTAGGCCTTCATCGGCTCGACGAGCTCGCAATAGGTCGCGAAGATGGCGTCCATCGTGGCGACGTACGCTTCGGCGTGCGCCGAAGCCATCACCGCGGGGTCGCGGTAATAGCGGTAGTTGCCGTCCTGGTCCTTCTGGTCGTAGAAGACGTAGCGCGTGGACTGCTCGATGGGCGAGCCGCCGATGCGCCGGTCCTCGATCTCCTTGGTGGCCAGGATGGAGACGTTCTCAAAGGACAGGTGCGCCCCTTCGAGCTCGCCGACCGAGTCGTCGCCGTAGGCGATGAGCACGCGTTCGACGAGGTCCTGCGCGCGCAGCGCGTCGATGTGGCCTTCCTTGATGAACTCCTTGAGCAAGGTCTCGCGGAACCCGCCCTGCGCCCTGCTGTAGCGGGCGTAGACGGCCCCGACGATGCCCTGGAGCCCGGTCACGGCGAAGATGTCGCCGTCGGTGTCGGTCACGTACGGCGCGAGAAGCGCCTTCTCTTCTGCGGTGAAGCGCGGCATAGGAACCTCCCTTGGTCCTCGGATGGGACCGCTCGATGAGCCGAGGAATTGTACCGCGCGCTCGTGCTGAAACAACGGGAAGCGTCAAGGGTGAGAGGACAAAGGTCAGAGGACAGAGTTTAGAGGAACTGGACCTTGTAAAAACCGTCCCGCTCAAGCGGGACGGTTTTAGAAAGTTCACTTCCTCTAACCTCTGCCCTTTGCCCTCTATCCTTTCAAGGCAGACGGTCGATCTTGGCCGCGACGATGAAGTCGTTCTCCGACAGCCCGCCGATGGCGTGCGTGGTGAGCGTCAGGTGCACGTAGCGCCAGCGGTTCACGAAGATGTCGGGGTGGTGCCCCTCGCCCTCGGCGACGTCGCCGACGCGGTTGGCGAAGGCCATCGCTTCCTTGAAGTCGCGAAAGCGGAACTCGCGCGTGATGCGGCCCTGGCCCATTTCCCATTCGGGCACGAGCACATGCAGCTCTCCGCAGCGCCCGGCGTCGAGCGGCGGCGTCTCCTTGTTGCAGGGACCGCAGCGTTTCGAGGCGAGGTCGCAGGCTTGTCCGTCTTGCTCGTCCATAGTGTGGCTCCTGCCGGCGTGAACATGCCGAGCGCGGCCACGATAACGCGTCGCGATCGGACGGTCAACCATCCTTGCCTCGGCCGGTGCCGCATGATAGCCTCCCTGCCAAGCCCTTTCCACGCTGCCAGCCTTTCCAAGGAGGTACCGCCATGGCCAACGGCCTGTGCTTCGTGATCACCGGACCATCGGGGTCCGGCAAGACGACCGTCGTCGAGAAGCTCCTCGAGCGGCTCCCGTCCGCCGCCCGTCTCGACACCACGACCACCCGCGCCCCGCGCGAGGGGGAGCAGGACGGCGTCGACTACCACTTCCTCTCGAGGGAAGAGTTCATCGCCCGCCGCGAGCGCGGCGAGTTCCTCGAGTGGGCCGAGAACTATGGCAACCTGTACGGTTCCTCGAAGGTCGAGCTCGAGAAGCTCCGGGCCTCGCGCGACGTCGTCTTCGCCATCGTCGACACGAAGGGCGCCACGGCCTACCGCGAGTTCGTGCCCGACGCGGTGCTCGTCATGCTCGTCGCGCCGATCGAACAGCTGAAGGCACGGCTGCTGCGCCGCAAGCAGGTCTCGGACGCCGAGCTCGCGCGCCGCATGGCCGAAGCCGAGGCCGAGATGGCCTTCGCGCCGCGCTGCCACCACACGGTGGAGTGCTTCGACGGCAAGCTCTGCCTCGCCGCGGACAAGATCGCTTCGTTCATCGCGGAGCGTCGGTCATGAGCGTACAAAAGACCGCCCTCTCGGGCGGCTTTTCTTTTTTCTGGACCCCGCATCAAGTGCGGGGTGACAGTTATTTTTGTCACCCCGGGTCGCGACCCGGGGTCCACGGCGAATCGTCATGCTGAACTTGTTTCAGCATCCAGAAAAAGAAAAGTTCTTCTGGACCCCGCATCAAGGCCGGCTGAGCTGGCCAAGTGCGGGTGACACGTGTGTCAGCCCGTGCTCCCGAAGCCGCCGCGGCTCTTCTCCTTCGAAGGTTCCACTTCGGTGAGCGCGCAGCGCACGATGGGCACGAGCATGGCCTGGGCCACGCGCTCGCCGCGTTCGACCGTCACCGGCTCGTCCGTGAAGTTCCAGACCTGCACCTTCATCTCGTCGTCCGGGCCGCAGTAGTCCTGGTCGACGATGCCGACGCCGTGGGGGATGAGCAGGCCCTTCTTCTTGGGGGTCGATGAGCGCGAGGCGAGGAGCAGCGTGTGGCCCTCGGGCACGCAGACGACGAGCCCCGTCGGGATGAAACCGAGCGAGCGCGGCGCGACGACGGTCGTCTCGCGCGCGAAGACGTCGAAGGCGCAGGCGCCGGGCGTCTCGTACTTCGGCATCGGCAGCGATTTGTCGGTGCGGGTGACGGGGAGGTCCATAGCGGGATTATTATAGGGCCGAGGGGGAAAGGGGGAAAGGGGTAGAGGTATAAAGGGGTAAAGAAAAAACGGCATCGGCCGTCTTTATCCCTTTACCCCTTTTCCCCTCTACCCCTCTTACATTATGCTCCCGCTCGCGTTCGCGACCGCGTCGACCACGAACTTGGCGATGGAGGCGGACGACATGATGATGACGAGGCCGATGATGCTGTTGCGGATGACGGCGACCGCCTCGGCGCGCTTCTCCTCGTTGCCGCCGTGCGTCATCATCAGGAACCCGCCCCACATGATCTGGACGACCAGGAGGATGCCGAGGAAGCCCAGGAGCGTGCGGATGAGGTTGGCGACGATGCCGCGGATATCGATGTCGACCGGCAGCCCGATGCCCTGCGCATAGCCGAAGCCAAGGTCCGGCGCGGCGAGGACCGGCGCGGCGAGGAGAAGGAGCGCGGCGCTCATGCCGATGGTCTTGAGGATGGCGGCTTTCTTCATACGCGATGCACGACGGGCGGCGGACGCCTTTCTTACTTCGAGAAGTTCTTCCACATCTGCGAGGCCTGCGGCTCCTTGGCCCCGAAGTACTTCGAGGTCAGCTTCTTCGAGCCGTACGGGTTCTCGCATTCCGACGACAGCGGCGAGAACGACATCTGCGCGATGGGCATGTTGTAGTAGAGCTTCACCGGCAGCGCCCCGATGTTCGACAGCTCGAGCGTCAGCTTCAGCTTGTTGCCCGGGTCGAGGTAGCCGGCGGTCGCGTGGATGATGATGCCGAGGCGGCCGAGCGAGCTCTTGCCCTCGAGACGGCCGACGACGTCGTTGCCGACGCCGACCTCCTCGAACGTCGCGCCGAGCGCGAACTCGCCGGGATGGAGGATGAACGGCTTGTTCTCGTCGATCTCCACGCGGCGCATCAGGCCGTCGACCGGTTCCTTCACGTCGATGATGTGGTGGTGGACCGTGTCGAAGATGAGGAAGGTCCTGTCGAGGTGCAGGTCGATCGACGCCGGCTGGATGCACTCCGGCCGGAAAGGGGAGACGGTGATCTTCCCTTCCTTGAGGTACTGCTTGATGTCCCGGTCGGACAGGATCATACGAGAGTCGAGAGTTGAGAGTCGAAAGTGGAGAGTTTTCACTCTCCACTTTAGCACCTTTTCGGTTCTTATGCGGACACTTTGACGCCCGGGCCCATCGTCGAGGTGAGGGTCACGGACATCATGTAGACGCCCTTGGAGGAAGGCGGTTTGGCCTTGCGGACGGCCTCCATGAAGGTGTTGAGGTTCTCGGCCAGCTGCTCCTTGGTGAAGGAGGCCTTGCCGATGACCTGGTGGATGTTGGCGGTATCGTCGGCCTTGAAGGCGACCTTGCCCTTGCGGAGCTCGCCGATGGTCTTGCCGAGGTTGGTCGTGACCGTCTCGTTCTTCGGGGACGGCATGAGGCCCTTCGGACCGAGGACCTTCGCGACCTTGGCCATCTTCGGCATCATGTCCGGCGTCGCGACCGCGATCTCGAACTCGTACTTGCCGGTCTTGGCGATCTCGTTGATGAGCTCTTCGCCGCCGACGATCTCGGCGCCGGCGTCCTTCGCTTCCTTCTCTTTCTCGGCGTTGCCCACGAACGCGGCGACCTTCTTGGTCTTGCCGGTGCCGTGGGGGAGCGTCACGGTCGCGCGGACCTGCTGATCGCTCTTCTTCGGATCGATGCCGAGGCGCATGTGCACCTCGATGGCGGAATCGAACTTGGTCGTGGCGGTCTTCTTGACCAGCTCGACGGCCTCCTCGGGGGAGTAGGTCTTGGCCGGGTCGATCATCGCCTTGAGTTCCTTGTAGCGCTTGCTGTGAGCCATATGGTTCGTGGTAGTGGCGACCGGTGTTGGCGGTCTCCCACAAATTAATTGTTGGAATTGCGAAGGGGTAAAGGGGGAAAGGATGAGAGGGGAAGAGGCGCTTTACCCCTTTACCCCTCTTCCCCTTTAACCTTTGACTTCGATGCCCATGTTGCGGGCGGTGCCTTCGATCATCTTCATCGCGTTCTCGATGCTCGTGGTGTTGAGGTCGGCAAGCTTCTTCACGGCGATCTCGCGGACCTGCGCCTTGGTGACCTTGCCGACCTTGTCGGTCAGCGGCTTGCCCGAGCCCTTCTCGATGCCGGCGGCCTTCTTGAGCAGCTCGGACGCCGGAGGGGTCTTGAGGATGAAGGTGTAGGTGCGGTCTTCGAAGACGGTGATGATCACCGGGGTGATCTCGCCGGGGGTGAGCTTGCTCGTCGCGGCGTTGAACTTCTGGCAGAACTCGGCGATGTTCAGGCCGTGCTGGCCGAGCGCCGGACCGATCGGCGGCGCCGGGTTGGCTTTGCCGGCCGGGATCTGCAGCTTGATGAGGACTTTGACCTTTTTGGCCATAGATATGCAGGTACGGGTCGCTAGAGCGCCCGATGACCTCGCTTAAACGTCGGCGAGAAGCAGGCCGAAAGGCCACGCCGCGTATGCGGTGAGGAGGTTACCGTACCGGACCGGAACGCGCAAGGGGCGGGGCGATTTGGCGCGAGGGACGAAATTATGCTATGATTAGCCAATGGAAACGCCGTCCGCGAAACCTGAGCCGGCCGCCACCGAGCCCGTCAAGGCTCCTGAGGTAAAGCCCGCTAAACCGGCCAAGGCAAAAAAGAAGAGGGGAGGCTGCCTCCGAAGCTGCCTTCTGTTCTTCCTCGTGCTCTTCCTGGTGCTCGGCGCCCTCGCGGCCTGGCTGTTCCGCGTGCCGCAGAAACTGGGCTGGATCAAAGGACCGGGCGCGGCCCTGACCGAACAGGTGCCGGAGCGCGCCGCGGCGACCGAACTGCTCGCCGAAGCCGAGGCTGCCGGCTTCAAGGCAAAAGGCGTGCAGGTGTACGTGCTCCCGAAACCCGACAGCGACGCCGCGATGCTGTACGCCGTGTATGATTTCTCCAAGCCGGGCGTTGAGCTCAGTCGAAAAGGGCCGCATCAGCCGGTCATAGACGCGCTCGAACTGCTGGGTGGCGGCGCCAAGGCCGAGGAGATGAACGTGACGCACGTCGGCGCCGAGTTCCGCGACGAGAAGGGGAACCTCATCATGGTCGTCGCGGCCGCGACCGCGGACGTCCGTGCGCTGCGCGCCGGGACGATGACCGAAGACGAGTTCAAGAAGAAGATGGGCGTCCGCGTCGACCTGCCGAACTACGTTGGTCGCGCAGTGATCCCTTTCTAGCCTATGACCCGCAAGCACGCCATCGCCGCGGCCGCCGCCGTCGCAGCCCTGCTCCTCATCGGCAGCGGCTGCGAGTCTTCGGACATCCAGGACGTCATGGAGATCTTCGGCGGCTCGCAGGGCGTCAACGTCATCGATGTGGCCGAGCACACCGCGGGCAACTCGACCGGCGACAAGGACAAGGATACGCTGCTCGACACCGCCGACACCATGCAGAAGGTGAAGGAGGCGGGCGAGCTCGAAACGGCGGCCACCGAGGCGCTCGGCAAGAAGCCCGCCGACTTTGCGACGGCGCAGGAGAACCTCGAGAAGGCGGTCGAGCTCCGTCCGAAGGATTGGGAACTCCAACAGCAGCTGAACCTCGCGCTCATCGAAAAAGGCGAACTCAACAAGACCAAGCGCCTCGAGGACCCTACGAAGCTCTGCAAGATCGGCGACATCGACAAACCGACGCCTGCCCAGCAGCGCTGCTTCAAGGCGGCCGTCCGTGACCGCGCGGACGCGGTCGAGGCTTCCATCGCCCGGCAGAAGGCGAGGGGAGGGCTCGTGAGCTGCGCGACGTACGCGGAGCTCGCGAACGCTTACGATCAGTTCTCCCGCTTCACGCCCGCGGACCTCATCCTCAGTTACCATTTCACTCAGGATGACTACGAAAAAAGGTCCGATCGCTACGACCACGCGAAGGCGATGATGCAGCATCCGGGCCAGACCTGCGGCACCGGCGCCGCGGCGGCACCCCCGGCCTGAAGTGGTCATCCTCGAGAGAACGAAGAACGGGCCTCATGGCCCGTTCTTTCGATCATCGCGGATTCACGCTTTCGCGCTCGGGGTCGGTCCTGCCCCCTCCTGATCCTCCTTCGCGCCGCGCGCCTTCATGGCGATGAGGATGATGAGCCAGAGCACGAACAGTCCGACGAGCCCGTAAGCGGCGAGGTCGAACTTGTCGGCCGTGAGCCCGAGGGCGATGGGTGCGGGACCCGTCTTCGGCGGGGCCGAGGCCGCGTCCGCCTCCGTCTTGCCGATCATCTTGAGGCACACGTCCTTGTTCATGACGCCGCCCATGCGGCTCTCCTGGGTCGTGATGGCGACGCAGGCCGCGGCGTTCTTCCATTTGTCGGCGACGCGCGCAAGGCAGGTCGTGGGCGTCGCGGAGACGAAGCCGCCCTGCTCGAGCTTTTGGCACAAGGCGATGTCGTTCGTCGCGACCGCGATGTCCTCGTAGCACTGCGCCTTCGGCGGGTTCTCGAACTTGAAGTCGCGCCCGGTGACGCGCTCGCAGAGCGACGGCCTGCTGAGGAACACGGCCACGCCCTTGATGCATTCGTCGGGCGTGACGTTGCGTACGGCCATGGAGCAGACCTTCACGGCGATGGGTTCCTTGAAGATCCAGACGCCGCCGGCGACCGCGAACAGCGAAAGGAACAAGGTGACGACGACGGCGAGGAACGTCTTCATTGTGAGGTGGGGTTAAGTCGTTTTCAGGATAGCAGAGGCTCGAACCGGACGCGAGAATATGCTATACTGAGCTTATGGAAATGACGTCCCCGACGGCCAAGCCGTCGTCCGCGCCCGCCAAGGGCGAGGCCGATGCGAGCGCCAAGGCCCCGGCAGCGAAGCAAAAGAAGAAGGGCGGCTGCCTCCGCGGCTGTTTCCTCTTCTTCGTGGTCCTGCTGCTCCTCGCGGGCGTCGTCGCCGCGGTCGTCTTCGACCTTCCGGCGAAGCTGCATATCGTGAAGTCGCCGGCCGAGCGCCTGTTCTCCGGCACGCCCTACAGGGAAGAGGCCGCGCAGATGAAGGAAGAGCTCCAGGCTTCGGGCATGGACACCAAGGGCGTCGAGCTCGACGTCCTGCCGGTCACCGGCAGCGACCAGACGGTGGCGATCGCCACGCTCGACGCGTCGCAGGGGTTCCGTTTCACGTCCGGTTCCGGGTCCGTCGCCGACACCTTCGTGAAGCTCGCGACGGGCGACACCGCGAAGGACCTCAACGTCGGCCGGGCCGCCATCGGTTACAAGGACGGGAAGGGCCGCAAGCTGATCACCGTCACCGCGCCGACGGACGCCATCGCCGATTACGCCGCGGGCCGCATCACGAAGGAGCAGTTCTACGCCCGCGTCGACGGGAAGATCGACATCCCCAACGTGACCGCCGCGATCCAGGAAGAACTGAACTCCTCCGGCGTCAAGCCGTGACCCCTATGCGACACCGACGCGCCGCCGCGATCATCGTCATTGCCGGGCTCCTACTCGTCGGTTCGGGCTGCACGTACGGCGACCTCAGCGACGTCTTCGACTTCATCAACGAATGGTCGCAGGCCAAGGGCCTCGTGACCAAGGACGGCAAGCCGACCGCGAAGGCGATGCAGGGCTACCTCTTCGGCACGGGCGATCCGCTCACCGACGCGGCCATCGGCTCCGGCGCGGCGACCGAGGGCGTGCGCGACGCGGACGAATCGATCGCCAAGGCCGACGAGTCGCGCGCGTTGGGCAAGTACGACGACGCCGCGAAGGAACTCGCGAAGGCGGAGCAGGAGAGGCCGAACGATTGGGCCGTGCTCAACCGGCAATACCTCCTCGCGCTCCAGACAGGGAAGACGGACGCGGCCGAGGCGAAGAAGCGCCAGGCCGACGAGAAGGCGTGCGCCACCGACCGCTGCACCGCTTCGATGCTCGAGAACCGCATCGTCCTCCTGCAGCGGAACTCCCCGGACGTCGCGGACCTGACGGACCCCGCCCATGAGAAGCGCTGCGTCATGAGGAAGGAACTCAGGAATTCGTATTCCCAGCTCGCCCAGCGATACGAGATCATGGAACTCAGTGCTTACAAGATCGGCGGCGTGGACGGACTTCGACAGCATGACAGATACGTGACCCTCGCCGAGCATTACAAGACCGAGACGGAGAACACGAACCTCGACCTGAAGAACTATTGCGGCGGGGTCTACTGAGCGCGGCGCGGCCCCGGCCGCGCTTTTCGGTGGTAAGGAGCGCATACTTTCCGGCATATGGCCGACATCCAAGAGGAGATCAAGCAGTTCGAGCAGATGCTCAAGTGGCCGCAGTTCCACAGGCTCATCGACAGGCCGGTGGCGTATTTCTGCGCCGAGTACGCGCTCGCCGGCAATCAGCGATTGTATTCGGGCGGCCTCGGCATCCTCGCCGGCGACTATCTCCGCGAGGCGCAGGACCGCGGGTTGCCGCTCGTCGCGGTCGGCCTTTATTACAAGGAAGGCTACGTCTGCAAGACGCGCGAGGTCGGCGGGCGCGTGATGGAGATCTGCGAGACGACGCCGCCGGAGAAGGCCGGCTTCTCGCCGGTCATGGAGAAGGGGGGAGACCGGCTGCACGTCGTCATCCCCATCCATGACCGCGTCATCAAGCTGCGCGCCTGGTCCATGAAGCTCGGCTCGGTGAGCCTCTACATGCTCGACACCGACTGCGAGGAGAACTCGCCCGAGGACCAGCGCATCACGGACCGGCTCTACGTCGGCGACAAGGAGACGCGGCTCAAGCAGGAGATCGTGCTCGGCATCGGCGGGCTGCGCCTGCTCGAAGCGCTCGACATCCATCCTTCCCTCTACCACCTGAACGAAGGGCATTCGGCGTTCCTGGCGCTCGAGCTCGTCCGCCACGAGATGACCGAACGGCACATCGGCTTCGACGAGGCCAAGCAGTTCGCGCGGCGCCGCATCGTGATGACGAACCACACGCTCGTGCCGGCCGGCAACGAGGTGTTCTCGAACGACCTCGTCTCCATGATGCTCGACCGCTACGCCGAGGACCTCTCCGTCCCGGTCCACGAGCTCTCCAAGATCGGCCTGGTCCAGCAGTCGAGCGAGTTCTCGATGTCGATGCTCGCGTTCCGCATGGCGAGCATCATCAACGCGGTGAGCAAGCTGCACGCCAAGAAGGCCAAGGAGATCTGGACCGACCATCCGATGGTGGCGATCACGAACGGCGTGCACGTGCCGACCTGGGACCGCGTCGGCACGGAGACCGGCAAGGGCGCGTTCTGGAAGCGGCACCAGGAACTGAAGAAGGACCTTCTCACGCACGTCGAGAAGGCGACCGGCAGGAAATGGTCTCCGGACCATCTGCTCGTCGGCTGGGCGCGGCGCACGGTGCAGTACAAGCGGCCGCTCGCGGCCTTCGAGGACGCGGCGCGGCTCACGGCCATCGCGCGGCGCGAGGACCGTCCCGTGCGGTTCGTGTTCTCCGGACACCCGCACCCGAGCGACGGCGACGGCCAGCGGATGCTCGCGGAACTGCGACGTTTGTGCGACCAGTATCCCGACGTGGCGGCGTACCTGCCCGATTACGACATGGAGCTCGCCAAGAAGATGGTCGCGGGCACGGACGTCTGGCTGAACACGCCGGTCGTCGGTTTCGAGGCCAGCGGGACGAGCGGCATGAAGGCCGCGCTCAACGGTTCGCTGCCGTGCTCGACGCGCGACGGCTGGGTCGACGAGGCGGACCTGCGCAACCTCGGCTGGATCCTCAACAACGACCATCTGTCGCAGGACCTCTACCATCTGCTCGAGAGCGAGATACTGCCCGTGTACTACGGCCGCAACGCCGACGGCGTGCCCGAGGTCTGGGAGGATTTCATGCGC
>DATJFD010000005.1:0-30331 GCA_035495855.1 Binatia bacterium | reverse complement strand
CGACATGCTGCCCGAGGCCTACCGCGCCCGCGCGAAAGCGGCGATCGACCAGGCCTTGTCGACCGGCCGCGTCACCGACTACGTCACGAAGGCGTCGATCACGCCGCAGAACCCCGCGGGAAAATGGTACGCTTGCCGCGTTTCCCCGTACTGGACGGACGGCGGCATCGCCGGCGCGGTCATTGCCGGCCACGAGACTTCCCGTCCGTCCGGAGAAGCATGAACCATGAGATTATGACCGTGAAACAGAGGATCTACGATCACAAGCGGCTGTGCGCCGCGCTCGCCAGCCAGGACCGCATGGACATCCTCCTGACCCTCAAGGACGGCAGCCTTTGCGTGTCCGAACTTTGCGCCAAGCTCGGCCGCGAGCAGACCGCGGTATCGCACGACCTTCAGCATCTCGAATACGCGAACTTCGTTCGCGTCCGCCGGGAAGGGAAGTTCCGTCATTATTCGCTCAACAAGGAGTTCGCCGAGCCGTTCCTCCATGCCGTCGCGCCGGACCGCGCCACTGCGGCGAAACAGGCGGGGGACTTCCGTTCGATCATCGATCAGGCGCCGCTTTCCATGGCGGTCATCTGCCGCGACGGCTACATCCTCTTCCTCGGGGGCGGCATCAGCGACCAAGGCGGCAAGGGCCACGGTTTTTACATCGGGAAGCGCATCGACGATATCCTGGAGAGCATGCCGGAGCTCGCGGCGCGGTTCCGCGAGGCGCTGGCCGCCGACGGGCCCACGAAATGGACCTACGACTCCGCGGGCCGCACGCATGAGACCGTCACCAGGGCGTACTTCGACGACGCCGGCGGCAAGGCGGGCATCGTCTGCGTCACCTACGACGTTTCGCAGCGCCTCACCGACGAGAAGCTCCGCGCCATCGGCGAATCGGAGAAGGTCTGGCGCATGCTCGTCCAGGGTTCGCCTGACGTCATCACGCAGATCGACGCGAGCGGCTCCATCCTTTCCATCAACCATCCGTTCCACGGCCTCGACCGTTCCGCCGTGGTCGGCTCGTCCCTCTACGGCTACATCGAGAGCGCTTCACGCCCGATGGCCATGGAGCAGATCGGCCGCGCGTTCGGGACCGGGCGCCACTGTGCCTTCGAAGCGGCTGCCGCGTCCAGGACGGAGGGGACGGCACGCTACGAGTGCCGCGTCGTGCCGTATTGGAAAGAGGGCAAGATCATCGCCGTCACGCTGACCATGCGCGATCTTACCCCCCCCTCGATGACCTCCTGAAACGATGAGCACTGACGCCAAAACCAAGCAGTCGAAGCGGACGGCCTACGAGGCGCTGGGCAGCGAAGTCCGCCTGGACATCGTCATGCGCCTCGCGCAGGGCGAGCTGAGCGTCGCCCGGCTGGCGAAAGAGATCGGCGCGACGCAGGCGCTCGTGTCCGGGCATCTGAAGAAGCTCGCTGACGCGGGTTTCGTCGGTTCCAGGGCCGAGGGAAAGTTCCGGCATTATTTCCTCAACGAGGAGTTCGCCGCGCCGTTCCTCGCGGCGCTCGACGCCGGGTGGTCTCCGAAGTCGTCCCCGCACGGCATCCTCCGCGGCATCGTCGGGCAGCTGCCCATCAGCCTGCTCGTGACCGACAGGCGCGGGACCGTCCTGCTCGCGGCGGGCCAGCCGCTGCGGAAGCACGATGCCTCTCCCGCGGCGCACGCCGGCCGTTCCATCCTCGACCTTTTCGATGACCGCAAGTCCGCCCTCGTCAGCCTGAGCGGCGCGTTCCGCGGCGAGACCGTGCACTGGACCGCCTCCTCGGCCGGCGCCGAGCTCCGGTTGCTCTCGATCCCGTACAAGGACGCGCGAGGGCGCTGCGCGGGCGCCATCACCGTCGGGTTCGAACTGCCCCCGCATGCCGACGCCGCGCGGCATGTCGCGGAAGAAGGGGAATGGAAGTTGCTCGCGCAGACCATGGACGGCGCGGTCACGCAGTTCGCGGCCGACGGCACGATCCAGGCGCACACGCGCAGCCTGACCCAGCCGGATCATGATTTCACGGGTACGAACTTCTGGGAGAACGTGAAGGTCCTGGACTCGGCGTCCCGCAAGGCCGCCGAGAAGGCGTTCACGGCCGCGCTGAAGACCGGGCAGATGACCGAGTATCGCGTCGTGACGAAGGGACGGGACGGCGACCGCCATTTCGAATGCAGGGCGGTGCCGCATTGGTCCGCGGTGTCCATTGATGGCGTGACGATCATCACGCGCGAGGTCCATGCGGCGGCGGGACCCGATTTCTTCGTGAAGTGACGGCGCGCGGGGCCGGAGCGGGGAAAGCCCCGCTTTTTTCGTCGACGACGGCGCGGTCCTCCTGCTATCCTTGAAGGAAATATCCACATAGACAGCCGATCCCTATGCGCAAGCAAGCCTGGTATCTTCTCGGCATCATCGCGGTCATCGGCGGACTTGGCGCCATCGCCTGGTTCGTCGCGCAGCCCGCGCCGCCGGCCCCGCCGCCTCCTCCGTCCGCGAACGAGGCGCCGCCCCCGCCCCCGCCTCCCGCGCCGTCGGAGCCGCAGAAGGGCGACTTCGGCGCCGAGGCGACGCTCGTCGTGGGCGCGTCGGTCCGGTACGCCGACGGACTCACCGTCACGCTCCAGAAGATCGACGATTCGCGCTGCCGTCCGGACGTGCAGTGCATCTGGCAGGGCGAGATCGCGGCCACGCTCGGCCTGGAGGGCGGGAACGTCGGCGCGGCGACGCAGCTCGTGCTCGGCACGGTGCGCGCGCCGGAGAGCTCGGTCGCCGGCTATTCCTTCGCGCTCCGCGACGCCGAAGCGACCTCGGTCGGGCTTCTCGTCGCCAAAGCGGCAGTGCAGGTCGCGAACGACGACATGGTGCGCGTGACCTCGCCCCGGTCGGGCGACCTCGTCGCGAGCCCGCTCGCGGTCTCGGGCGAAGCGCGCGGCACCTGGTACTTCGAGGCGACGTTCCCGGTGAAGCTGCTCGACGCCGACGGCAAGGTCGTCGCCACGGGATCTGCGCAGGCCCAGGGCGACTGGATGACCCGCGATTTCGTGCCCTTCAAGGCGACGCTGACGTTCCCCAAGCCCGCCACGGCGACGGGCACGCTGGTGCTCGAGAAGGACAATCCCTCGGGGCTGGCCGAGAACGCCGCTTCAGTGAGCGTCCCGGTCCGCTTCACGGCGCAGCTCGGCGGCACGGCCGCCTGCAGGCGCACCGGCTGCAGCGGCGAGCTCTGCGCGGAAGAGGAGACGATGTCCTCCTGCGTCTTCCGGCCCGAATACGCCTGCTACAAGGACGCGGTCTGCGAGCGGCAGGCGACCGGGAAATGCGGCTGGACGCAGACCGATTCGCTCTCCCGCTGCCTCGCCGGAGCGGCCCGCTGAGCGCGGGACCCTTCACAAAACCGGGGGAGTGTGGTAGGGTGGAAATCCGCAGCAGCCACGCGACAGGGAATTTGTACAATTCCACCCGCGTCCGACGCGGGTTTAAACATCACGCATCCAACGACTATGCAGGGTACGATCAAGAGGCTCGTCGACAAGGGTTTCGGTTTCATCACGCCGGACGGCGGCGACAAGGACGTCTTCTTCCACACGTCCGCGCTCGTCGGCGTTGCCTTCAACGAGCTCAAGGAGGGCGACAAGGTTGAGTTCGAGACCGAGGATTCCGACAAGGGTCCCCGCGCCAAGGACGTCAAGCGCGCCTAAGAGCGACCGAAGACCGTCCCGCAGTACTGCGGGACGGTTTTCATTTGCAAAAAAAGACACTTGTCCTCCCGCGCGAGGCCCGCTATAGTACCGGGGCTTTCATCACTCCGGAGCCACGACCATGCATGACCATGCCCACGAGAAGAAGCTGATCGCCGCGGTGCTCGTCGTCGCCGCGCTCGCCGGCGCCTACGTCTACGCGAGGCGCGATGCCCGTCCCGCCGCGCCCGCGCCCGTCCTTAACGAGGCGCCGCAGCAGGCTCCCGAGCCGCAGGTCGAAGGGGCGAGCGTGCCGGCCACGCCCGCCGAGGAGCTCGTCGCCGCCGAAGGCGAAACGCTGTACCGCATCGGCGCGGGTTCGAAGGCCTCGTTCACCATCAACGAGGTGCTGCGCGGCAGTCCCTTCACCGTGGTCGGCGAGACCGCGGACGTCACCGGCGACATCGCGCTCGACGCGGCGAACGGCAAGGCGCGCATCGGCCTCATCGCCGTCGACGCGCGGACGCTCAAGACCGACAGCAGGATGCGCGACGGCATGATCGCCAGGGCCATCCTCCGGTCCGGCGAGCCCGACAACGCTTTCATCACCTTCAAGCCGACGTCGATCGACGGCCTGCCCCCGGCGATCGCGCCCGGCGCGCCGTTCGATCTCGGCATCACCGGCGACCTGACCGTGGCCGGCGCGACCAAACAGGTCACCTTCAAGGCGGCGGCGCAGCTCACCGACGACAAGATCGTCGCCAAGGCGGACACCGACGTCCTCTACAAGGATTTCGGGCTCGCCATCCCCAAGGTGCCGTTCGTCGCGGGCACGGACGACGACCTGACCATCAGCATCGACATCGTGGCGGTCAAGCAGTGACGAGCCGGAACGATGGGAAGAACGGGCGCAGGCCCGTTTTTTTCGTCGTCTTCACGTTCGGCCCGCCGCCCTGTACCCTTGCCGGCAGCACTTTCTTCCAGGAGGCCGCAATGCCGAAAAGACCGTCGCTCGCACCGCTCATCTCCCGCATCAAACGCATCAACGCGCGATTCCGCACGCTTCGGGACCAGGACGGACCGATGGCCGACCGGTTGCGGTCCGAGAAGGACGCGCTCATCGACGCGATGGCCGCCGCCTGCGGGCATCCGGCGATGATCGCCATGGCGGGCCGCAAGCATGGCTGCGGCAAGCCGTCCGTCCCGCCGCTCAGGCTGTGCGAGCGCTGCGGGTTCTGCGAGCGACCCGCGGAGGGGACCCACGTCGGCCGCCGCCCCGGCAGCGAGGTCGAGGTGCTGCCGCTCGAGGAATACGCCCTCCGCCAGGGCCGCGCGCTCAGGAGGCTCGGCATCAACGTCTGACCCGCCGCCATGGCGGGTTTTTTCGCTCCCCGGCGCGTGCTATGCTCATCGCGTTATGGAGAACGGAACTTCGCGCACGGGACGCGCGCTCGCGGCGGGCCTGGCCGCGGGCATCATCATCGCGGCGTTCGCCGCCTCTTTCGATCCGCGCATCGCCGCGGCGCTCAGGCGCGCGTACGACGGCGTCTACGCGCGGCTTTTCCCGTGCAGCCGCCCCGAGACGTACGCGCTCGGCTCGTTCGACGACCGCTTCAAGATCTCGCGGAAGGATTTCCTCGGCGCGGTCGGCCAGGCGGAGAAGCTGTGGGAGGACGCCGCGGGGCGCGACCTCTTCTCGCGCGTCGACGCGGGAGGCGCGCTCACCGTGAACCTCGTCTACGACTATCGGCAGCAGGACACCGACAAACTGCGGTCCCTGGGCATCGTCATCGAGGACGACAAGGCGACGTACGACCGCCTGAAGGCCCGGCACGACCGGCTGGCCGCGACGCTCGAGACGCGGCGCAAGGCGTTCGAGGCCGAGGTCGCCGCCTACGACGCGAGCAAGGCGGCGTACGACAAGGAGGTCGCGTACTGGAACGCGCGCGGCGGGGCGCCCAAGGAGGAATACGACAAGCTCAACGCCGAACGGGACGCCATCAACGCGGAAGCGGCGCGGCTCAACGCCGAGCGCGACGCGCTGAACAAGCTGGTGGACGAGTTCAACGCCCTCGTGACCGTCATCAACCGCCTCGCCAAGGAGCTCAACCTCACTGCCGAGACGTACAACGGCGTCATCGGCAGCCGGGGAGAGGAGTTCCAGGAGGGCTCGTTCACCGGCGACGCCGCCGGCGGGACGATCGACATCTTCGAGTTCGACGACCGCTCGCGCCTGGTGCGCGTGCTGGCCCACGAGCTCGGCCACGCCCTCGGCCTCGAGCACCTCGATGACCCGCAGGCGATCATGTACCGCCTGAACTCGAGCCTGAACGAGAAGCCGACCGCCGCCGACATCGAGGCCCTGAAGCGCCGTTGCCGCCTGCCCTGAAACGGCGTACCCTGCAATGTGCAGTGATACTTGATAATTTTTTCATTTTTTATGCAGTTGTTCTCATCCCTCCACGCTTACGGCGACCTCGGCCTGCTCGCGCTGCGCGTCGGCGTCGGCTCCATCTTCCTGGCGCACGGCCTTGCGAAGAAGGCTTCCTGGAAGATGCAGCCGAGCGAACAGATGCCGGCGAAGATGATCAAGCTCATGCGGCTGCTGTCCGTCTGCGAGCCGCTCGGCGCCGTCGGCGTGCTCACGGGCTCGCTGACCCAGCTCGCGGCCGCCTGCCTCGCGGTCATCATGGTCGGGGCCATCAACATGAAGATGAAGGTCTGGAAGAAGAAGTTCTACGACCAGGAGAAGCACGACGGTTGGGAGCTCGATTTCATGATCCTTTGCGGCTGCGCCGCGCTGTTCGTCATGGGCGCGGGCGCCTGGTCGGTCGACCGGCTGCTGTTCCGCATTTGAAACGCCGCCGGGAGGCCGCATCGCGCGGCCTCTTTCGTTTTCCCGTTTGACAACTTGACCTTCAGGCTCCAAGGTCGGTGTACAGGTCTTTCAAACCATCCGACCCCGAAAGGGAGGACACGATGCAAGAGCAAGGAAACGCTCCGAGCGACGTCATCCCCGTCGTCATCGAGAGCACGAGCAAGGGCGAGCGAGCCTGGGACATCTACTCCCGGCTGCTCAAGGACCGCATCATCATCCTGGGCACGCCGATCGACGACATGATCGCCAACCTGATCGTCGCCCAGCTCCTGTTCCTCGAGAGCGAGGACCACGAGAAGCCGATCCACATGTACATCAACAGCCCGGGCGGCGGCGTCACCGCGGGGCTCGCGATCTACGACACCATGCAGATCATCCGCGCGCCGGTGGCGACGTACTGCATGGGCATGGCGGCCTCGATGGGCGCCGTGCTCCTCGCGGCGGGCAAGAAGGGGATGCGCCACGCGCTCCCCAACGCGACGGTGATGATCCATCAGGTGCTCGGCGGCGCGAAAGGCCAGGCCACCGACATCGAGATCACGGCCAAGTACATCATGAGCCTCAAGGAACGTCTCAACCGCATCCTGGCCGAGCATACGGGCCAGCCGTTCGAGAAGGTCACGGCCGACACCGACCGCGACAACTACATGGACGCGGATGCGGCCAAGGCCTACGGTCTCGTCGACGTCGTCATGAACAAGAAGCAGTGAACTTCAAGCGCCCGTCCGGGGCGCTTTTTTCTTGCCGCGCGCAGACTGACCCCAAAGTGTCAGGCACCAAGGTGTCAGGCACTTTGGTGCCTGACACCGAGGGGCCGGTTGAGGGGCAAAAGGCGAGAATCTTGACAACTGAGCGATTTTCTGGTAGAAAGCTCGGTTACTCATTTTGCGCCCGCTATGCACGACGAACGCCGACGGCCCTCCGCCGACGATACATTCGCCTACGTCATCAAGAACCGCTGGATCGTTCCCGCGGTCTACGCCCTGGGCATCCTGGCCTGGCTCGGCGTGGTCTATGGTTACGTTCGGTTCTTCAGCCTGAACACCTGGTACTGGGTGATCTTCGGCCCCGTGGTCGCGGTCTTCACCGCCTACCACCTGCTCACCTACGGCATCAACCTGTTCTACAGGCCGTTCGACGTCGCGGCGCACGCGCGCAAGGTCCGCGAGTATTGGCGCAAGGCGGCCGAGCTTCCGACGGTCGACGTCTTCCTGCCGGTCTGCGGCGAGGACATGAGCGTGCTCACCGAGACGTTCGCCGCGGTGCGCGACATGGAATATCCGGAGAAGAAGGTCCACGTGCTCGACGACGGCGCCTCCGAGGAGGTCGGCCGGCTCGCCGCCAAGATGGGCTTCGATTACCATGTCCGGCCGAACAGGGGGCATATGAAGAAGGCCGGCAACCTCAAGTACGGCCACGAGCGCACGACCGGCGAGTTCATCGTCGTGTTCGACGCCGACTTCGCGCCGCACAAGGACTTCGTGACCGAGCTCCTGCCCTACATGGCGGACCCGAAGGTCGCCATCGTGCAGTCGCCGCAGCATTTCCGCACCGACGACGCGGTCCATGACCGCAGCATCCTCGAGTTCGGCGCCGGCCAGACGCAGGAGGATTTCTACCGCATCATCCAGGTCGCGCGCGACCGCTTCAACGGCGCCATCTGCGTCGGTTCGAACGCGGTCTACCGCCGCAGCGCCCTCGACGAGATCGGCGGCGTGGCGCAGATCGAGCACAGCGAGGACGTGCATACCGGCTTCGATCTCGTGGCGCGCGGCCATCGCATCGCCTACGTGCCGCTCGTGCTCGCCACCGGCATCTGCCCGTCCGACCTCCACGCCTACTTCCACCAGCAGCACCGCTGGTGCAGCGGCAGCATGACGCTGTGGCGCTCGAGGAAGTTCCGCGAGGCCAAGCTCACGCTCGGCCAGCGCCTCTGCTACTGGTCCGGCTTCCTCTATTACCTGTCGCACGCGCTCGCCATCCCGATGGCCTTCCAGATCTTCGTCGTGCTCTTCCGGCACTTCGACGCCATCTCGTGGACGTACGCGATCCCGTTCATCCCGCACCTCGTCTTCAGCTTCCTGGTCCTGCCGTTCCTGCGGACCTCGCGGCCGAGGGTCGGCACGTCGCTGGTGCGCGCCGCGCACTCGTACAGCTACGCGCATTCCGTCGTCGCCAACGTCTTCGCCGGCGCGCTCGACTGGCATCCGACGAACGCCAAGGGCGGCAGCGTGAGCCGCGCCTACGCGGGCCTCGTCGCCTTCGTCGCCGGCTACCTGCTGCTCTACGTCGGTTTCATCGGCTACGCCGTCGCCACGCGCCGCTTTCCGATCGGCGACCTCGGCAAGTACGCCGTGATGTTCTGGGTCTGGTACTTCCTGGCGACCAACCTGCTGTTCCTCGGCCACGCGTTCCGCGCGATGGACTCGCGCAAGCGCGCGGCGCAGCCTGAAGGCCACGCGGCCTGGAGGGCCCGCACCGCCGGCGGTTTCCTCGCCGCATTGCTCGCCATCGCCGGCGCCGGTTACGCCTTCGGCGGCACCGTCGGCGTCCCGGGCGTGATCGCGATCACGACCGCGCCCGCGTCGCCCGCGTCCTTCGTCGAGCCCGTGGCCCCCGCCGCGCCGCTCGCCGATGCCGCGCCCGCCGCGATCGCCGAAGCGCCGGCCCCGCAGGCGTACGCCGAAACGGCCGCTGCCGGCGATTCCGTCACGCTGCTCTACCGCCGCATCATCTCGCGCCGTTGCATCGACGCGCGCGCGTCGCTCACCGACGCCGAGCGGACCTTCGTCGAGACCTCGCTCGCCGCCGCCGACGGCCGCGGCATGATCGACGTCGGCGCCGAAGCGTCCTCCGATGCCCCGCGCCTCGACGCGCTCTTCGCCGACGCGCACGCGCTCGCGGACGCCGCGAAGGACCGCTGGTCGGCCTACGCCAAGCTCGGGTCCTTCGACGACGCCTGCCGGAATTGAATCAGAACGGAAAAAGCCCTCCGCAAGAGGGCTTTTTTCGTATGCGCAGAAAGGTAACCGCTCGGCACGTGAGGACGCCAGATCTCGGATGCGATGCGCGGCCCGCGGTGCAGGGTCCGGACCGGAGGCGTACTCGAGTACGCTGAGGACCGGACCGCACCCGGGCCGATGCAGCGCGCCGAAATATGGCGTCCCGTCTTACTAAGGAGGCCGCAAAAGAAAAACCCCGGACCAGTGATCCGGGGTCGCGTGGTACATGCGCTACTGCGTGCAGCAGCCGAGGTTGTCGCCGTGCGCCAGGTGCGCGGGCACCGAGGGTGCGCCGACGCAGATGTCGTGGCGATTGCCGGGGTTGCCGGGCGGGATGTGGCAGACCTGGACCTTGCCGGTCTTGCAGGTGAACGCCGGGTCGTAGCAGGCGCTGCCGCCGTCGCCGGGGCCTCCGCCTCCGCCGCCGTCGTGACCGCCATGGCCGCCGCCGCACTCGGGCTGGCAGACGTGGTCTTCGCAGACCTGATGCTCGGGGCAGTCGCGGTCGTACGTGCAGCCGGTGCCGCCGTCGGAACCGCCACCGGTGCCTCCGTCAGAGCCGCCGCCGGTCCCTCCATCGGAACCGCCGCCGACACCGCCGTCAGAACCTCCGCCCGTGCCGCCGTCGGAACCGCCGCCGATGCCTCCGTCAGAGCCACCGCCGGTACCGCCGTCCGAGCCGCCCACACCGCCGTCGTTGCCGCCGCCGGTCCCTCCATCGGAACCGCCGCCCACACCGCCGTCGTTGCCGCCGCCCGGAGGCGGCTGGCAGAGGTGATCCTCGCACAGCCAGCCCGCGGGGCACTCGCTGTCGTTCTCGCATCCGCCTCCGCCCGGGGGCGTCGTGCAGGTGCCGTTCGAGCAGACCTGGCCGCTCGGACAGTCGGCGTTGCCGTGGCAGCCGTCGTCCGATGCGGTCCCGTAGCTCGCGCAGCCCGCGAGCCACAACGCTCCTATGCAGAGCAATCCTCGTGCGTATCTCATCGTCTCCTCCTTGTCATCTTCCGTTCACAGCCAGTTCCACATCAGGAAGGTCGAACCGGTCGCGCCGCCGACGAAGCTCCAGTCCTTGCCGAAGCTCGCGGTGCCGACGAAGCCGGCCACTTCCGTCCGCCAGGTCACGTACTTCGTGACCCATTTGAACACCACGCCGGGCGTGACCCCGAGGTAGAGCCCTTGATCATGCCCGGGCGTGAGCCCGATGCTCTGGACGAACGCGCCTCCGGTGAAGCCGAGCCACGGGGTATCGCGCAGATAGCGCGTGATCCCGACGTGGCCCATGATCGCCCGTTCTTTGCCGGGCGACCAGTTGGCGCCGTCCGCGCCGAGCGCGAGCCCGACGTCGAGCGCGAGTTCCGTCCGCGGCGCCATGTCGGCGCGCAGCTGGAGCGCGGGGCCCCAGCCCCAGGCGTAGTCGTGGGCGGTTCCGCCGATGACGGCGCCCATGACGCCTAGCCCGAGGTTGATACGGCTGCCGTAGGGGTCCTTCTCCTGAGCCTCCGCCGGGCACGTGCCCGCGGGGCCCTGGGGACCCGCCTTGCCGGGTTCGCCCTGCGGTCCCTGAGGACCGGCGGGGCCTTGTTCGCCGGCTGCGCCGCGTTCGCCCTGCGGTCCCTGAGGACCGGCGGGGCCGGGCACGGCGGGCCTCGGCTTCGCGGCGCGATGCTTCGCCGCCTTCGGCTTGGGCCTGCATTTCTGCAGCTCCTCCCACATCTTCGCATTCTCGGGCGTGCACTGGTCAGGGGGCGCCGTTTGGGCGATCGCCGACGTCGCCCATAAGAGGCACAGACTGCCAAGGAAGATCGATACTGTTCTCATTGTTTTTTCCTCCGCGTGCAATGAACGAATCCCCGAACCGACAGGATCGCAGGCCGGGAATAAGTGCGCAGAGTATAATGATGAAAGCCGCGTCCGTCAATACGGCAGATCGACCGAAGCATGCCGCAGGTCGCGGCCCTATTTCAGCCCGACCCCTCCCTGCTTGGCGGCCCGGCGAAGCTGCGGTACAGTGGTTGATACTTATCCACTACGTATCGTAGTTATGCAATTATCGGAATCGAAGAAACAGGACATCGCCTTGCTCGTGCTCCGGGTCGCCGCGGGCCTCATCTTCGTCCTGCACGGCTGGGGCAAGCTGTTCGGCGGCCAGCCCGGCATGGAGAACTTCACCAAGATGGTCGCGGGCATCGGTTTCCCGCTGCCGGTGGTCTTCGCTTACGCCGCGGCGCTTTCCGAATTCCTCGGCGGCATCGCGCTGGCGCTCGGGCTCTTCCCCCGCATCGCCTGCATCTTCCTTGGTTTCGTGATGTGCGTCGCGCTCTTCGCCGTGAAGAAGGCGCAGCTGCCCAAGGCCGATCCGGACCTGGCGCTGCTCGCCATCGTGGTCGCCATCGCGCTCCATGGCGCGGGCCGGTACTCGCTCGGCATGTTCCTCAAGAAGAAGGCCCAGCTGCCCCCGCCGTCGACGCAACCCATGCCCTGATCGGGAGTGGAGAGTGGAAAGGGCCGCATGCGCGGTCCTTTTCGATTGCTTCCATGAACGAAGAAAGGTAATCTCAACAACATCTCTAAACTCTCCACTCTAAACTCTCGACTCCCGTATGCCGGTCGTCCCCATCAATTACCTCGCGGTCCTCGCCTGCGGCGTTTCGTCCATGGTCGTCGGCTCGCTCTGGTACGGTCCGCTCTTCGGCAAGCCGTGGGCCAAGCTCATGGGCTTCACGCCCGAGAAGATGGAAGCGATGAAGAAGGACCCGGCCGGCAAGAAGAAGATGATGCGGAGCTACGGGCTCATGTTCCTCGGCTCGCTCGTGATGGCCTACGTGCTCGCGCACGCGATCGTCTTCGCGGGCGCCTACCTCAAGGTCACCGGCGCCCCGGCGGGTTTGATGGGCGCGCTTTGGAACTGGCTCGGCTTCATCGTACCCGTGTCCATGGGCGTGGTCCTGTGGGACGGCAAGCCCTGGAAATTGTTCTTCATCAACGTCGGCCATTACCTCGCGTCGCTCTGCGTCATGGGCCTCATCCTGTCGCTTTGGAAATAGCGAGAAAGAAAAAAGCCGGTCCGAGCGGACCGGCTTTTGCGATGGGAAGGATCGAGGATCAGAACCCGGTGGTCAGCGGGCTGCCGACGCCGGTGACGAGGTCGTACCCCGCGCCGGCGGTGCAGTTCGCGCCGCACGCGCCGTTGGTCCCGGACGTGACATCGCGGAAATACGTCGATGCCGACGGTCCCGCCGCGTCCTGGTAGAAGTGCGCGTTCGAGCAGGTGAGCCCGAGCGCCTGGATCGCCGCCCATTGCGGCGCGCCCGCGCTCGTGCCGCCGACCCGGAACCAGCCTTTCTGGCCCTGGTAGCGCGTGCTGTCGTACACCGAGAACCCGGAAGCGGGATCGGCGTCGTACGAGACGTCGGGGATGGCGCGGCCGGCGTAGGCCAGGCCGAGCGCGGCCTGCCACGAGGGCAGGGGCTGGTAGGCGCTGATGCCGCCGCCGGAGCCGCTCCAGGCGGTCTCGGAGGCGAGCGACCCGTCGGGGTTGAAGGCGAGCGAAGTGCCGCCGACGGCCACGACGTTCGGCGAGGCCGCGGGCCAGCTCGCGCCGGTCCCGTTGTCGCCGGACGAGGCGAAGAACGCCGCGCCGTACGCGCTGGTGAAGTAGGCGTCGTACGAGGCCTCGCTCGAGAACTCGCTGCTGCCCCAGCTCATGGAGATGGCGACGACGTCCGCGCGGCTTCGCGCGTAGTCGACGGCCGCCAGGAGGTTGGTGAGGCTGTTCGACCGCGCCTCCACCAGGAGGATCCTGGCGTCCGGCGCGATGGCGTGAGCCCACTCGACGTCGAGCGACGTCTCAAGGGCCCATCCGGAATCCGACGAGATGCGAGGCCCCATCCTGTGCTTCTCGAAGCAGCCGTTGGCCGTCGTGCAGACGGGCAGGCCGTACTGGCTCGAGAAGACGGCGAGGTCGCTCTCGATGGTCGGCGCGTCGTAAGCGTCGATGATGGCGATCGTCCCCGTGCCGCCCGAAGACGGCAGGCCGTAGACCGCGCGGATGCCGGCGGGCGAAAGCCCGGTCGGCGCGGCGGTGGCGTTCCCGTGCACGCGGTGCGGCGGGTGCGCCTGCAGCTCGTCGAGCCGTGGATCGGACGAAAGCGACTGCTCGGCGGTGCCGACGGCGGACTCGTCGTCCTGCGGCGGACCGCACGAGGCGGCGGCGAGGGCGATGGACGATGCCAGGAACGCGCGGGCCAGGGCTTTGCTCTTCATGTCTTGCTCCTTTGTTGGAAGGTTCGAATGCCCCCATCGGGCGCACGGAGAATGCCATAAAGACGCCTGAAAGTCAATCCCCAAGCCCCGCACCGGACGACTTGCGAAGCGGAAAAAGATGGTATTCTCATGGCAGCGCATGCGCTTCCTCATAGCGGACATCCTGACCGTCATCCAAGCGCTCCTCGCGCTGGCCGCCGTCGGCTATATCGTCTGGCTGACCTATCTTTTCGCGGTGCCGGGGTACGCCGAAGGGCCGCCGTACGTGCCGACGAAGGCGTCCGCCGCGGCCGCTATGCTGAGCCTGCTCGGCGCCTCGCAAGGAGAGACCGTGATCGATCTCGGCTCGGGCGACGGCCGCCTGCTCATCGCCGCCGCGAAGACGGGCTGCCGCGCGGTCGGCTACGAGCTCAATCTTCCTCTCGTGCTCTGGTCGCGCCTCACCGCGCTGCGGCAGGGCGTGGGCAGGTCCGTCCGCGTGCGTTGGGGGAACTTCTGGAAGGCCGATCTCTCGCGCGCCGACGTCGTCATGGTCTTCGGTTTCAGCACGATGATGGAGCGGCTCGGAGGCAAGTTCGCGGCCGAGCTCAGGCCCGGCGCGCGCATCATCTGCGAGCGTTACGCGCTGCCGGGATGGACGCCGCTCGCCGAGCGCGACGGCATCTATCTGTATAAGAAGGAAGGCTGAGCGCCCCTGTGAAAGCGGGCGCTTTTTTGATAGAATATGCACATGAACGCACGACGGTACCTCATCGCCGCCGCGGCCATCGCGTCCCTGCTCGCTCCCGCGTTCCCCGCGGGCGCGGCCGAGTGGGAAGTTCGCGATATCGTCTTCCCGGTCCAGGGCAAGGTCACCTTCCGGGACGATTTCGGCGAACCGCGCGCCGGGCATCTTCACGAGGGCAACGATCTCATGGGCGCGAAGATGATGCCGCTCCTCTCCGCGGTCGACGGCTACGTCCGCTACATCGTCATCCCCGAGGCGTCGTGGGGCTACGCCGTCTACATCCAGGACCGCGACGGCTACACCTACGACTATCTGCACATCAACAACGACACGCCGGGCACCGACGACGGCATGGGCGGCACGGTGTACGCGTACGCGCCGGGCATCTACGAGAACGCGCTCGTGAAACGCGGGCAGCTCATCGGCTGGATGGGGGACAGCGGCAACGCGGAGAGCGCCGGCCCGCACCTGCACTTCGAGATCCGCCGGCCGGACGACACGCCCATCGATCCGTACCAGAGCCTGCTCGCGGCGCTTTCGAAGGGCGCGTACGTGCCGGCCGACGCGCTCGCGGCCAGCCCGAACATCAACACGGACAAGGGACTGCAGGCCGCCGGCGGCTCGCCGCCGTGCGTCTCAGGGTCGCGCATCAAGGCCACCGGCTCGAAGTCGGTCTATTACTGCGGCGCGGACGGCAAGCGTTACGTCTTCCCGAACGACAAGACCTATTACACCTGGTACGCGGACTTCACCGGGGTCACCACCATCACGCCGGAAGCGCTCGGCAACATCCCGCTCGGCGGCAACGTGACCTACCGTCCCGGCGCCAAGATGATCAAGATCCTCAGCGACCCGCGGGTCTACGCGGTCGACCACGGCGGCACGCTCCGCTGGATCGCGTCGCCGGACATCGCCGCGTCGCTCTACGGCGCGGACTGGGCCAAGAAGGTCGAGGACGTCTCCGACGCTTTCTTCATCAATTACAAGATCGGCGAGGACATCAAGACGGCGCAGTGACGCTTGACCGGGCGCGGGGCGGCGCTAAGGTTGGCGCGTCCTTTCCCAAGGAGGCGTCACATGGACAGGATCGCCGAACTTTCGCAGCGTTTCGCGCAGGAACCGCTCGCGGCCTTCTTCGGCCTCGAGCTTGTCGCCTTGAGCCCGGGGAACGCGCGGATCGCGCTGCTCGTCAGGCCCGAACACGCCATCGTCGGCGGCGCCGCCCAGGGCGGCGTCACGACGATGCTCGCGGACTACGCCGGCGTCTACGCCGCCATGGGGCTCATCCCCGCCGGGCACACGCCGGCGAAGCACATCGCCATAGATCTCCTGCGCCCGGTCGGCGTGGGCGAGACCGTCACGGCGACGGCCGAGGTCACGGAGCAGACGCGCTCGTCGATCTTCGTCGCCGTCCGCGTCGCGGACGAAGGCGGCCGCGCCAAGGCCATCGCGTCGATCTCTTTCGCCAAGCCGAAGCCCTGAACCTCCGGCCCCCGCGACGCGGGGGCCTTTTTCGTTCCCGAGGGGTTGCCAAGGCGGCCTCCGGCGCGTACGATGGCGGCCGTATGGAACGTCCGGATTTCGAGCGGATGGTCGGCGAGGAGTTCGCGAAGATCCCCGCGCACATCCGCGAAAAGCTCGAGAACGTCGATTTCGTCCTCGAGGACGAGGCGACGCCGGGCCAGCGCAACTCCCATGGCATGCGCCGCGGGGACGAACTGCTCGGCCTGTACGAGGGCGTGCCGCAGAACGCGCGCAAGACCGGCTACTTCGGCGTGCTGCCCGACAAGATCTCGCTGTTCAAAGGTCCGCTCGAGCGCTGCGCCGAGCGCGACGCGGAAGACGTGCGGAAGCTCGTCTACGACACGCTGCTCCACGAGATCGGCCACCATTTCGGCTTCTGCGAGAAGGACGTCCGGTCGCTCGAGCGCAAGCGCGCCAGGCGGCCGGGCCCGTCCCGCGACTGACGTTCCGAACGTTCTTTCCCGGAGGATCTACGATGCAAGAATTCATCCCGCTCGCGGCGGTCCTGGCGGTCATCGCCGCTGCCGCCGTCCTCATCGCGCTCATCAACCGGTGGGAACGCCGCCAGGCCGCGACCTGGACCGTCGCCGCCGAAGGCGTCTTCGATCGCGTGGAACATCGCCGCTACCGGCGCTCGCAATGGAGCGGCATGCCGATGCTCCCCGCCGTCACGCTCGTCGACGCCGAGATCACCATCGTGCATCTGGAGGACGGCAGGTCCTTCGCCGTCGACGGCAGGATCGCGCCCGACATGCCGAAGGGCGCGTCCGTCCGCGTGCGACGCAACGGCCTCGGCCACCTCAAGCTCGAACGCCTCGCATAGTCCGCGGGGCGTTTTTTTGCTAGGCTCAGTTCATGAGCCTCATGCGCGTCGTCTTCCTCTCGGCCGTCGCGGCCGCGGTCCTGCTCGGGGCCATCGTCTTCGCGCTGCCCGTGCTGCGTTCCGCGCCGCCGCGACCGCCCGCGCGCACGGTCCCGGCCGCAGCTGCCGAACCCGCCGTTCCCATGCCGCCGACGCCGCCCCCTCCCTCCCCGCCGCCGGCCAACGCCGCGCCCGGGTCGCTTCCCGTGCTCGCCGACGCGATGCCGCCCTTCGAAGGCATCGTCGAGTGGCTGAACGGCGCGACCGAATCGCCGGCGTCGCTCAAGGGCCGCGTCACGCTCGTCCACTTCTGGACCTACGGCTGCATCAACTGCATCCACACCATGCCGTACGTGACCGCCTGGTACGACCGCTACGCGACGCGCGGCTTCACCGTCGTCGGCGTGCATACGCCGGAGTTCGCCTACGAGGGCGAGAAGAAGAACGTCCTCGAGGCCATCGCGCGGCACGGCGTGCACTATCCCGTGGCGATGGACAACGCCTACAAGACCTGGAACCTCTACGGCAACCAGTACTGGCCGTCCTTCTACCTCTATGACGCGCAGGGCAGGCTCCGTTATCAGGCGGTGGGCGAGGGCGGCTACGAAACGATGGAAGCGAACATCGAGGCGCTGCTCGCGGAAAAGGACGCAAGATGAAAAAGCCCCGGCCGAGATGGCCGGGGTTTTCAGTCGAGGTCCGTGGTGAAGAACGGCAGGCCGCGGACGCGCTCGTCGCGCACGCGCTGCAGCGGAAGATCGGAGAACGCCTCCGGATGCTTTCGCAGGACGAAGGGGTCGACCAGCAGGTAGGCGTCGGCGTCGAAGCGCAGCGCGTTCGCCAGCTTCCGCCCGATCTCCGCGATGACCTGCGGCGCGAAGTAGCCGAGGAAGTTGCGGCAGACGATGAGGTCGTAGTCCGACCCGATGGCGTCCGCCCCCGCGAACACGTCCGCGACCGAGAACGACAGGCGCGACATCACCGCCGGCGAGACCTCGCAGGTCACATACTTCGGCAGCCCCTGGAAGGGGAAGCGTCCGCGCTTCGCGGCCTCGATGCACGACGGCTGCACGTCTTTGCCGTGGACGATGAACTCGTCCAGGCCGGCCTCGAGGCATTCGATCGCCAGGCTCACCGCCTCCTCGCCGTGCGAGCACGGCAGCGAGAGGATGCGCGCGCCGTTCCTCGTCTTGAGGTCCGGCAGCACCGTCTCGCGCAGGTAGGCGAGCTCGGGCTCGTCGAAGCGCATCAGGCAGGTCTCGTTCGTGACCAGGTTCGCCCGGATCTTCTCCTCGAGCGACATGGCGCCGAACGTGGCGTCACCGGCCCAGTACGCGCCGCGCGACCCGCGGTCGAGCCTCGCTTCGAGGTCCGCGGCGTCCGCGGACCTGTCGACGATGGCGAGCAATTCCGCGATGTAGCGGGAGTTCGGGTCCAGCCTGCGGGTCTCCGCGGCGATGAACCGCCGGACGTCATCGATGGTCTTCATGCTTTCCTCCGTGGAAGGTCCATGCCGCTTTCGCGACCGCTCTTCTTACCATGCGGGCGGCCCGAAGTCAACGTTGTCCCGACGCGCGCCGGAGGTTATACTCAGCGCGTTCTCATTCCTTAGGACCCCGCCGCCATGCCCGACAAGATCGTGAAAAGCGAAGAAGAATGGAAGAAGGAACTGACGCCCGAGCAGTACCGCGTCCTGCGCGAGAAGGGTACCGAGGCCCCGGGCACGGGCGAGTACTACCACGCGAAGGAGAAGGGGATGTACCTCTGCGCCGCCTGCGGGCAGGAGCTGTTCTCCTCCGACGCGAAATACGAATCGGGCAGCGGCTGGCCGAGCTTCTGGGAACCCGTCGCCGGCGACAAGGTCGCGACCGCGGAGGACACGAGCCTGGGCATGCGCCGGGTCGAGATCATGTGCAGCCGCTGCGGCTCGCACCTGGGCCACGTCTTCGACGACGGGCCGCGGGAAAAGACCGGCCAGCGGTTCTGCGTGAACTCCGCGTCGCTCAAGCTGAAGAAGGAGTGACGCCGCTATGACGAAGTCCCGGCTGCGATGGATCACCGCCGCGGCGGCCCTGCTGGCCGCGCCGGGTTTCCTTTTCGTCACGCTCGACGCGCTCTTCAAGGCCGCGGACGCGCCGCCGGCCATGGTGGAAACGCTCGAACGCGGCCCCGAACGCGCGGCCGTCGCGGTTCGGGGAGCCGAACGCCGCATCCGGTCCGGCGGCGCGCGGATGCGCGGGACCGGCGAACGCCCCTCGCCGCGGCCGCCGGAACCCGCGCCGCCCGTCCCCGCCGGTCCGGACGAGCTCGCCGTGCCGATCATCGTCTATCACAACATCCGCGCGGAGAACGAGCCGCATCGGCGCGTCGACGAGCCGTACTTCGTGACGCCCGCGCAACTCGAAGCCGAGCTCGCGTTCCTCCAGGCCTCGGGCTACGCCTCGGTCTCTTTCGACGACCTCATCGCCGCCTTCGACGGCAGGCCGCTGCCGGCCAAGCCCATCGTCATCTCCTTCGACGATGGCCGCGACAACCAGTACGGCACGGCCTTCCCGCTGCTCGCGCGGCACGGGTTCAAGGCGACCTTCTTCGTCTTCACGAACGCGATCGGGCGCCCGGGGTACATGACCTGGGATCAGCTGCGTGCAATGCGCGACGCAGGCATGGCCGTCGGCAGCCATACGGTGTATCACCCCTACCTCAAGAAGGCGGACGACGAGACGCTGCGGCGCGAGGTCGTCGACAGCAAGGCGAAGATCGAGGCCGAGCTCGGCGTTCCCGTCACCGCCTTCGCCTATCCCTTCGGTCTCTATGACGAGCGCGTGACCGCCGCGGTCCGCGACGCGGGGTACTTGGCCGGCCGCGGCCTGCGCCACGCGGACGACGTCCGCGCGGACGGGCTCTTCGAGCTCCCGGGTCACATCGCCGTCGGCGACCTCAAGGCCTTCCGCCGCATGCTCGGGGAGAACGTCCGCTAGCCGGGTCCCGGCCGGAGACGTATACTGAAGGAGTATGGCCGAGCCTGTCATCAGCGCCCATGAGCGCAATTGCGTCGTTCTGCTCGGAGTGACCGCGGTCATCCAGACCGGGCACATGGTGGAGCACGTCGCCCAGCTCATCCAGTGGATGATGCGGCTGCATTTGGCGCACGGGCTCATCGGCAGTCTCGATCTTGAGATGGTGCATTTCATCTACGACGCGCTCTTCCTCATCGGCCTCTCCGCGCTCGGCAGCTTTTACGGCGACGTCCTGCGGGCCAAGGGTCCCCGGCCCTATCGCGTCTTCATCGTCGCCTGGGTCGTGCAGACCTACCACATGATCGAGCATGTCGTGAGGTTCTCGCAGCACATGGAGACCGGCCTCGAAGGCACGCCCGGTATCCTCGGACGCTACATACCGATCGTCCCGCTGCATTTCGCCATCAACCTCGTGGTCACGGTGGGGATCATCGCGCCGTTCTTCATGCTCGGCATGCACAGGACCGTCGCGCGCATGTTCCTCCGCCGCGACAAAGCCCGCGCGGTGGCGTGAGAAAGACGCTCCACCGGGGGCGTTTTTTCTGTTATCATCGAGCGATGGAGCCCATCATCGACGTGAAGGAACTTTCCAAGCGGTTCAAAGGCCTCGTCGCCGTCGACAAGGTCTCTTTCCAGGTGCAAAAAGGCGAGATCTTCGGTTTCCTCGGCCCGAACGGCGCCGGCAAGTCCACGACCATCGGGATGCTCGCGACCCTCGTCGAGCCGACCTCCGGCGACGCGACGGTCGCCGGCCGATCCATCCGGCGCTCCAAGAACGGCGTGCGGCAGCGCATCGCGCTCGTCTTCCAGGACCCGTCGCTCGACGACCGGCTGACGGCCTCGGAGAACCTGCGCTTCCACGCTGAGCTCTACGCCGTGCCCAAGCGCGACTACGCCAAGCGGGAAGAGGAGGTGCTGCGCCTCGTCGACCTGTGGGACCGGAAGAACGACATCGTGAAGACGTACTCCGGCGGCATGAAGCGCCGCCTGGAGATCGCGCGCGGGCTCATCCACTATCCGGAGGTGCTGTTCCTCGACGAGCCGACGCTCGGGCTCGACCCGCAGACGCGCGCGCACCTGTGGGAATACATCCTGACGCTCAAGAAGGAGCGGGGAATGACCATCTTCATGACGACGCATTACATGAACGAGGCCGAGTACTGCGACCGCATCGCCATCATCGACCGCGGCACGATCGTGGCGCTCGACACGCCGTCGGCGCTCAAGCGCATGGTCGGCGAGGACGTCATCGTCCTCAAGTGCGCGGACAAGGAACGCCTGCGCAAGGAGCTCAAGGACCGCTACGGTTTCGACGCGAAGGACGAGCGGGACGCGCTGCGGCTCGAGGTCGAGGACGGCGCGAAGTTCCTGACGCGGCTGTTCAACGAGCTCGACACCAAGATCGAGGGCATCGAGCTGCGCCGTCCGACGCTCGAGGACGTGTTCCTCAAGCTCACCGGCAAGAAGATCCGCGAGGAAGAACCGGCCAAGAGCGGCTGGATGAAGCACATGGCCCGACGCGCATGAACGTCCTCCATTTCCTCCGCACCATCAAGATCATCTGGGAACGCGAGCTCATCCGCTTCTGGCGCGACAAGGGGCGCATGTTCATCACCGTCTTCCAGCCGCTCATGTACCTGTTCATCTTCGGGACAGGTCTGCGGCAGACGCTCGCGCGCGGCAACTTCGGCGTCGACTTCATCCAGTTCATGTATCCGGGCATCGTCGCCATGAGCGTGATGAGCATCGCCTTCTTCGCGACCATCTCCACGGTCTGGGACCGCGAGTTCGGCTTCCTCAAGGAGATCCTCGTCGCTCCCGTGCCGCGCACCGCGATCGCGCTCGGCAAGACCGCCGGCGCCATGACGATGGCCATCATCCAGGCCTCGGTCCTCCTGTGCATCGCGCCGTTCATCGGCGTGCGGCTCCACCTCGCGGAACTGCCCGGCATCATCTTCTTCGTGGCGCTCCTGTCCCTGGCCATCGCCGGCTTCGGCCTGCTGTTCGCCTCGCTCGTGAAGACCATCGAGAACTTCGGCGTCATCATGAACGTCTTCGTCTTCCCGATGTTCTTCCTGTCCGGCGCGTTCTTCCCGCTCACCGCGGTTCCGGGCTGGATGTCGGCGCTCTCCGCGATCGACCCGCTCACCTACGGCGTCGACGCGCTGCGCGAGCTGCTGCTCCGCTCGCAGGTCGCGCCGGACGTCCTGGCGCGGCTCATCCTGCACCCGCTGCGGGTCGACGCGCTCTTCCTGCTCGGTTTCTCCACCGTCGTCATCTCCGCCGCGGTCGTGGCGTTCAACAAGCGTAACTGATCCCTATGGAACAGGACCTCCAACAGCGGCTCGACGCCATCGAGAAGAAGGTCGACGACATCTACGTGTCGGCCGAGAAGACGCGAAAATATTTCCTGTGGACCGCGATCGTCACCATCGCGGCCATCGTGCTGCCGCTCATCGGCCTCGCGTTCGCGCTGCCGTCGGTCATCAGCACCTATTCATCCGCGCTAGGACTGTGACCATGAAGGGCCTTACCGGCGCCGGCCGGCTCTACGAACGCCGCGCCCGGGTCTATGACGCCATGATCGCGCTCGTCGGCCACCGCCGCCGGCTGCGCCGTTTCATGGCGGATTCCGGCGCGGTCAAGGACGGCATCGCCGTGCTCGACGCCGGCTGCGGCTCCGGCGCGCTCACGCTCGCGGTCCAGGACGCGGCGCGCGACGTCGGCGCCAAGGGGCTCCGCTGCCGCGCGTTCGACCTGTCGCCCCGCATGCTCGCCCGGTTCGACGCGCGGCTGCGGGCGCTCGGGCGCGCGACCGAGATCCGCCAGGCTGACGTGCTCGATCTCGACGTCTGGCTTCCGTCCGACTGGACCGGCTTCGACCTGGTCGTCTCCGCCGGCATGCTCGAGCACCTTCCCAGGGCCTCGCTGTCCGCGGCGCTCGTCGCCCTGCGGAACCGCATGTCGCCGGACGGCACCATGGCGGTCTTCATCACCAGGACCGGGCTGTTCAACCGGCTGTTCATCGGCGGCGTCTGGGGCGCGAACGTCTACCGCCGGGAGGAACTCGAGGACGCTTTCGCCGACGCCGGTCTCGACATCCTGACCATCGCGCCGTTCGCCTCATGGGGCTACGCGATCGTGGCCGAACCCGCCTTGGACGACGCGAAAAAGGTGTAAAAAGAGAAAAGAAAAAAGCTTAGAGGAAGAACATCCTCTAAGCTTTTCTCTTTTTACTTTCTCTCTATTGCGCCGTGACGGTCACGGTGCCTCCCTGCGACGGGAAGTTGTGGTTGTGGTAGCCCCAGGTGCCGACCTGCGTGAAGGTGAAGGACCAGCTCTGGCCCATCATGATCGTCGTGGTCTCGAAGCCCGGGATGTCGGTGTGCGTCGGATGCGGGTTCGACGCGACCGTCGGCGCGCTGTCGTCGAGCGCGATCCACGTGACCGCCGTGCCGACCGGCACCGTGATCGCCGCGGGGTTGAAGCCGGTCGTCGCCTTGATGTCGATGTAGCCCATCGGCGGGTCGACGAGCAGCTTGTCGACGTTGATGTTCGGCACGCCGTTCCGGATGCCGACCTTGTTGTAATCGGCGGCCACGTTGATGGGAGCGCCGACCTTGTAGTTCACGAAGAACGCGTCCGGCACGTCGTCGATCTGGGTGTTCCAGTTCGCGCCGTAGAGCGCCGCGGCGACCGCCTCGGAGGCGATCGGCTTGAGGATGCCGTTCTTCGAGACCGCGTAGACCTTGGGGTCCGTGGTGATCTTCACCATGCGTCCGCCCGCGCGATAGGTCACGTTCCCCCCGATCGGTATGGCGCCCAGCTGGTCGAGCGGGATCGTCTTGATGCCGTTGAAGTTCGCGTACCAGGTGTAATAGGTCTTGTCGTTCGGGAAGACGTAGCGTTTCCCGTCGCTGCCGTAGTAATAGACCGACGTGTTGCCGCTGGTCTTGATGAGGTCGCCTCCCGTGAGGCTCACCTGGGCGTGGCCCGCCATCGGGGCGAGCATCGACGCGGCCAAAGCGAGTCCCGCCACGGAGGCTGCGAGCTTGTTGCGCATATGGACGTCACGTGTGAATAAATATAAACGTCGTTCCCCAGTATACCACACCCCGCGGCCCCGCCTTCCGTTCCCGCGGACCGGGTGCTATGCTCAGGCATATTTCCCGAACGTTATGCATCCCCAGCACCCCCGTCCGAAGAAGATACGCATCCCCGAGAAGACGCTGCTCGCCGCGGCCATCGTCGGGGTCCTGGTGATCGCCGGGGCCGCCGCGCTCACCGCGCGCCAGGCCGTCGCCTCGCGCGGTCCCGAGACCGCGCTCCGCTCGCTGTCCGCCGCCGTGCACGGCCATGACGCGGAAGGGGCCATGCGCCTGATCGATTTCGACGCCGTGTTCGAGGACGCCTGGAAGGCCAGCTCCGCCAAGATCACGGGCAAGGAGCCGACGGAAGCGCAGACCGCCGCCGCGCTCGCGAGCCCGGTGGTGGACCAGGCGAAGAAGACCTTCCGCAAGAACCTCATGACGTTCCTGAAGGAACCGGGCAGGGCCACGGGCGACAGCGGCGCGTTCTTCGCGGCGCTCAATGCCCTGGACGCGGGTCGCGTGGAAAAGGACGGCCAGGACCGGGCGACGGCGGAATTGCCCAACGGGTACAGCCTCCAGATGGTCCGCAGGACGGGCGAAGGCTGGAAGGTCGTGGCCTTCCATGGCTATGAAAAGGATTACGACGCCTACAAGAAGCAGGCCGCCGGCCTCATGAAGGACCGGGGGCTCACGCCCAAGGAAAACGGCGATCCGGAGCCGCCGCCCGCTCCGGTCGCGCCGAAGCCCTGACCCTGGGGCCGGCCCGTATGGACAAGCTCGCGGAGTTCTACGGCCCCGAATTCGCCGCCCGCGCCGCCTTGCCGCTGCCGGACGGTTACTTTCCCTACAGGGCGTGCCGGGAATATTTTCTCCGCGAAGCCGCGGCATCGCCCGGCATGCGGCTCGCGGGCAAGGAAGGCGCCTGGGGCGTCGCCTGGCGCCACGGACCTTTTCGTTTCGAGAAATACGTGAACGATGCCGAGCCGGCGATCGATCATGCCGCCCCGCTGCGGCTCGTGGTGTGGCAGCGGCTGACGCGGTGTGACGCGCCCAGGGGCTGGCTCGCCGGTCCGATGGACGTGGGGTACCGCATGACCGGTTTCGCGATGCCGTCGCCGGACGGAGAACGCGGCTGGTCCTCGCATGCGCGGAGGCACGCGGCGCGCTGGCGCAAGCTCGTCGCGGCAGGGGAGCGCGAGATCGTCGACCTCTCGCTCGAAGAATACCTTGCCGCGCACGCCAAGGCCGACCTCGACCCTTACGTGAAGCTCGCGTATCCCGGGTTGCTCCGCGCCAAGGCCGCGGGCCACGGTCCGCGCCTGCGTTGCATCGGCAGCCGCCGGCCGGGCGGACCGATCGACGCCGGCCTCGCTTTCCTGCACATCCCCGAGGCCAGGCAGTCGGTGCACATCGCCGCGTTCATGGGCGGCGCGGCACAGGAAGACCCCGCGTCGACGGGGCTCGTCATGCGCTGGTTCGACGAATGCCGCCGCGAGGGGATCCCTGTCATGGACTTCGGGTTCTTCTGGGCGCCCGGCGATCCACGCGACTGGCGCGGGTTCTCGCGCTTCAAGAGCGGGTTCGGCGTCCGGCCGGTCCTGTACCCGCCGCCGCTTCTTCGGCTGGCCGGCAAGTTGTGAGCGCTGAGCTTTACGCTGCGAGCTTGACGTTGAAACGATACCAGACCAAAATTTCATCGCTCGAAGCTCGAAGCTCGAAGCTCGAAGCTCGAAGCTCGAAGCTCGAAGCTCGAAGCTCGAAGCTCGAAGCTCGAAGCTCGAAGCTAGGAGTCACCCATGGGCCTCATCCTCATCCCTCCCGCCCGCGAGACGGTCGAACGGCCGCTCATCTTCCTGGCCGGCCCCATCCAGGGCGCGCCGGACTGGCAGGCGAAGGCCATCGCCGTCATCGCCGCGACGGCGCCCGACCTGGACGTCGCTTCGCCGCGCCGCGCCGAAACGGGCGGCGAGTTCGGCGAGGACAAGTACATCGAGCAGGTCGACTGGGAACACGATCACCTGGCCATCGCCGCCGGGCGCGGCGTCATCCTCTTCTGGCTCGCCAAGGAGGCGATCCGCATCCCCGAACGTTCGTACGCCCAGACCACGCGCTTCGAGCTCGGCGAGGCCGTGACCGTCCACCGCTACACCGGCGCGAAGGTCGTCGTGGGCATCGAGGACGGCTTCACCAATGCGCGCTACCTGCGGCGCACCATCGGCAAGAAAACGCCGAAGATCCCGCTCTGCTCTTCGCTCGAAGAGACCTGCCTCTCGGCCATCGCGCTCGCGCGAGCGAGCTGAACCGGCCCGGCGCTTCCGCCGGGCTTTTTTTAATGAAAAAACGTCCCGCGAACGGGACGTCTCAAAAGGAATGAACGACGGACACGGCGGGGCGCCAGCCCGCGGCGCGGAGC
The DNA here is from genome assembly GCA_035495855.1 of Binatia bacterium. GTDB lineage: Bacteria > Patescibacteriota > Patescibacteriia > SG8-24 > SG8-24 > JAHFIW01. The sequence goes on along the minus strand of DATJFD010000005.1, from coordinate 3,891 downwards.
TCGGTCGCGCAGAGGTCGCAGACGCGGAGCGTCATCGGGTCCGGCGAAGGTCCGACGCAGTGCATCGGCCGCTTGCGCTGCCGGCAGCCGTAGCACCACGAATCGATGGGATCCGTCGCGAGCAGCGACCAGCCCCGATCGAGGCGGCGGTCCTTGCACTCGGTGCAGACGCGCTCCTCTCCCTCGCGCAGCATGCGGACCACGACGTGCGATGACGCGCGGTGTCGCGAGCAGCGGGCGCAACGCAGGTGCGCGATGGCGGCGTCGTGCTCCTCGGCGAGCATCTCGAGGGCCGCGAGCATGCCGTCCATGCGGGCGGCGTCGGGCCGGCGTTCGCGCGCGATGCGGGCGCGCAGGCGGCGCAGCCCGTCGCGGAAGGCTTCCATCGGAACGAGCCTCAGGAAAGGCAGGGCGGCCATCACGGCGCGCACGGCCTCTTCGCAGGCCCGGTCGTCGGGGCGCTCGGCCAGCGCCTCAAGGCGTTTGAGCGTGGCGGCGAGGCCGCCGGGATCTTCCAGGTCCATCGGCTTCCCCCTGGGAGCCCGCTTGAAGGCGGGGTCGCGGTCAAAAGGACCGGCTATCGTTATAGCCCCCCGTTCGAGGACCCGCAATATCGTGCTTCTTGGCCGCCCGAAAAAGTGCTATACTATGCGCATGCCGCACATGCATGACCGCTACGAGCGGTTCTTCGCGCCGAGACTGCTGCTCGTCGTGAACCTGGCCATCATCGTCCTCGCGGAGACGTTGCGCGGGGGCCGTTTCTTTTACGATTCCGGCTTCATCCACATACCGGTCACGCTGTTCGTGCTCCTGGCCAGCACGCGCATCTTCGGACGCTACTATCTCTACGACCCGGTCCTCAAGAAGTTCCTCGGGTGGAGCCTGGCCGCGCTCGCCATCCTGATGGTCTCCCACGTCATCGAGTTCGCGGACCAGAACCTCGGCTACCACTGGCCCGCCTCCGCGGTGTACGGGGGCATCGTGAGCTTCCACCTCGCCGCGCTCCTGGCGGTCGCCGTCGGCGCGTTCCACATCCTCAAGGCCTACGGCAGGATGCGCTTCGCGACGTTCTGGCTGGTCCTCACGGCGCTCGTCGGCGTGGTCTCGTTCCTCGCCTCCCTCGCCGCCTATGTCGGCATGATCCCGTCGGTGCCGCCGGCGCTCTACATGCTCATCGCCTTCGCGGCCGGACTCGCGACCTGCGTGCCGACGATGACCATCGCGCGCATGGTGCCCGTGCTCAAGGACTTCGCCACGTATCTCACCGGCGCCCTCGTGTTCATCGTCGCGGCGGCCGGCACCGACGCGTTGCACCTCGTCGCGCAAAGCGAGTACGTGGTCCATCAGCAGGCGACGTACGTGAGCCATTTCGCCTTCTTCGCGGCGCTGTCGCTCATGTTCCTGGCCTTCGGCAAACTTTCCAATCTCGGCGGCGTCTACAGGGACATCGCTGCCGAGGGCCGCAAACAGTCGACGAACGGCCGCAAGCGCGCTCCCGGCAGGGACGCCGAAACCGCATGACGCATCAGGCGGGACCACACATGCACGACCGGTTCGAGCGGTTCTTCGCGCCGAAGTTCCTGCTCTTCTTCAACGTCGCCATCATCATCGCGGCGGAGACGGTCGGCGGCGGGCGCTGGTTCTACGACACCGGGTTCATCCACGTGCCGGTCATCATCTTCCTGTTCCTCGCCTGCACCAGGATCTTCGGCCGCTACCGCCTGTTCGACAGGGCGTCCCGGCGTTTCCTCGGCTGGAACCTCATGGCGCTCGTGCTGCTGCTGCTCTCGCACGCCGTTGAGTTCGCGGACCAGAACTTCGACAACGGCTGGGACGCGGCCACGGTCTATGGCGCGGTCATCAGCCTGCACCTCGCCGCCTTCCTCGCGGTGACGATCGGCGCCTATCCGATCCTCAAGGCCTTCGGGAAGAGCCGCTCGGCGCTCGCCTGGACGGTGCTGTCGGTGGCGGTCGCGGTGACGGCACTCTATGAATCGCTGGCCGCCTTCCTCGGCTACGTCCCCGGCGTCTCGCCGATCCTTTTCATGGCCTTCACCTTCGTGGCAGGCCTCTCCACCATCATCCCGCTCATGATCGTCTCGCAGCACGTGCCGAAGCTCGAGGATTTCTGCCTGCACCTCACCGGCGCGCTCATCTTCAGCATCGTGGCGACCACGGTCGACGCGTTCCATCTCACCGCCGGCGGCCAGTACGCGCTGTACCAGCAGGCCACCTACATCAGCCATTTCGCCTTCTACGCCGCGCTGTCGCTCATGTTCCTCGCGCTCGGCAAGCTCGCGAACAGCGGGGGAGCATTCGAGCTTTCCGACGTCATCGCCGCATCGCAGAAGAGGGAGGCTGGCATCAAGCGGAAAAGTGACGCGATGGCGGGAAAAGGTGTATGATGGGAGCACGCGTCGAAGAGTGAAGAGGATATCATTCAATTTTAACAACATGGTATGAAAGTACGCATGGCGTACGCGGCGGCCGTCGCCGCGCTCCTTTTCGTGGGAGCGGGGTGCGGCGCGTCGCAGGACACGACGGCGGGTCTGCAGACGCCGCCGAAGCAGCAGGGGAGGATGGAGGCGAAGACGGAAGGTTCCGTCGATGCCACGGTCGACGGCATCCTCAAGGACAGCGACGACGAGCAGGAGCTCCTGCATGGCGCCGACAGCGACGCCGCGGAGCTCGACGCGGACAAGGCAGAACTTAACGCCTATAGCGATTCGTCCTATGAGGTCAAATAAGATCGTCGCCTTCGCGGGCGCCGTCGCCCTCGCGGCGAACCTCATCGCCCCCGCGGCGCTCGCCGCGGACGTGAACGCCAACGCGCCGTCGAGGCCGGACCGGCCGGCGGCGGGTTCCCAGTTCTGCACGCTGCTCACCTCGCACGCGGGGTCGGTCGAGGCCAGGATGACCGACATGCACGCGAAGCTCGACGCCCGCAGGGCCGAGCGCGACGCGAAGCTCTCCGAGCGCGAGACCGAACGCGCGACCAAGCTCGCCGAGCTGCGGGCCAAAGAGGACGCCAAGCGCGCCGAGATGATCGCCAAGCTCCAGGCCAAGGCGACGACTGACGCGCAGAAGCAGGCCGTGGCGGCCTTCCAAGCCGCGGTCCAGGCCGCGGTCGACGCGCGCCGCGCCGCCATCGACGCCGCCAACGACGCCTTCCAGACCGGGCTGCACAAGGCCATCGCCGACCGCAAGGCCAAGGCGGACGCCGCTGTCGCCGCGTTCAAGGCTTCGGTGAAGGCCGCGCTCGACAAGGCCAAGGCGGACTGCGCCGCGGGCGTGGATCCGGCGACCATCCGGGCGAACCTCCGGACGAGCATCGAGGCCGCGAAGACGAAGCTCAAGACGGACCGCGCCGCCATCGACAAGCTTGGCGCGACGGTGCAGGGGCTCATCGACGCGCGCCGCGCCGCGCACGACAAGGCCGTCGCGGACTTCAAGACCGCGATGGACAAGGCCAAGGCCGATCTCAAGGCGGCCTTCCCCAGCGAGCCGAAGCCGGCGACGAACACGAACGAACAGGACTAGGAGTGAAAAGCCCGCCCTGCGAAGGGCGGGCTTTTATAGTGGAGAATGGAAAGGGTCGAAGGACTTCCTTCCAAAAACCGGCCCCATGGGGCCGGTTTTCTTTCCCACTTTAAACTCCCCACCCTCCACTCTTCGTTCTGCACTTTGCACTCTCCGGCGCTCCCGGTAAGGTGGCGAAAGGACCTTTTCGTCCTTGTTCCTTTGCGAGAGGGGGGACCCATGTCTCCGACGCCGCGCCGGCGGCTCCGTCGCGCCGCCAAAGCAGTCCTTTTGATCCTGACCGTCTCGTTCGTCTGGGCCATGGCCAGGCTGTACTGGCCGCCCGAACGTTTCACCGGCTCGCCGCCGCGC
>DATJFD010000004.1:0-10510 GCA_035495855.1 Binatia bacterium | reverse complement strand
GCCCGTGCGAAAATACGTCAATGAAGCCTTCGTTAAGGATAGCGCTCGGCTGCGTCATCGCCCTTTGCGGGGCGCTCGCGGTCAGGCTGCTCATCGGCGACAGCATCGTGGCGCTGTTCATGCCGCACGGCGCCATCGCCTCGCAGGAGCGGGACGTCATCATCACGACGGTGCTCATCATGCTCGCCGCCGCTATCCCGGCGTTCGTCGTCGTCTTCGCGCTCGCCTGGAAGTACCGCGCGGGCAACGCCAAGGCAGCGTACGAGCCCGACATGACCGGCAGCAAGGGGAGCGAACTCGCCATGTGGCTGCTGCCGGCGGCGATCGTCGCGGTGATGTGGGTCGTCACCTGGAACAGCACCCACGCGCTCGATCCGTTCGGCAAGATCGCGTCCGCGGAGAAGCCGCTCACCATCCAGGTCGTGGCGCTCCCGTGGAAATGGCTGTTCATCTATCCTGAGCAGGGGATCGCCTCGGTCAACGAGGTCGAGTTCCCCGCGAACGCTCCCGTCCACTTCGTCCTGTCCGCCGACGCGCCGGTGAGCTCCTTCTGGATCCCGCAGCTCGGCAGCCAGATCTACGCCATGGCCGCCATGAAGACGCAGCTGAACCTCATCGCCGAGCCGGGGGATTACGCCGGCAAGAACATGGAGATCAACGGCGACGGCTACGCCGGCATGAACTTCGCCGTGCACGCCGTGCCGCGCGAGGACTTCGCGGCCTGGGTCCGCGGCGTGCAGGTCACGCCGCGCGCGCTCGACGACGCGGCCTACGCCGACCTCGCCGCGCCCTCGAAGGACGTGCCGCCCGCGTTCTATTCCTCGGTGCGGCCCGGCCTGTTCGAGGCCATCGTGGCCAAGCCGGCCGCGCCGCCGTCGATCGACGCGAAGGGCTCGCGCATGCCCGGCATGCAATGATATGGGACGCATCCTCTTCGGCAACCTGACCTGGGCAGCGCTTCCGCACGAGTGGTTCACCGTCGGCGGCACGTTCGCGCTGACCACGGTGCTCGCCTTCATCGTGATCTTCCTCACGCGCCGCAAGCTCTGGAAGAAGCTCTGGAAGGGCTGGCTCACCACCACCGACCCCAAGCGCATCGGCATCATGTACATCGTCGTCGCGGCCGCGATGTTCTTCCGCGGCATCATGGACGCCGCGATGATCTGGATCCAGCAGGCGACGTCCGTCGGCAGCTCGCAGGGCTACCTCACCGCCAAGCATTTCCAGGAGATCTTCACCGCGCACGGCGACATCATGGTGTTCTTCGTCACCATGGGCCTCATCGTCGGGCTCATGAACATCGTCGTGCCGCTGCAGATCGGCGCGCGCGACCTGGCCTCGCCGTTCCTCAACACGCTCGGCTTCTGGCTGTTCGTCGCCGGCGCCATCCTCATCAACATGTTCTTCGTCTTCGGCGGCGAGTTCGCCTCGGCCGGCTGGCTGTCGCTCCCGCCGCTTGCCGAGAACGCTTTCAGCCCCGGCACCGGCGTTGATTACTGGCTCTGGAGCCTGCAGATCTCCGGGCTCGGCAGCCTGCTCGGCGGCATCAACTTCCTCATCACCATCCTCAAGATGCGCGCGCCGGGCATGACGCTCTGGCGCATGCCGATGTTCACCTGGACGACGCTCTGCAGCTCGGCGCTCATCCTCGCCTCGTTCCCGGTGCTCACGATGACGACGCTGCTCCTGTGGGCCGACCGCTACTTCGGGATGCATTTCTTCACCACCGACTTCGGCGGCAACCCGATGATGTACGTGAACCTCATCTGGATGTGGGGCCACCCGGAGGTGTACATCCTCGTCCTGCCGTCGTTCGGCATCTTCTCGGAGATCGTCTCGACCTTCGCGCGCAAGCGGCTCTACGGATACTCCTCGATGGTCCTCGCCGCCATGGCCATCACGGTGCTCGCCGGCCTCGTCTGGCTCCATCATTTCTTCACCATGGGCGCCGGCGCGGACGTGAACGCCGTCTTCGGCCTCTCGACCATGCTCATCGCCATCCCGTCCGCCGTGCAGATCCTCAACTGGGCGCTCACGATGTGGAAGGGGAAGATCCGCTTCACCTCGCCGATGTACTACTTCCTCGGCTTCGTCGCGCTCTTCGCGCTCGGCGGCATGGCCGGCCTGCTGCTCGCGTCCCCTGCGGCCGACTACCAGCTCCACAACACGCTCTTCCTCGTCGCGCATTTCCACACGATGATCGTCGGCGTCGCGCTCTTCGGCATCTTCGCGGGCATGACCTACTGGTTCCCGAAGGTCACGGGGTTCACGCTCGACGAGAAGTGGGGCAAGCGCGCCTTCTGGCTCTGGTTGGCCGGCTTCTACGTCGCCTTCACTCCGCTGTACATCCTCGGCTCCATGGGGGCGCAGCGCCGCCTCGACCACTACGCCGCATCGACCGGCTACCAGCCTTTCTACATCACGGCCTCGATCGGCCTCGGCATCATGCTTCTCGGCGCGGCCGCGCAGATCATGCAGCTCGCCGTGAGCATCAGGAACAAGAAGAAGCTCGCTGACGTGTCCGGGGACCCGTGGGACGGCCGCACGCTCGAATGGTCCACGCCTTCGCCGCCGCCGTTCTATAATTTCGCCATCGTGCCCGAGGTGCGCGACCGCGACGCCTTCTGGGAGATGAAGGAGCACGGCCGGGTGAAGGAGCCGGAGACGTACCAGGACATCCACATGCCGGCCAACACCCCGCTCGGCATCTACATCGCCGGCTTCTCGCTGCTCGCCGGCTTCGCCCTCGTCTGGCACATCACCTGGATGATCGTCCTCGGCCTCGCCGGCGCCGTCGTCTGCGTCATCGTGCGCTCGTTCGACGAGCACACGGAGTACGTGGTGCCGGCGAAGCGGGTGGAGGAGCTCGAAAAAGCGCGCATCGCCGCGCAAGCACAGGCACGACCATGAACGCCGAACACGCCAGGGAAGTCGCCGCAGCCGAGTTCTGGGTCTACCTGATGACGGACCTCATCATGTTCTCCGTGCTCTTCGCGTGCTACGCGGTGCTGCACACGGCGACGTACGGCGGGCCGACGGCCGCGGAGCTCTTCAGCCTGCCCAACGCCCTCGTCGAGACGCTGATCCTGCTCGTCAGCAGCTTCACGAGCGGCCTCGCCATGCTCGCAGTGCACGCGAACAAGAAGGACCGCGCCATGGCCTGGTTCGGCGCGACGTTCATCCTCGGCGCGGCCTTCCTCGTCCTCGAGCTGAAGGAGTTCCATGAGCTCATCGCCGACGGCAACGGCCCGCAGCGCAGCGCCTTCCTGTCCGCCTTCTTCTCGCTCGTCGGCACGCACGGCCTGCACATCTTCACCGGCCTCCTCTGGATGGCGGTCGCGATGGTGCAGATGAAGAAGAAGGGCCTCTCGACGTTCATCGTCTCGAAGCTGGAACGGCTGAGCCTCTTCTGGCACTTCCTCGACATCGTCTGGATCTTCCTGTTCACGGTCGTCTATCTCATGAGCCGCATCGCCTAGCTATGGAACACGCCGAGCACAAGCAGCAAGCGACGCTCAAGTCCTACGCCATCGGCTTCGCGCTCTCCATCGCGCTGACCCTCGCGGCCTACGGGCTCGTCACCGAGCGCGTGCTCGTCGGCGGGACGCTCGTCGCCGCGCTGCTCGGCCTCGCCGTGGCGCAGCTCGTCGTGCAGATGTGGTTCTTCCTCCACATCGGCGAGGAGACCGGCGGCCGCCTGAAGCTGGCCACCTTCCTCGTCACCCTCATGCTCGTGCTCATCGTCGTCGCCGGCTCCATCTGGATCATGGGGCACCTCAATTACCAGATGATGTCCTCTCCCGGCGCGATGCAGAAGTACATCGAAGGCCAGCAGGCGTTCTGAACCCTATGTCGCTCAAGGACTACTACAAGATCGCGAAGCCCGGGATGGTCTACGGCAACCTCATCCCGCTCGTCGGCGGCTTCGCCCTCGGGTCGGGCGGCGACGTCCATGGCGGGCTGTTCGCCGCGACCATCGTCGGTTCGGCTCTCGGCATGGCTTCCGGCTGCGTCTTCAACAACTGGGTCGATCACGACATCGACGCCAAGATGAGCCGCACCAAGCACCGCGCGCTCGCGGCCGGCCGCCTCTCGCGCCGGACGGCGTTCATCTACGGCGCGGTCCTCGGCCTGCTCGGCTGCGTCGTCTTCGCCCTGCGCGTGAACCTCACGGCGCTCATCGCCGGGGAGATCGGCTTCTTCTTCTACGTCGTCATGTACAGCATGTGGTGGAAGCGGACCTCGCCGTGGGGGACCGCGGTCGGCAGCGTCGCCGGCGCGATGCCGCCCGTCGTCGGGTACCTCGCCGCGACCGGGAAGTTCGACCTCGTGGCCGCCATCCTGTTCGTGACCATGGTCGCCTGGCAGATGCCGCATTTCTTCGCCATCGCCATCCGCCATCGCGACGACTACGCCGCCGCCGGGATCCCGGTGCTCCCCGTCGTCCGCGGCACGCGCGCGACCAAGGCGCAGATGTTCGTGTACCTCGCGGTGTTCGCCTTCAGCGCGCCGCTCCTCGCGGTCATCGGCAACGCCGGCCGCATCTATTTCTACGTCGCGCTCGCGGCCGGGCTCGCCTGGCTGGCGCTCGGCGCGACCGGCTTCCGCCTCGACGAGAAGCAGGCCGACCTCGCCTGGGCGCGCAACATGTTCGTGGCGTCGCTCTTCGTCATCGTGTCGCTTTTCGCGGCGATGACGATCTCGGCGATCGTGTGAGAGACGCGAGGACAGAGAGCAGAGAACAGAGAGAGCATAAGGAAAGCGGGCGCGGCCCGCTTTTTTGTGCCTGTCACCCTGAACCTGTTTCAGGGTCCAGAAAAAAATTGTCACTCCGCACCCCCCCCGATTGTCACCCCGCAACCACCCCCCCCAACTGTCACCCCGCACTTGATGCGGGGTCCAGTAAAGACCGGAGCCCCGCAGCCTTGACAAAACCCCGTTTTCCCCGTATTCTCCGGCGACGTTCGCAGGTCCGGAACGCCACCCGACGGGAGGATGCATGGCCTACTTCGCAACCGCGGAACACGACCTTCGCCTTCAGAAACTTTCGGAGCTGCTCTTTCCGCACGTCACCGCCGTCATCGGCGAAGAGGCCGGCAGGCGCATCCTGCCGCTGCCCATCAGCCGCCTGGGCGACGTCGCCCTGCACGCTCCCTGCCACGGGAACATCATCGAGCGCGCGCTCAAGGGCGAGTCCCGGCTCATGGTGCTCGAGTGGACCATGCTGCTGCAGGAGGCGGCGCATGACCGCGGTTCGGTGCTGGAGCTAGCGTCGCTCGACGACGCCATGCTGCCTCCGCTCGCCGACGACCTCCGCCGCATCTTCGAGGAGAGCTGCGCCCGCCGCATCGCCGGCATGACGATGACGCGCGCCATCCTCGGCCGCGTCCGCGCGTCCCTCCCGGCAGGGGAGCGGCTGCCCGTCGCCATCCTCGAGATCCTCCGTCATGGCAGGATCGAAGTCGTCTGACCCCGCTTTCGCGGGGTTTTTCATTTGATCGCCCGTGGCTCAGGTCAGACCCGGGACCTGGACTGACCCTTTAGTGTCAGGCACCAAAGTGCCTGACACCGAGACAGCGCGCCAAAAAGTGGCAGGGCAAAAAAGATCGACCGACCGGGTCGTTTTTTCAGTCGGGCAAGGCCATGCGGCCGGCTTTTTTCCATGCTACAATTCGACCGTATGACCTCTCAGCAACAACGCATCGCCGTCGTTGGCGGCCTCACGGCGGTCGTCCTGGTCGGCATCCTGCTCGCCACGCGCGGCACGACATCGGCCGCAGCGACCGTGCGGTCGGATGACGGTGCGCTCGTGCTCACCGTGCCGCCGGGCGCGCTGCCGGCCGGCACCAAGGCCGAGGACCTCCGCGTCACCAAAGTGGCGGACGCGCCGAAACAGGGCGCGGCGCCCATCCTCTTCCACTATCGCCTGCAGCCCGAGAATTTGACCCTCAAGAAACCGGTGGCGTTCGAACTGGCGAAGGTGCCCGTGCGAGGCACGATCCCGTTCGTCTTTCTCATCAGCGCGGACGCGAAGACCGTCGAGACGCCGACGGACCTGCGCGTCACCTTCGAGAAGGACAAGACCGCGCGCATCAGCGGCGGGCTGGGCCACTTCAGCAACCTCGTCGGCGCGGGCGAGGTCGCGCCGGCCCCGGACAAGGTGAAAGTCGAGAAGGACGGCGACAAGGTGAGCGTGACGCTGCCCGCCGACGGCTGGCTGCCACCGCTCAAGCTCGACGTCGGCAAGACGACGTCGGGCGACAACGTTCCCGACGAGACGCTCACGGTCACATGGCCCAAGCTCATCATCGAGCCGCTCACCGGTCCCGAACGCGAAGGTCCGAAGCTGGACCAGGTGCACCTCGACGGCGGATACGATGCATCCATCGGGTCCATCACCGACGGCGGCACGCTGGATGGCGACGAGGAGGGCTTCTGGTTCACCTTCGACTCCGCCACCGGCGAGGTCACGGCAACACGGATCGGCGCCACGATCTCGCTCGTCGGCGGCGCGAGCGATGAGGCGAGCCTGTACAAGGTCCGCGTGCCCGTCAAAGAACAAGTCATCGGGTTCGAGCTCCTCGATGCGCCGTTCTTCGGATCGGAAGAAAACGCATCGCCGTGTCCCGGCATCAAGGTCGATCCGAAAGGCAAGGAGTACCAGGTGCTGAAGATCGGCGACAAGTGCTACCTGAAGGCGCTGTTCTTCGCCTCGCCGCCGGACGCATGCCCGGCCGAGCACTATCACGGCGGCGTCGTCGAATCGCTGGACAACTTCAGGTTGGCCGATCCGGAACCGCATGGCTGCGGCTTCGGCAAGGTCGAGGACGTTCCGACCGTCACGATCAAGCTCGGCCCCCAGTACACCAAGTACTTCCCGCGCTCACTGCGATGACCGCAAAAAGATCCGGCCGCAAGGCCGGATCTTTCTTTGTTCTCTGTTCTTGGTCTCCCCGAAAGCCCTTGACCCGCAACGCGCGGCGGCATAACAATGAACCGCTCTTTCCCAGGAGGAAACGATGTCCGACGACAAGTTGAAGTCCCTCGCCAAGACCGCCGGCCGCGAGCTGAAGCAGTACCGCCGTCTTCCCGGCCCGGGCTGGATCGGCGGCGTCTGCGCCGGCCTGGCCTACCGCACCGGCATCCCCACGTGGATCATCCGGCTCGCTTGGACCCTGCTCATCCTCTGCAAGGGCGTCGGGCTGGTCCCGTACATCCTGCTCTGGATCTTCGTCCCGCGGGCCGCGAAGCCCTCGGACTACACCGCCCGCACCGGCGACTCCTGATCCCCTACCAAATAGCGGCGTCGGGCGTCTGACGCTGCTATTTTTTTTGGCTTGAGGTCGGGCGGTTTTTTTGCTATACTTAGGGAAGAAAAGCAAAAAAGGAAAATAAAAATGCCGGCGACGACCTTAAAAAAAGACGTTTTTTCGACGTTTTCCCTCGGGATGATGTCATTAGCCGTCGCCTTGAGCGGCATTTTTTTTACGGCATCGTCTCGTCCCGCCAAGGCGGCCGAGGTCGGCCCCACGGTCAGTGGAGGCGCGGCCGGCACCCCGGCCCCCGACAAGGACACCGACAACGACGGCCTGACCGACCTTCAGGAGACGACCATCTATAAGACCGATCCCGCCATCGCCGATACCGACAGTGACGGGTTTCCCGACGGCCTGGAAGTGCGGAACGGATACTCGCCCAGGTTCGGAGAAGGGAAGCGCATGATCGACGTCGATTCGGACAAGGATTATCTCAACGACGCCTTCGAGGTCGCCATCGGCACCGATCTGCTGGATCCCGACACCGACGGCGACCTCTATCTCGACGGCACCGAGGTCGCGGCCGGTTTTGAACCGCTGAAAGCGGGGCCGCTCAAGCGCGACAAGCTGATCACCGTCAGCCTGGCCCAGCAGCGCTTGACCTATTACTTCGGCGACGCCCAACTCGACACGTTCCTGATCTCGAGCGGGGTCAAAAAGCTGCCCACGCCGCCGGGGACGTATCGCGTCCTGGACAAGGTGCCGGTCAAGCATTATGGCGGCCGCGGCTTCAATTTCGACCTGCCCAACACCAAGTGGAACCTGCATTTTACGACCCGGAAGTACGGCTACTACATCCACGGCGCATACTGGCACCATAACTTCGGCCATCCCATGAGCCACGGCTGCATCAACGTCGCCTATAAGAACATGGAGGCGCTCTACGACTGGGCGCAGGTCGGGACGAAGGTCGTCATCAACTGAACGCGAGCATCCGCGGTGTCAGGCACTTCGGTGTCTGACCCTTTAGGGACACACCTGGAAAGCCTCAGGCACAAAAGGCCGACCCTTGCGTTGGGGCGCGGTGGAGGAAGAAAGCGGGGCATGACCGCACGACAGCCTGTCGTGCTATACTGGCCGCATAAGCATCTTTTCGTATGCATCCCACCCTCCGCGGCCTGAAGAACGCCCTTTCCGTCGTGACCCTCGCCGCCATGCTGCTCCCGGCCATGCCGGCGGCCGCGTCCTTCGGCCAGCGCGACGTGCTCATCAAGGGCCCCGGCACGGGCGCGGCCGTCTACTACCTCGCGGCCGACGGCAAGCGCTACGTCTTCCCGAACCAGAAGACGTACCTCTCCTGGTTCAAAGACTTCAGCGGCGTCCTCGCCGTGAGCTACGACGACCTCATCACCTTCCCGCTGGGCGGCAACGTCACCTGCCGTCCTGGCGTGCGGCTCGTGAAGATCACCTCCGATCCGCGCGTCTACGCCGTCGACCATGGCGGCGTGCTGCGCTGGGTCAGGTCCGAGGCCGCGGCCGCCTCGCTCTACGGCTCGACCTGGGCGACGACGAAGGTCGACGACGTGCCGGACGCTTTCTTCACGAACTACCTCATCGGCGCGGACATCGTCTCGGCTTCGTCGTTCACGCCGTCCGTCGCCTCGGCGAGCTCGACCACCATCAACGCCGACAAGGGCCTGCCCGTCTCCGCGAACCCGCGTCAGAGCGATACCACGCCGTCCGTGCCCGCGTCCCCGCCGCCGGTCGTGCCGCCGTCCTCGCAGAGCTGCACCGCCGACGTCTGGGAATGCACCACCTGGAGCACCTGCGATTCGTCGGGCACGCAGACGCGCACCTGCTCGCTCTCGACCGACTGCCCGAACGCCGCCTCCTCCACGCCGGCGCAGTCGCAGGCCTGCACCCCTACGCATACCTCCGGGACCATCAGCGTCTCGGCCGACCCGCTCCCCGGCGACGTCGAGGCCGGCACCGACGCCGATCTCGCCAGGTTCCGCTTCACCGCCTCCTACGAGGACCTGAAGCTGACGAAGGTGAGCTTCAACGTCGCTTCGCCGCTCGCGGCGACGTCGCTGAGCCTCTATGACGGCGCCGCGCTCGTCGCGCCGGCCCAGCCCGTGGGCTCCGACGGCAACGTCTATTTCAGCAACATCGCTCTCCTGGTCCCGAAGAACGCCGTGAAGACGCTGACGGTGCGCGGGCACATCGGCGACGTGGGCCCGACCGGCGCGCCGACCGGCGCGAACGCCAAGGTCACGATGCGCGACAGCAGCCCCTATCAGTTCATGCTCCAGGGCGTCGCCGGCTCGTCGACCGCCATCACCGTCATCCCCGGCGGCGAGAAGGCCGGCGACGACAAGATCGTGGTGCGGAGCGTGCCGACCATCAGCGTCGCTTCGCTGCCGTCGACGGTCCTCACGTACGGCGACGTGATCGCGGCGCGGTTCAAGATCGCCGCGGGCCGCGTCGACATGGCCGTGAAGTCGCTCACCTTCGACATCCAGAAGCCGAACGGAGCGAACATCGCCGTCACCGGCGCGCCGGGCGAGTCGTCCGTGCGCGTGTACGGCTCGGGCCAGAACCTTCCGGGCGCCGCGGCCGCGAACGCGGGCTGCAATTCGGGCGGCGGGACCTCCTGCCAGGTCCGCGTGCTCTTCGACGACGAGCAGATCGGCGCGGGCTCGACCAAGACCTACGACCTGCGGCTGACCATCGCCGGCGCCCTCGCGGGCGGGGACAGCCTGGCGACCTCGCTCCTCGGCGACGGTACGCTCGCCTCGGGCGCGCTGACGGCCGGCTCGTACGCGGCGCAGGTGCGCGTCGGCGGCACGGACGTGAACTTCGCCTGGTCGGACATGTCGGCCATCCCGCACAGCGCCACGGTCGGCTCGAGCTCGGACGACTGGACCAGCGGCATCTACCTCAAGGTCCTGCCCACCGACACGCAGGTGCTCGTGAAATGACAGGAACGGAAAGGACCGGCCGCGGCCGGTCCTTTTTCAGTCCTTCTTTTCGAAGATGGGCTTGAGGCTTTCCTCGGACCGCTCGAAGACGTCGAGGATCTTGTCGAACTTCTCTTTGAGGAGAGGGGAGAGGTCCTTCTTGTCAGCGACCATCTTGCGGACGCGGGCGATGGACTCGGCGTGGCCGGAGCCGCCGCGCGAGCGGAAGGCCTGGTACTTGTCCGCGACCGCGAGGAGCCCGCACTGCTCGAGCAGTTCGATGACGTGCGCCTC
>DATJFD010000003.1:0-30925 GCA_035495855.1 Binatia bacterium | reverse complement strand
GATGGCGCCGTCGACCATGCGCATGATGCGCTCCACTTCCCCGCCGAAGTCGGCGTGGCCGGGAGTGTCGACGATGTTGATCTTCACGCCGCCGAACTCGACCGCGGCGTTCTTCGAGAAGATGGTGATGCCGCGCTCGCGCTCCAGTTCGTTCGAGTCCATCAGAAGGTCGCCCCCCTCGGATTTCTTGAGGGAGTTCGATTGCCGCAGCAAAGCATCCACGAGCGTGGTCTTGCCGTGGTCGACGTGGGCGATGATGGCGACGTTGCGGATCTCCTTCATAAAAAAATGGCGCGGAATGCGTCCGCGACGATGTCTGAACCTACCACGGGGCGGCTCCCCTGTCAACGCGCCTTATCCCCGCAGACGGGACCTGCAGGAACGATGAGCGGGAAAATGTCTTAATTTGGCTTATTTCAGCAAAGAAATGATGGAAAATATCTTGACAAGAACGCCTTCTCGTGCTATCCTCTCCGGTCCCCCGAAAAGGGACGTCCACCCGCAGTACTTTTCCCAAGGAGGCTCCCCGTGGAGCTCAACGCGTATTCTGCGGTCATCGAGAAGTTCGTGAAAACCCATGCCGGCAACGGCGACGCCGTCTTCCATGCCATGGCCTGCCGCGCCCTTTGCGAGGCGGCCTGGTCGGCCGGGAAGTTCGACCTTCCGCCGGCCGCCGCGGTCGATCACCGCGCCGTCGCGAAGGCCATCGAGCTTTCGACCGGACGGCGGGTCCGCCGCCTCGTCCTCGCGTCCGCCTCGGGCGCGGACCGCGACCGGTCCCGCAGCAAGCGGCACGGCGACGTCTTCCGGCTGTTCTACGCCGCGCTCGCCAAGGGCGAGCCGTCGCTGCGCCTCTCGCGGATCATCGCGGAGCGGCACGGCGTCCGCAGCGGCCGCTACCTCGGAGAACGGACGGCGTACCTCCTCGGCATGATCATGCACGAGAGCGGCCTGAACGCGCGGCTGCGGCAGGCCGTCCGGGCCGGCTACGGCGGCGCGCTCGTCGAGCGGCTCGCGAAGCTGCCCGACGTCGGCCCCTGCGCCGCGCTCAACGACGCCTTCGTCGGCGCCATCTGGTACGTGATGCACGGCTGCATCATGAGCTTCCTCCGCTATGCCATGGCGGGCGACGACGAGGGCACGTTCGCCCTGCTGCCGCTCCTCGAGTGCTTCGCCCAGGCGATGCCGCTCGCCGAGCTCGCCGGCGATCCCGGTTCGTGGCTCGTGCTCACGGCCTGAAGAACGAAGACCCTTCCCGCTCGGGAAGGGTCTTTTATTGAAGTTTAGAGTGGAAAGTTTAAAGTGGAGAGCGGAAAAACCGGCCCACGGGCCGATTTTTGGACGGGAATTTTATTGATCGCATCCTCGAATCAGTGATGGACCCCGCGGGTCCTGTCGGGGGCAGCCACCCCGTCAGTGCTCGGCCCCGCACTTGATGCGGGGCCTGCGCGCTGCCGGGGTCCCCGTTGCCCCCGCCACCCGCGGTTCGTATATCGGATGCCAGGACTTCTATGAACGATGGAAATCCGGCCTCATGAATGGAACGCCGTCCGATCTCCGCGGGCCGGATTTCTCGACGGATCTCTTGGCTCGGCTTCGATGATACGGATTGATCCATCATTTCTGGACCCCGGGTCAAGCCCGGGGTGACAACAGTAGTAAGTCACCGTTGACAAATGAAACTTTTTACGCTAGGGTCAGCGGTCTTTCCGGTTCCGCCGGAGACGAATCGTCCTTTTCCGAAAAGGGCAGAAGGGAGTCCGTCATGGACGCCGCCTTGCAAAGACAAACCATCAGGAAGCTCATCAACGCACGCGCCCCCGACTCGTCGCTCAAGGACATCGCGCGCGCCCTCGTCGGCCTCTACGCAGACATCGCCGCGGAATGCGCCTGGCCGCTCAGGCCCGCGTCCGCGATCGACGCGCCCGCCCTCTCGCGCCGGCTCACCCGCGCGCTGGCGGTGCCCGTCAACGAGGTGCTGTTCGCCTCGGTCTCGCAGCCGTACGCGGATGCCGCCTGGGCCACGGACGAGGGATACGACCTCCTCTTCTCCACGGGCTTGGCGGCGGCGCTCGAAGCGAGCGTCGAGCGCGACTTCGCCTGGACGTACTGGGGACGCCTCCAGCTCAGCCTGGAACGTCCCCTGCTCGCCGGCATCGGCGAACAGCGCCTCGACATCCTCGAGCGCGACGTCCGCGCCCGTGTGATGACCGGTCTGCGCTCCGCGCTCTTCTCCTCGCTCGCCGGACCGCTGTCGGTCCGCATGGTCGAGGAATGCGTCTTCTCCGTCGAAGAGACGCTGCGCGGCTTCCTGGCCTTCACCGTCATGGACGACCGCATGGACGGCGTGCCGCTCGGCCACCTGACGCGCATCATGACGGGCGCGATCCCGCTCGGCGCCAAGCGCGGCGAGCCGGGCACCTGGATCGCCGTCACCGCCTGAAACGAAAGACCGGCCCCTCTCGGGGACCGGTCTTTTTTCGCGTCTCTTATTTGCCAGAGAGGGCCTGGTCGACCATGGCCTTGAGCTGCTCGTAGGGCACCGCGCCCGGAACGAGCTGCTTGGCGCCGTTCTTGCCGACGATGATCGTGCCCGGCGTGCCGGTGATGCCGGCCGTCGTGCCCGCGGCCTGGTCCGCGGTGATCTTCGCCTGGTACTTCTTGGCGGCGTAGCACGAATCGAACTTCGCGCGGTTGAGCTTCAGCTTGTCGGCGAGCTGGCCGTAGAAGGCGTCGCTCTCGCTGTCCTGGTTCTTGAAGAGCTCGTCCGCGTATTCCCAGAACTTACCCTGCTCGGAAGCGCACTCGGAGGCGTTGGCCGCCGGCATGGCGTTCGGGTGGAACGACAGCGGGAAGTGCCTGTAGACCCAGCGGAGCTTGCCCTTGTAGGCCGGATCGGCCATGAGCTGCAGCATCGTCGGGTGATAACGCTGGCAGAAGGGGCACTGGAAGTCGGACCACTCGTAGAGGGTGACTTCGGGGTTCGTCGCGCCCATGACGTGGTCCGTCTTGTCGATGGGCTTCACTTCGCCGACGGAGGGAGCGCCCTGGTCGGGTGCGGGCGCGGCCGCGGCAGGCGCGGGGCTCGGCGCGACGGCATAATCGCTGTTGCCGCCCTTGGCGCCGGAACCGAGGCTCAGGCCGTTGCCGCTCAGCACCATCGACAGGAGAATGAAGAAACCGATCGTGCACAGCACCAGCATGCCGCCGACGAGGCCGAGGATGAAGCTCGCTTTCGGAGACAAGGTGACGCCCGCTGCTTTCTGCTCGTCGTGATACATAACGAGTGTGGTGGGTGTTACCGATGGTCCTTCCGGACCAGGTTATTAACAAGGTAGATTATGGACCAACCTCGACCGACTGTACAGCGTCGTTCCGGGACATCTGCGGCGTCCTTGGCACCAGGATCGAGAAATACGGCGAGAAGGTCATGGCGGTCATGTGGCGTTCCTCCGCAGTGCGGCATTGCAGGTCCGACGGGCCGTCGGCGGCGAGCGCGTTCGATCCGACGGCGACGTTGAGCCCGGCGATGGCGGCGACGGCGGCGGCACTGGCCGCGAAACGCGCGAAAGAGAGGCGTAACTCCGTCCCGGCGCCGCCCTTGAGCGCCTGGATGCGCGGCCGCAGGCGGCCGAAGGCGGCCGCGGCGCTGGGCAGCGCGAAGGGCGCGGCGGCGACCGTCTTGAGCATCGCGGACGCCAGCGCGCGCTGGCCGCCGGCGAGGAGGAGCGCGGCCCGATCGGCGTCGAGCTCGCGCGAGAGCGAGAAATGGCCGGCGACGTCGCCGAGTACGGGCAGGAAGAAGAACGCGCGGCGCAGAGCCTCCCAGGCCACGGCGCGGAGCGGATGGCGGCGGCGGCAATGGCGCGCCTCGTGGGCGAGCACGGCGCGGAGCTCGGAGAGCGTCAGCGCGGAGACGAGGCCCGTGGACACGATGACGCGCGGGGAAAGGAGGCCGATGGAGAAGGCGTACTGCGCCCGGTCCTCGACGACGTCGCAACGGACGCCCGGATCGGCCGCGGCCAGCACGCGGGCCGGCATCCTCACCGCGCGGGCCGCGAGATGGCGGGACAGGCGGACGGAGGCGGCCGCCTCGGCGGCGAAGAAGACGGCGAGGTTGCCCGCTGCGACGAGCGCGGCGGCGCCCAGCGCGGCGGCGATCCCGACCGCGGCCACGGCGCGTCCGGCGGAAGCGGCGACGACGAAGTCATGGCACCAGACGGCCAGCGTCGATGCCGCGGCGGAAAGCGAGGCGATCGCCGCGGCGGCGACCGCGAGCGCGGCCATGGTCATGAGCCAGAGCGCCGCGGACTGCCGCGGCGCGAGCTGCGCGGTGAGGGTCTTCGGCATATCAGGCATCCTCGATGATCCGTTTCAGCGCGCGCAGGTCTTCATCGGAACATTCCCTGATGGCCTCGGCGAAACCCGCCATCTGGAACAGCGAACCGTCGGTGACGATGGCGCTCACGACCGACTTCGTGACCTCGCGCAGGAACGCCGGCTTCTCCACGGCGGCGCGGTACGCGTACGAGCCGTCCTGCGTCCGCTTGGCGAGCAGCTTCTTCTCGACCAGGCGGTTCATCACCGTCATGATCGTGTTGAAGGAGTAGGCCTTCTTCTTCTTGAGGGCCTCGCGCACGTCGCGGACGGACATCTCCCCTCCCGACCAGACGGCGTCCATGACCTCGGCTTCAAGGAACCCCAGGACCTTGGAAAGTCCGTCCTCGTCGAGCTTCAGGTTCTTGAGATGGAAGCGCATGGGATGGTGGGTAACTTTGAACACTACCAAGTGTAGTGGTTGGCAACGCGAGGGTCAACGCGAGTTATCCACACAAAAAGAACAAAGACCAAAGAGCAGAGAACAAAGATGCGCAAAGGAAGTGAACTCATAGAACGGAACCTCTTCAGAGGTTCCGTTCCTTTGTTCTTTAATCTTTGGTCTTTCGGTCTTTGTTCTCTGTTCTTTGGTCTGCGCTCAATAAAAAATCCCCCAGATGCGTGGGGGATGTCAGCCGCCGGCGTGCCGGCGCGCGGGGTCCGTGAAGACGAGATCGACGCGGACGCCGCCGTAGAAGGCGTTCGAGCCGAACGTTTCCGTCCGGGAGAAGTTCTGTCCGTAGCCGATGAAGGGGCCGACGAAGAGATGCTCGCCCAGGGCGCCGAAGAACGCGTCGCCGAGCTTGGCCGTGACCGCGACGTTCACGAGCAGCGAGGTCGGCGCGGCGGCGTCGCTCGTGAGCATTGCGGAGCATTCCGTCCTGCCGAGCGGATGATCGCCGTCGAACAGCAGCCCGGCGCGCCAGGCGGTGCCGCCGATGTCCTTGGCCGCCACCGTCGTCGTGCGCGTGAGCACGTACGGCGTGGCCTGATCGCGGTAATACGCGTGGCCGAGGAAGCGCAGCCGGTACCATCCTTCGTCGCCGAGGAGATCGAGCTTCCCCCGGAACAGGCGCAGGTCGAGCACGACGGCGTTGAGGTCGATGCCCCAGCCGTACGAGCCGTCGCTGAAGTTGTGCGCGGAGTGATGGTAGAGGCCGATCTTCAGCCACGGACGGACGGGCGCGACGAGCGTCGCTTCGACGCCGCCGAGCGCGACGCGCAGGCGATCGTCAGGCACCACGGTGTACGGCTCGAGGTCGAACTCGAGCCATTCGCCGGTGATGCGCATGCGGCCGCGCACTTCCGTGCGCATGGCCGGTTCGTCGCGCGACGCGTACGTCCCCTGCCCGTCGTGCGACAGCACGGTGGCGGGGCGATAACCGAACAGGCCGGTGGTGGTGACCACGTCGACGTCCGGCTCCCATGGGCCGGCGAAGGCATGCGAAGGAAAGGCGGCACAAGCAAGGACGCACAGGACGAGCGGCAAGCGAAAGCGCTGCATACGCGCTCCTTTCAATAAGAAAGAACGGCTTGACCGTGCATGAAGGATGGCCTGCGGTCAATGGTCACTGGTCAACGCGTTCACCAATGATGCACCCCGCGGGTCCTGTCGGGGGCAGCCGCCCCGTCAGTGCTCGGCCCCGCACTTGATGCGGGGCCTGCGCGCTGCCGGGGTCCCCGTTGCCCCCGCCACCCGCGGTACGCGAACCGACCTCTCAGCTTCTAAGGAAAGAAGAAATCCGGCCTCAAAAATTGGGATGCTGCACCTCCTCCTCAGGCCGGATTTCTCGCAGGATCTCATAGCTCTACTTCGATGGTGCGGCCAATATCTTGAAAAACTCCCGTCCAAAAACCGGCCTGCGGGCCGGTTTTCAACTTTCGACTTTCAACTCTCGACTCTTGACTTCACCGCACTCTCCACTCTCTAAAGCCACGCCTTCGGCACGATCCCGCGGCGGCAGAGCAACTTGTAGCCTTCGACCGCGAAAAAGACGCTCGACGTGACGAGGAGGATGAGCCCCCATTCGGGGAGGTCGAGCGGGGAGGTGCTGAAGACGGTCTGCAGGACCGGCACGTAGAGCACGGCGAGCTGCAGGCCGAACGAGATGATGACCGCCCAGAAGACGAAGATGTTGGAGAGCGGGCCCATCGAGAACATCGAACGCGTGGCGGAACGCATGCTGAACACGTTCCAGAGCTGGAAGACCGCCAGCGTAGTGAAGGCCACGCTCCTGGCGTAGCGCAGGTCGTGCGTCGCGAGGGCGACGGAGAACAGCGCGATCGTGCCGAAACACATGCACAGCGAGGTGATCGCGGTCAGGGCCATGACCCCGCGCGTGATGATGGCCGCCTCCCTCGGGCGCGGCGGTTCCGCGAGCACGTCGGCCGACGCCGGCTCGGTCGCGAGCGCGATGTCCGGAAGGCCGTCGGTCACGAGGTTCATCCACAGGACCTGCGCGGGCATGAGCGGCAGCGGCAGCCCCGCGGCCAGCGAGCCGAGGATGGTGACGACCTCGCCGACGTTCGTCGTGAAAAGGTAGGCCGTCGTCTGCTTCACGTTCCTGAAAACGATCCTCCCCTCCTCCACCGCGTTCACGATGGTCACGAAGTCGTCGTCCGCGAGCACCATGTCCGCGACCTCCTTGGTGACGTCCGTCCCGGTGATGCCCATGGCGACGCCGATGGACGCCTTCTTGAGCGCCGGCGCGTCGTTCACGCCGTCGCCGGTCATGGCCACGATGTGGCCTTCGCGCTGCAGCGCGCCGATGATGCGCAGCTTCGTTTCCGGCGCCACGCGCGCGAACACGACGGCGCTCCTCAGCGCCTCGCGAAAGGCGGCGTCGTCGAGGCCGGCGACGTCCGCGTCCGTGAAGACGCCCCGCCCGTCCGCCGAGGCGGGCAGCAGCCCGATGTCCTTGGCGATGGCGAGGGCGGTGTCCTTGTGGTCGCCGGTCGCCATGATGACCCGGATGCCGGCGCGCTTGCAGCGGCGGATGGCCTTCGCGACGCCCTGCCGCGGCGGATCGATCATGCCGACGAGCCCGATGATCGTCAGGTCGCGCACGTCGCCGTCCGAGATCGATCCCTTGCCGTGCGGGAACCGGCGCATCGCCACGCCGAGCACGCGCATCGCCTGGCCCGCCAGCCGTTCGTGGCCCGCGTCAAGGACGGCCCTGGCCGCGCCGTCGAGGTCCTTCTCGGCGCCGTCCGCAAGGACGCGGGAACTCTTGGCGGCAAGTACCTCGTACGCCCCGATCGCGAACAGCGTCCGCTCCCGCGCACCTCCCGCGCCGGGATGTTCGACGAGCACGGCGCGGAACTTCCGCGTCGAACTGAACGGCACTTCGTCGACGATGACGTGGTCCTTCTCGAGGACGGCGCGCTCGAAACCGGCCTTGGCCGCGACGACGGTGAGCGCGCCTTCCGTCGGGTCGCCCATGAGCGCGGTCCTGCCGTCGCGCACCTCGAACGACGCTTTGTTGCAGAGCGTCGCCGCGCGAAGAAGGAGCGCGGCGTCGGGGAGGTCCGCCGGCCGCACGCGCTTGCCGTCCTGCGTGAAATGGCCGCTCGTTTCCCAGCCCTCGCCGCTCACGGCGAGCGACCGGTCGCTCGTCACGATGCCGCGGACGGTCATCTTGTTCTCGGTGAGCGTGCCGGTCTTGTCCGTGCAGATGACGTCGGCGGCGCCGAGCGTCTCGACCGACGGCACGTGGCGGACGATGGCGTTGCGGCGGGCCATGCGCTGCACGCCGATGGCGAGCACGACGGCGAGCACCGCCGGAAGGCCTTCCGGCACCACGGACACGAGCATGGCGACCGCGAAAAAGAACATCTCGATCGGCGGGAAGCCGCGCGCCGCGCCCGCGACGAAGACGATGGCGGAGAGCGCCAGGGCGGCGATGCCGAGCTCCCTGCCGATGCGGTCGAGCTGGAGCTCGAGCGGCGAGCGGCCGCGCTCGATGCCGGCGAGCGACGCGGCGATGCGGCCGAAGGCGGTGCGCGGGCCGGTCTCGACGACGACGGCCCTGCCGTGCCCTCCGGTCACGCCCGTGCCCATCCAGATCATGTTTCGCCGGTCGGCCACCGAGGCCTCGGGCGGCACCGGCGCGGGATCCTTGACGACGGCCGCGGATTCCCCCGTGAGCGCGGACTCGTCCGTGGCGAGATCGCGGCATTCGATGACCCTGGCGTCCGCGGTGACGCGGTCGCCCTCGGCGAGGAGCAGCACGTCGCCCGGCACGAGCTCGCGCGCCGGCACGCGGTGCACGCGGCCGTCGCGGACGACCGAGGCGCCCTGCACCACCATCGCGCGCAGTTTCTCGAGCGCGCGCTCGGCGCGGCGCTCCTGCGCGAAACCGACCGCGGAATCGATGAACACGGCGATGAGGATGCCGATGCCGTCATTGCGCTCGCCCGCGACGAACGACAGCGCCGCGGCGGCGAACAGCACGTAGGTCAGCCCGTTCTGCAGCTGCTTGAGGAACAGCAAGAACAGCGAAGGCTTCTTGTCCTTCGGCAGTTCGTTGGGCCCCTTTTCCGCGAGACGCGCGGCGGCGTCCGCGGCCGAAAGCCCGCGCTCGGGATCGGTCTTGAACGCCGCGAGCGTCTCGTCGGCGGTCCGTGCGTGGATGTTGACCATGATGCGTGGTTTCGGCTCGATGCGCGCTCAGCCGCGGCCCGAGAGCGGGAACCGGGCCAGCGCCTGGTAGACCGGTCCTTCCGGCCTGGTGACGGAAGCGTACAGCACGCAGGCGTCGACGGCGAGCGGTTTCAGCGCGCCTTCGAACGGGGGAAGCGGCTCGCGGATGACCGAGCGGTCGCGGAGCAATGTCACGTGCGCGAGCGGCCTGTTGGGAAGGACGATGGGCGTCGCGCGCGCGGACGTGGCGCAGAGCACGAGCGCGAGCCTGGCGAAGGCGTCGCCGCCGTCGTACGTCGCCCAGACCATCGTCGCCGGGCGCCCCGGCGGCGCGAGCTTGATGCCGGTGAAGGGCATGACGAACGGCGCGATGCCGGCGGACGCTTCGAGCAGCGCGGCCTCGAGCGGCGCGACGCGCTCCCCCGCCACGGGGCCGATGAAGCACGCGGTGGCGTGCAGGTTCCGCGCCGGCGTCGGCCGCGCGGTGCGGGAGGAGCCCGCGCACGCCGCGGCATAGGCCGCGAGCCGCGCCGCGTCCGGTTCCGGGACCGAGATGCCGACGAAAAGCCGACGTTCCAACATCATTTCTTGCGATAGATGCCGACGAGCGCCGCGCGTTCGACGATCTTGCCTTCCATCGCCGCCTCGAGCGCCTTGGCGTTCGTCGACGGCGGGAGGACCGGCGCCTCATCGAGCGCGTAGAGCTTGAAGAAATAGCGGTGCGTGCCCGTGGGCGGGCAGGGCCCGGTGTAGCCAGGCTTGCCCGCGCCGTTCTGCCCCTCGATCGCGCCTGCCGGCGCGGCGCCTTCCTTGAACGCGGCGCGCGGCGGCAGGTTCCAGACCACCCAATGCGTGAAGGTGCCGATGGGCGCGTCGGGATCGTCCATGATGAGCGCGAGGCTCTTGGCGTTCTCCGGAACGCCGGCGACCTCGAGCGGCGGGCTGACGTTGTCGCCCTGGCAGGTGTACTTCGCGGGGATGGGACCGTTCTGCGCGAACGCGGGGCTCGTGAGGCGCATCTTGCCGGACCCGAAGTCCTCGAGGCCGAGCGGTTTGGCGTCGTTCTTGACCATAAGGAAAGTGAGCGCCGTCGCGAGCAGCACGGCGTCGATGAGGAGGAAGTACGTGAGACCTCGTTTGGTGAAGATCAGCATGGTCAGCGGACATCGAACGAGTCGAAGTGGCGCGGTTCGCCCTCGTGGACCTCGACGGACGCGACCGAGGCGAAATCCGGCCCGCGCCCGCACCAGGCGACGAAGCGCTCGAGCGCCTCGCTCTCCCCTTCCGCTTCGATGCGCACGGCGCCGTCGGCCTCGTTGCCGGCGAAGCCGGTGATGCCGAGCCGGTCGGCCTCGGCCTTGGCGGAAGCGCGGAAGAAGACTCCCTGCACGCGGCCGCTCACGCGGATGGAGAGATGTTTGCGCATCGGGAGTCGAAAGTGGAAAGTCGAGAGGCGGCCTTGCGCGCGTTCATCGTTTGACCCGCCCGTCGCGCACGGTGACCCCTTCATCGGTCAGGCGCGCGATCTTGGCGCGTTCTCCGCCGCGGTTGTACTCGCCGGGGCGGAGGTCCGAACGCACGACGCGATGGCAGGGCACGGCGGGATCACGGTTCGCCTTCATGAGGGACCCGACCGCGCGGAAGGCGCCCGGATGGCCCGCCGCGGCCGCGACCTCCTTATAGGTCATGACCGCGCCGGCGGGGATGCGGCGCACGACGCCCGCGACCCGTTCCTTGAACGAAACTTTCATAGGGACGCGGTCATTTTAGCAGAAAACGATTGACACCGGAACGGCCCGGGGGCAAGGTCGAGGCGGTTCCTTCCATCCGCGAAAGGAGGCAGCGATGGGCTGGCCCAGGCTTCTCGTCCTCGTCCGTCACGCCGAATCGCTCGGCAACACCATGACCGTCGACGAGCGCGCCGGTTTCGACATGTCCTCGCACCTCTACCCCATCACCGAACGGGGCAGGGCGCAGGCCGCGGTCACCGCGCGCTGGCTCAAGGAGCGCTACGGGACGTTCGACGTCCGGTACGTTTCCTATTACTCGCGCTCCAAGGAGACGATGGCCATCCTCTGCCCCGGCGAACGGGTCTACGAAGACCCGCGGCTCGCGGAAGCGCAGCGCGGGATGTACCACGTGCTCACCAAGCAGCAGCAGGAGGAGTGCTATCCCGCCGAGCTCGAGCGCAAGAAGCGCGAAGGCCTGTACCACTACCGCCCCTTCGGCGGAGAGAACTGGCCGGACATCGAGCTGCGCATCCACAGCTTCCTCGGGACGCTGACGCGCGACTACGACGGGCATAAGGTGCTCATCGTCGTGCACGGCCACTGGCTGATCCTCTTCCAGCGGCTGATGCAGCACTACGCCATCGAGGAGGCGATGCGCCGGTACCACGGCGGCGTGGTCGAGAACGTCTCGGCGACGGTCTACGAAGGCCGCGGCCCGTGGTGGTGGCCCTGGCGCCGCGACCGTCTCTGCCTCGTCGCGGAGAACATCGTTCCCTGGAAAGGGATCGTCACGTAAGGAGACCGCTCATGCGGTCTTTTTTCTTTTCCAGACAGAGCCGGCCTGCCTGGGGCATCCCGGTCCGCCGCGGTCCGCCTGGCGGGGACCGAACGGCGGACACGGGACGCCCCGGCGCGGCCTTCGCGCTCGGCAAAATGCTTCCCGGAGGTTTTTGGACATGAAAGAAATCCGGCTCAAAAAATGAAAGACCCGTCCATTTCGGACGGGCCGGATTTCTCGCAGAATCTTAGAGGTAGCTTCGATGGTGCGGTTTTTCTGGACCCCGGGTCAAGCCCGGGGTGACAAAAAAGTAAATTGTCACCCCTTACTTGATGCGTGGTCTAAAAAAAATTGTCACCTGAACTTATTTCAAGGTCCAGAAAATAATGACCATGTGTACCATCGAAGCCGAGCTAAGAGATACGTCGAGAGATCCGGCCCATCGAGATCAGGTCACGTTCCTTTCTTGAGGCCCGATTTCCATCGTTCATAGAATTTCGGGCGGCCGGTACACGAACCGCGGGTGGCGGGGGCAACGGGGACCCCGGCAGCGCGCAGGGCCGGGTCCCGAGCACTGACGGGGTGGTTGCCCCCGACAGGACCCGCGGGGTGCATCATTGCTTCGATGGTGCGATCTTAAAAGTTCCCGTCCAAAAACCGGCCCTCAGGCCGGTTTTATCGCTCTCCACTTTTAAACTCTCCACTTTCCACTCTTCACTCCTCCTTCAGCGCCTCCACGTCCGCGAGCACCTCCTCGGCGTGCAGCGCCGGCTTCACCAGCTCGTAGACCTTGGCGATCTTGCCCTTCGGATCGATGAGGAACGAGCGCCGCAGCGTGCCCATGTACTCGCGCCCCATGAACTTCTTCTTCTCCCAGACGCCGTACTTCTCCACGACCTTCTTCTCCGCGTCCGCGAGCAGCGTGAACGGCAGGCCGTATTTCTGCGAGAACTTCGCGTGGCTCTTCACCGCGTCCGTGCTCACGCCGAGCACGATGATCCCGGCGTCGCCGAACGCTTCGTAGTTGTCGCGGATCGTGCAGGCCTCGGTCGTGCAGCCGGGCGTGTCGTCCTTCGGATAGAAGTACAGCAGCACCCAGTCCCCTTTATAGTCGGAGAGCTTGTGCGTCTTCCCCTCCTGGTCCGGAAGTTCGAAATCCGGCGCTTTGTTCCCTTCTTTGGGCATCGGCATAGTTCAGGGTTTTTTCATGATGACTTCGCTGATGTGATAACGGCGTACGGCCCCCTGCATGTCCGGACCTTCGGAGGACCCGCTCCAGGCATGGAGCGTCTCCCATCCGGGGAACAGCGCCAGGAGCTCGTCGAGCGTCCAGAGCGAGAGAAGATGGCGCGGGAACGGCGGCTCGGGGTCCTGGAAGAACGCCGAGACCGCGAAGACGCCGCCGGAGGGCATCTTCGCCGCGATGGCCGGCACGAGCGTCGTGCACACGTAGTCCTTCTCCATGAACGGGATGACGTTCCTGGCGAGCACCGCGTCGAAGGCGACGCGCGAGCCCTCGCCGGGGAGCCACTCCTCGATCGTCGCCTTGCGCCAGAGGACGCCCGGCTGCACGACCGGCTCGAACGAGCGGTCGATTGCGTAGACCCGCGCGCCGAGCTCGGCCATCCTGAGCGTCTGCTGGCCGGGCCCCGCGCCGAGGTCGAGCGCGACCATGCCGGGCCTTACGAGCGCGAAGAATTTCGGCAGGAATTCGTTCATAGCATCATGCCTTGGTCGCCTGCATGATGAAGTACGGCGGGACGTTGCGCAGCTCCATCGAGGTCCTCACTTTGAAACGCCTCTTGAGGTACGGAACCATGAGCGGCGACGTCTGGTAGACGAGGAAGATACCGCCGGGCCGCAGCAGGTCCCAGGTCATGTCGACGACCTTCCTGCGCGTCGCGTCGGACAGCATGCTGAACGGGATGCCGGAGATGACGAGGTCGAAGGCGGAAAGCCCGTGCTCCTTCGCGAAATCGGCGGCCACGGTCGCGTCGCCGTGGACGAGCGTGAAACGCGGGTCCTCGATCTTGGCGAGCAGCGCGGCGAAGGTCGGGTTCGTCTCGATGGCGAGCATCCTGCCCTGCGAGTCGAGGCGGTCGAGCAGGCGCTTCGTGAGCACGCCGTCGCCGGGCCCGTATTCGAGCACGTTCGTCAGGCGGTCGGGCACGCGGTCCATGATCTTGTGCACGGCCCAGCGCGAGCTCGGCATGACCGCGCCGATGCGGAGGTCGCGGGCCGCGAGTTTGAGGAAGTCGATGATCTTCATAGAGAGGTATCAGGTGAGCAGGTATCAGGTGTCAGGTGTCAGGGGTCAGGTGTCAGGGGTCAGGGGTCGGGCTTGCGGCCCTGAAAGCTGATACCTGATAGCTGCTTACTTCGCAAGGTTACGATCGAAAAAATCCTGGACGCGCGCGGGGAACTCGGTCGACGGTTCTCCGTGTCCGGCGCGTTCCGGGAACCACGTCTCCGCGGCGGGGTCGTCCCTGAGCGCACGCTGCAGCGCTTCGGCGTGCGAGAACGGCACGACCGCGTCGTCCTTCGCGTGCACGAGCAGCACGGGCCGCTTCGTGCCGGCGACGGCCGCCTCCGGCGCCTGGCGATCGATGTCGATGCCGTCCAGCCGTGCGGCGAGCGCCGTGGCTTCCACGCAGAGGCCGCGGAGCGGGCCGAGGTAACGGTAGGGCTCCTCGATCACCGGCCGCAAGTTCGCGTACGACGCTTCCGCGACGACGGCGTCCGGCGGCGAAGGCCGGCCGAGGGTCATGAGCGCGACCGCGCCGCCCATCGAGAAGCCGTAGACGCCGACGCGGCGCTCGCCCTTCGCGCGGAGCCAGGCGACGCCCGCCTCCGCGTCGGCGACCTCCTTCGGCCCCATCGTCGTGTAGGCGCCGCCGCTGCCGCCGAACGAGCGGAAGTCGATGAGCAGGACGTCGTACTTCTTCGCGAGGAACGCGACGCGCGGGAGGATGTCGCCCTTGTCCGCGGGATACCCATGGAGCGCGAGCACCGCGGCGCCCGAAGGTTCCGCGGCGGGCACGAACCAGCCCGCGAGGTCCACGCCGTCGGCGGTGCGGAGCGCGACGTCCTGGTACGCGATCCCGAGGTCCTTGGGAGTGCGGGCGCTCGCGACCTTGTCCGGCCGCGCCATCTGGAAAATGCCGATGGCGACGGTCACGGAGAGCGGCAGCGCGATGACGAGCGCGGCGGTGCCCAGCATGCCGAGGATGCGCCTGAGCGTGAGCTTTTCGTCGCGCTCGATCACGAGCGGCGAGCCGTTCGACGCGGCTTCCGCGCGCCGGCGCGCATCCAGGTCTTCTTGCGTTTCCGCCCGCGGCTGTGGTGTCGGTTCGTCCATACGATCGTCGTTTGCAGGATAGCACCGACACCGGGGCCGAACAATGAAAAAGCCCCGCATCGCTGCGGGGCGCGTGTCAGAACGGATAGCCGCCTCTGGCGGCGGCGGCTTCGCCGATGCGCTTGCGCGCGCCGACGAGATCTTCGCGTACGCCGCCCTGCAGTGCGGCGGAACGGGCGAGCGCCGCGGCGCGCGCCGCGGGATCCGCGTGAACGGCGCAGAGCACCGTTTCGGCGCGGTCGCGGACGAGCCGTCGCGTCTCCTCGAAGTGTGCCGCGACGACGTCGCGATGGAGCGGCGTCGCCGCGCCGGCGGCTTCGAGCTTCTCGAGCCGCAGGAGTGCCGAATCCATGCCGTACACCGCGATGAGCAGGTCCGCGAGCGCGAGCAGCACCTGCTGCTCGTCCTTGAGCGCCTGCATCCAGCGCTGGACCGCTTCGCCGAGCGCGTGCACGGCGGCGTGCTTCGCCGAAGCGAGCGCGTCGCGGAACGAAGTGCCGGAGGACGGTCCCGGAGGCAGCGCGGCGAAGGAGCCGAACAGATCGACCCTGCCCTTCATCGCCTGCTTGGTGAGCGCGTCGACCGCGAGCATGCGGTTGATCTCGTTCGTGCCCTCGAAGATGAGGTTGATCCGGGCGTCGCGCAGCGCGCGGGCCGCGGGATAGCCCTCTTCGATATAGCCGTACCCGCCGAGCACCTGGACGCCGTGGTTCACGGAGTCCCAGAGCATCTCGGAGAGCGCGACCTTCACGAGCGAGCACTCGACCGTGTGTTCCTCGATGGCCTTGGCCGCCTCCTCGCCGGGCGGTACGCCCTCGAGCCGTTCGGCCAGGAGGCCGGCGGCGCGGTAGGCCATGCTTTCGCCGACCCAGGCCTTCACCGTCATGTCGGCGATCTTCTGCCGGATGGCGTCGAAGTCGAGGATCGGACGGCCGAACTGTTTGCGTCCGGCGGCGTACTCGACCGCGGCGCTGACCGAGGCCTTGAGGCCGCCGACCGCGGCGCAGCCGAGCTTGAAGCGCCCGAGGTTGAGCGTGTTGAGCACGATCTTGTGCCCCTTGCCGATGGCGCCGAGGAGATCGCCGGCCGGCACGCGCGCGTCGTCGAACGCGAGCGAGCAGGTCGACGAACCCTTGATGCCGAGCTTGCGCTCTTCCTTGCCGATCGAGAACCCGGGCGTCCCCTTCTTCACGATGAGGCAGGCGTTCTGCCCGCCGATCTTCACGAAGACGGTGAACACGTCGGCGATGGCGGCGTTGGTGATGAACACCTTGCCGCCGTTCACGATCCAGTGCGACCCGTCCTCGGAAAGGACCGCGGTCGTCCTGGCGCCGAGGGCGTCGCTGCCGCTCCCCGCTTCGGTGAGCGCGTAGGCGGCGATCTTCTCCCCCGAGGCGATCCCCGGGAGATAGGCCGCGCGCTGCGCGTCGGTTCCGAAGTACAGGATCGGCCAGGTGCCGATGCCGGTGTGCGCGCCGAGCGTGACGGCGAACGAACCGTTGCCGGCCGCCCCCATCGCTTCGAACACGAGCGCCGAGGCGATGAGGTCGAGGCCGAGGCCGCCGTGCGCTTCCGCGATGTCGATGCCGAGGAAGCCGAGGCTACCGGCCTGGAGCATGAGCGAACGCAGGAGCGCGTCGTCGTGGCTGTCCATCGCTTCCGCGCGCGGCGCGATCTCGCGCTTGGCGAAGTCGTCCGCCGCGTCCTTGATGGCGCGGTCGTCCTCGGAGAGATCCTCCGGGGTATAGGTGTCCGCCGGCGCCGCGTCCGTGACGAGGAACGCGCCTCCGGGGAGGGTCTTCTTTGCTGGCTCTGCCATGGCATCCTCCTTCGTGGGAAATGCAAAGGACTGCTTCCGCCTTATCATGAAAGAGGCAAAGAATAAAGAGTAAAGACGTACGACCATAAGGCGGCCCTCGGCATCTTCCTTATGGTCTTTATTCTTTACTCCTATTCTTCCTCGGCATGAAAAAACCCCGCAAGAGCGGGGTTACTGCCGAGAGAACGTCGGCCGGTACTCGATGCCGGCCTGTGCCGCCGGGTCCGTGAAGGTCTCGAGCGGCCGCTCGCGGTTGTACCGCGCGTTGACGGCGCTGCCCGGCCATTCCTGGATGGCGTCGTTGAACGACTGCACGGTCTCGTTGAAGATCGTGATCGCCGCGGCGACGTTGTCTTCCGTCTCCGCGAGCTCGCGCATCCAGCCGGCGTAGAGCTCGGAGGTCTTGAGCACCGGGTAGGCCTCGGCGGTGACCCGCAGCCCGGCGAGCAGCGATTTGGACTGCGCGTCGACCTGCTGGAGACGGCCGACGTCGACCGCGTCCGCCGACAGTCCGGCGAGCGAGCCGCGCAGGGCGGTGATCTTCTCGAGCGTGCCCTGCTCGTAGGCCTGATGGTCCTTGAGCCCCTGCTCGAGCGCCGGGATGACGTTGAGCTTCCGCCGCTGGTAGGCGATGACGTCGGCCCAGGCCCGCTTCACGCGGTTCTTGGACGCGACGATGCCGTTGCGGACGCTCACGATCGTCGAGACGACGATGAGCGCGGCGAGGCCGATGATGCAAAGGACGATGAGCGTCGGTGTCATGGTTCTTCCTTCCTTTCAGAAATTGCTGTCGTTGTGCTTCTTGAGCGTTTCCACGAACTGCAGCAGCATGCGCAGCTTGGGCAGCGCGAGATGCGAACGGATCTCGGCCTCGAACGCGTCGGGATCGGCGATCGAGGACCTTCGTTCGAGGTCGAGCACGTCGGAGTCCGAGAAGGCGATGTTCATCTTGCCTTCGCGGTCGATCTCGACGTTCAGGCCGCTGAAGTGCGCGTTCATCTCCGTGAACGCGAGCACGACCGCGGGCTTGAGGAACCGCGCGGCGGTCTGCCGGTCGTCGGCCCCGACCTCGAAGCTCCCGCTGAAGGACTCCGACGTCGGCTGGAATCCCTCGGGATAATCGTAGCTGCCGCCGCCTGACGTCACCGCGATCCCCTTCGCGAACGGGAAGTCGAGCAGGAGCCCGTAGCGATAGAGCGTCTCGGTCCGCCGCTCGCGCGTGGTGACGGTCTGGTTGCCGACCTTCTTCGTCACCGTGACGTAGTACACGCGGACGTAATGGAAGACGTAATACTCGAACGGGAAGGAATGCTCCGTCCCCGTCCACTCGCCCTTCACCAGGTCGCGGATATAACGGCTCTCGTCGCCGCGCGAACGGAAGTCGCCGAACCGCTCCCTGAGCCGCTCGTACATCTCGTGGCCGTCCTCGACCTCGACCTCGGTCAGCCCGTTGTCGAAGGCGATGTCCTTCTCGAAGATGATGTCGCTGATCTCGTCGAAGGCCGCGTTCGCGGTGCCGATGACGGCGAGCAGGACGACCAACGCGAGGCCGAAGCCGCCCATGATGTAGTAGCCGGCGTCGCCGAGCGTCGCCTGCAGCTCCGGCGCCAGGAAGTACGCGAGCGTCCAGGCGGCGCCGAGCGCCGCGATGACGCCGAACGCCTTCCACTTCGCGCCGTTGTCGTACTTGAGCGGCCCGACCGAGTCGCGGAACTCGCGCAGCATCGTGAAGATGGAGGCGAAGTCCTCTTCCTTCCCGGCCTTGCCGGCCTGGTCCCTGACCCGTGCGAGCAGTTCGTCCAAACGCCGGTTATGGCTCATGGAACGCCCTTTCTTGGCTGTTTCGATTGTCGAAAAAACTTGCGTGCCTGCGGGCAGCCGTACCATGCGCGCCGCGGACGGTCAACGATAAGAAAAGGTCCGGCGACGCCGGACCTTCGAGGCCTACAGAGAACTGACGACGCGCACGCGGATGCCGAGCGATGCCCAGCCGAAGAGCCGTTCGGCGTCCTCGGGGAACATGCGCACGCAGCCGTGCGACGCGGGATGGCCGACGAGCTCGCCGCCGTGGATCCAGTACTCGCTGCTGCGGAAGCGCAGCGCCCAGGGCATCGGCCAGCCGCCGTCCGGTTCCGGATACACCGACGAACGGTGGTCCGCGTCCATCTTCGTCACCCGGTACCTGCCGGGCGGCGTGGGATGGTCGTCGCGGCCGGAACTGATCGGGTACGACGCGACCAGGCGGCCGTGCTCGTACGCGCCGAGGAACTGGCGGTCGAGGACGATGAGGATGGAACGTTCGTCGGCGGCCGCGCGCGGGTATTCCGCGGGCAGCGGGACGTAGTCCGTGCCGGCGGGAAGATCGGGGACGCGGAGACGCGTGCCCGGATAAACGAAGCGCGGGTCGAGACGATTGAAGCGGGCGACGGTCGCCGCCGCCTCGCCGAAGAGCTGCCGATAGACGGACACCTGAGCCTGCGCCGCCGCCCTCATGTCAGCGCGCGTCACCCGGTACGGGTGCCATGCGGGTTCCTGGGGAACGGCGGTCAGGTCCTGCGCCCCGGCCGAACCGATGAAGGAGACGAACGTGACGGCGTGGAACGCCGCCGCGAGCATGCCGCTCCGGGCGGTCCTGCGAGAGACCATGGCCTCACCTCTGTCGGATATGCGGGCCTCGCCACCTTGGCGCGCCTGCCGCTGCATACTATAAGAAGGCGGCGCTATTTTGAAGGGCGTTGACGGTCCGCCGCCGGCGTGAGAGCTTGCGGGCCAGGAGGCGCACCATGGAAAAGAAGACGCCGAAGAAGAGGGCCGAAGCCGCGGTCGTGGGCATCATCACCGACCGCAAGGGCCGCGTGCTGCTCACCCGCCGCACGCGCGAGCCGATGGCCGGCATGTGGCACATGGCCGGCGGCGCCGTCGACTACGGCGAGACGCTCGAAGAGGCGCTCGTGCGCGAGCTACGCGAGGAGATCGGCGTGGAGGCGACGGTCCTGTCCCGCCTTCCGATCGCCATCTGCAGCACCGTCTACCCGTCCGTCGAACGCCACGTCATCGCCCTGTACTTCCGCGTCAGCATCAAGGGCAAGCCCGAGCCCAAGGACGCGACCGACGCCGTCGCCTGGCTCCCCCAGGCCCAGGTCCGCGAACTGTACGCGGCCGGCAAGCTGCTCGACTCCTGCCGCAGCGCGCTCGAACACGCGCTCGGCTGGAAGCTTCTTTAAAAGACCCCGCAGTACTGCGGGGTTTTTCATTTCGCTTGCGGCGGAATGGGCGGCGTGAGCGATTCGAGCCGTATGGCCTTGGCCGCAGCGCGCGCGGCCTTCTCCGTAGCGGTTTCGATGGCGGACCGGGCCGCCGCTTTCGCCTCGGGCGTCTTCGCGGCGCCGTAGGCCGCCTGGAGCTCCGCGAGCGTCCCGCCGATGTTGAACATCACGTTGGGATCCTCGACGTTCTCGCCCTTGTTGATCGCCTCGCGCTTGGCCTGTTCGATGTTCCCCGGCAGGTTCTGTTCGAGGATCTTGTCGAGCTCCGCGGGCGCGTCGAGCTGCCTGAGGCGCTCCTGGTCGCCTGCGGCCTTCGCGGCCTCGTACTGCGCGGCGAGACCGGCGAACTCCTTCGCCATCCCCGCGCGCGTTCTCGCGGCGATGTCCACGCCGCGGTCCACGCCCCGCGCCGCCTGCGCCACGCCGGCGGCGTCATACGGCTTGCCCTCGTTGTGCGTGAAAACG
The DNA here is from genome assembly GCA_035495855.1 of Binatia bacterium. Classification (GTDB taxonomy): domain Bacteria; phylum Patescibacteriota; class Patescibacteriia; order SG8-24; family SG8-24; genus JAHFIW01. The sequence goes on along the minus strand of DATJFD010000003.1, from coordinate 10,490 downwards.
AAGACGCGCAGCGCGGCGACGTCGGGCGAGAGCCGTTCGCCGTCATCGACGAGGGTGTTGGAAAGCCGCATCTTGCCTTCGATGTCGCGCGAGACCGTCAGCGCGTGCTTGTCCGGCGAGACCTTCAGGTCGTCGAGGAAGCCTTCGGCCTTCGCTTCGCCCCACGCTTTCTCGACGTCGACGCCAGCGCGCGCCAGTTCCATGACGACCGCCAGCCCCTCTCCTTCCTGGCCCACGGCGAGGTGCCGCGACAGCACGCGGTCGGCCGCGCCCGCGCCGAGCTTGGCGTCGAGGGCGCGCTTGATGCCGTCGGTCTTGCCCTGCAGAAAGTCCGCGAAGAGCGCTTCCTTGCCGACGACGCCTTCGAGAAGGCGCGCGGCGACGAGCGGGCCGCCCGCGTACGCCTGATGGTGCTCGATCTTCGACCCCTCCTTCTCTGCGATCCGGAGCGCGAAGAGTTCCGTCACGCCCTCGTTGAGGTCGTGCGGGACGCCCTGCTGGTCCCAGGCGCGTTCCTGATGGCCGTCCGGACGGTCGACCGTCGAGACCACGTGCAGGAACTCGTGCGTCGCGCCCTTCTTCATCTTGTCTTGGTCGACGTGGCCGTCGGGCGTGAGGAAACGGGAAGCACGGAGCCTGATCTCGTCATTCTCGGCCTGCGCGTCCATGGTGTTCGGCAGCGGAGGAAAAGACTTCGCTTTTTCGGCCTGGAACTTCTTCTCCGACCAGACCTCGACCTTCCTGAAGCCGTCGCGGCTCACTTTCGAAAGAGGGATGCCGGCTATCTCGGCCGCGTCCGACCGTGCCCGCTCCTGGTCGAAGCCCTTCAGACCTTCCATGAACTCCCGGCGGCCGTCCTCGCCGCGTTCCGCCGCGAGATCGGCATCCGCCATCACGGCCTTCTCGGTGGCGCCGATCACCTCGTTCCACGGTGGCGCCTCCCCGCCTTTTTCGACGTGCTCCACCTTCTGACCGGCCTTCTCCTGGCCGGCGAAGGCTTCGGCGGAGGGCAGCGCGGTGCCCGAAATGACGGCGCCCGCGAGCGCCGCTCGTCCCCAGCGCTTCAGCCGGGAGCCGATGCCGGCGAGCTTTCCCTTATGCTTCTCGGTCGTCGCCTTGGCCTGGCCGGCGATGGCGTCGATCTCCTGGCGAGCCTCGGCGAGCTCGGGATCGTCCAGCTCGTCGGGCGCCGCGTCCGCGGTCACGCGCGACAGTTCGGCCGCGCCGAGGCCGGCGAGCTCCGCGCTCGCCGCTTCGAACTCCTTGCCGGCATCCTCGACTTCCTGATCGAGGGCCTCCGCTTCGGCGGCGGGCCGTTCGGCACGCGCCTCCGCGGCCTCGTCGGGCACGGCCTCTGGCTTCTCCGGACCCCGCGGTCCGGGATCGCGCGGCATTTCGGAAGTTTCCATGGGATGGGCCATAGCTAGATGCCGTCGAGCGACTTCTTGATCTTCTCGATCTTCTTCCTGTCCACGGCCTTCAACGCTTTTTCGACCGCCGACCTCTGCCGCTTCTTCAAGACCCGCATCTCCGACTCGAACCCGGCCCGGACGGCCCGGACCTCGTCGAGCGCCTGCGCGTTGTCGTCCTTCCCTTCCATGGTCATGGCGTGATGGCGTGTTCGCGCACGGCCGCGGCGATCCGGGCCGTCACGTCGACGACCTTGATGCCGGGCAGCTTTGCCGCCTCCTTGCGGAGCGGCACGGTGTTGGTGGTGATGATCTTCGCGATGCCGAGGCGACGCACGCGGGCGGCCGCGCCGTCGGAGAACAGCGGATGCGTCACGACGAGGAAGATCTTCGAGAACTTCTTGGCGCGCAGCATCTTGACCGCGAGCTCGACGGTCGAGCCGGTGTCGAGGATGTCGTCGGTGATGACGGCGATGTCGCCGCGGAGGTCGCCATGGACGTCCATGAGCGAGACCTTGCCCGTCGACGGGTCGCGGCGCTTCTCCGCCCAGGCCGGTTCGCGATGGCCGAGAACGTCGGCGAAGGCCTCCGCGCGATGCCGGGCGCCGAAGTCGGGCGCGACGATGGTGAAATCCTTGCCGGCGAGCGCGACTTGCAGCGCGGGCGCGAGATCGGGCACGGGGCTCACCGAGGTGATGCGCAGCGGGCTCGCCTCGCGCACGCGGTCGCTGTGCACGTCCATGGTCACGAGACGCACGACGCCCGCGGCGCCGAGCTGGCCCGCGAGGAAGGCGGCGGAAAAGGCGTCGCCCTGGGACTCCTGGCGGTCCTGCCGGGCATAGCCGAGGTACGGCACGGCGGCGACGACGCCGGTCGCGCCGGAACGGCGGAGCGTGTCGGCGAGCAGCGCGGTCCTGAAGAAATCCTCCGCGGGAGGCGCGGTGCGGCCCACGAGCGCCACGACGCCCGACTCCACGGTCACGCGCACGAAAAGCTCGCCGCTGGGAAAGGTCTTCCAGCGGGCCTGCACCGCGTCGCCTACCGCGGCGGCGATCTTCTTTTCAGCGGGCGTCGGTTCCGGGAGCGTGTAGCAGCGCATAGCAGGGAGAGAAGAGAGAAAAGGGAAAAGCTCAGAGGATGGCCATTCTTTTAAGCTTTTTTCTTTTCACTTTTCCCTTTCATAGCCATGAGGACCTCGTCATCCTCCACCTGAGGGAATTCTTCGTAGAAACCGCCGATGGACATGAAGAACGCGGGTTCCTCGAGCACGATGACGTCGTCGGCGTCGGCGGCGAGTTCTTTCGCCGTGTCCGGCGGGCAGACCGGCAGGGCCACGACCACGAGCGCGGCTTTCCCGCGGCGCACGGTCGCAAGGGCGGCGCGCATGGTGAGCCCGGTCGCCGCGCCGTCGTCGACGAGCAGCACTTTCTTGCCCTCGAACGAACGTTCGGGCAGGCCGGCGCGGTACGTTCCGAGCCTCCTGCGCGCTTCCGTTCTCTGCCTCTCAAGCTCGTCGTCCAGATAGGCGGGGTCGGCCTTGCCGCGTTCCTTCTCGTTCCAGACCGCGTCGCCCTCTTCGGTCACCGCGCCGATGGCGTATTCGGGATCGCCCTGCGCGCCGATCTTCCGCGGGACCACCAGGTCGAGCGGCAGGCCGAGCGCGTCGGCGACGATGCGGCCGATGACGACGCCGCCGCGTGGCAGGGCGGCCACCATCGCGCCGGGATCGCCCTTGAACTTCATCAGACGCCCGGCGAGCCTGCCGGCGGCGTCTGCGCGGTCTTCGAAAGGCATACTACCGCGGCCTCAGGCGAGCGTCACGGTGGTCTCCCACTCGTTGTGTTCGTTCCTCGCGACCTCCGGCCTGCTCTTGGCCTCGCGCGGAGGCGTCCTGAACCCTTCGGCGGGACGGCCGACGAAGGCGCCTTCGGCCTTCTTGTCGGTGATGAGCGTGAAGCGCACGTCCTCGTACGCTTCCTTGTTGGCCGCTGCGGACTTGGCCGCGGCGGCGAGGAAATCCTTGAGCAGGGTGCCGAAATCGGCGGCGGACAGCGCGAACGACCGCTCGGACTTCACGTCCAACTCGGAGGTCCTCGGCCCGGCATCGGCCATGAGGCCCTGCAGCGCCGCAGTCACAAGACCGGCGCGGGTCGTCGCCCGCACGCGGATGGAGCCGCCGTCCACGACCTGGAACTCCTTCATACTTGATAAGTATAGCATTTTTCGGGCGCCTTCGGAAGGCTTCCCTTTCGATGCCGAACAACGTCGCGGTTCGGCTGCGGGAACGTTGTGAGGGAGCCCCTTCGGTGGTATGCTGCTCGCGTCCCGTCCATAAATAACCTCACCGCAACCACATGGTCGTGAAGGTCATCGAGATCCTCGGCGTTTCGGAAGAAAGCTTCGACGATGCCATGAAGCAGGGCATCGCGCGCGCCTCCAAGACGGTCAAGAACATCACCGGCGTCGACGTCCTCGGCAAGACCGGCGACGTCAAGGACGGCAAGATCACGCAGTATCGCGTGAACATGAAGCTCTGCTTTGTCGTCGAAGACTAACCACCTCCGACGGGAACCGCCGGGCTGGCGCGCTGCGCGCCGCGGGACGCGGTCCGGTCCTCACCGTACACGAGTTCGGCTCCGGTCCGGACTCGCGCCCACGCGACGCACATCGCATCCAGCCGGGCGGTTCCTCACAGCAAAAAAACCCGACCATGACCTGGTCGGGTTTCGTTATGGCTGCAGCGCGTTGGCTCGGGCGATCGCTGCGTAGACCTCCGCGCTCGGCCTAGGCCTGCGCTCCTGGGTCGCGTGGTCGACCTCGACGAGGCCGAACTTCTTCGAGTAGCCCTCGGCCCACTCGAAGTTGTCGATGAGCGACCAATGGAAGTAGCCCTTCACCTCGACGCCCTCCTCGATGGCGCGATGCACCCAGCGCAGGTGCTCGCGGATGAAGTCGGCGCGGCGCGCGTCCGTCGCGTCTGCCAGGCCGTTCTCGGTGACGTACACCGGGACGCGGTACGGCTTGAGCGACAGCAGCAGGTGATGGATGCCCTTCGGGTAGATCTCCCATCCGAAGTCGCTCGTCGGGTGCTCCGGGTCCGCGCGCTTGGCGCGCAGCGGCAGGATGCTCGGGACGTGCAGCCGCTCGCGCATGTAGTAGTTCATGCCGATGAAGTCGTTCATCGTCTTGCGCAGGAACCACTGGTTGCCCGCGTAGTTCGCGAGTCCCGCGAGGGCGCGGTCCGCGGGCGACGACGTGAACGGCTCGTAGCGGATCATCGAATGAACCACGCCGACGGGCGCCTCCGAGACCTCCTTGAGGACGTCGTAAGCGTCGTTGTGCGTCGCCGCCATGCGCCGCGCGACGCGGATGGCGCCGAACAGGTCGCGCTTGCGGCCCGGCGGCCAGATGCCGACGACCCAGCCGAGGATGGCGTAGCCGATGGGCTCGTTGAACGTCGCCCAGAGATCAACGCGGTCTCCGAGCGCTTCGGCGGTCGCCCGCGCGAACGCGAGGAACGGCTTCGGCGAACCGCGGTCCCAGCCGCCCTGCGCCACGAACCAGCAGGGGTTCGTGAAGTGATGCAGCGTGACCATGGTGGCGAGGCCTTCGGCCTTGAGCGTCTCGAGCATCAGCCGGTAGCGGCTGAGCGCGCCGCGGTCGATCTCGCCCGGCCGCGGCATGACGCGGCTCCATTCCACCGACAGGCGGTAGGAGTTCAGGCCGAGCGACCTCATGAGCGCGACGTCCTTGCGGAAGGTCGCGAAGTCCCAGTGGTCGCAGGCGCGGCCGGAGAGGTCCTTCGACCCGCCCGCCGCCTCCCAGGCGGTCCAGTCGTTGTCGTTGCCGCCTTCGACCTGATGGCTGGCGGTCGCGGTGCCCCAGAGGAAACCCTCGGGAAATCTCAAAACGCCTTTGTCGTCGCTTGCCACGATCCCCTCCTTCAGGGGAAAAGCCCTGTTTTCTAAAGTACGCGTTCCCTGCTTCGGGAACGGTTGACGCTATCACGCCCGCCGATGCCCGGCAACATGGCGGAACGAAAAAGCGGGGCTGAGAAGCCCCGCGCCGTTACTTGCCCGGCGGTCGCCGCGCCCTGATCTTCCGGTAGGTGCCGGACTTCGAGCGCATGACGATCGATTCGACGAGCGTCGTGCCGTCGTGCAGGAAGCGCACGCCGCGCATGACCGGGCCGTCGGTGACGCCGGTGGCCGCGAACATGACGTGGCCGCCGGCGAGGTCGGTGAGCCCGTAGACGTGGCCCATCGGCTTGCCGGTCATTTGCATGGCGCGAGCCGCCTGCGCGTCGTTCTCCGGGATGAGCACGCCCTGCATGTCGCCGCCCATGCAGCGGAGCGCCGCGGCGGCGAGCACGCCTTCGGGCGCGCCGCCCCAGCCGAACAGCACGTCGACCGCGGTGTCCGGGTCGGCGGTCGCGAGCGCGGCCATGAGGTCGCCGTCGCTGATGAGCTGGACGCAGGCGCCGGTCGCGCGCACCGCCGCGATGAGCGGCTTGTGCCGTTCGCGGTCGAGGATGATGGCGGTGAGGTCGCTGACGTTGCAGCGCTTCGCCTCGGCGATGGCCGCGAGGTTCCACGACTCCTGCCGGTTGATGTCGATCGCGCCCTTGGCCTCCGGCCCGACCGCGATCTTGTTCATGTACATGTCCGGGGCATTGAGGAACTTGCCGTCCTCGGCGAAAGCGATGACCGTGATGGCGCCGGGGCCGTTCGCCGCCGTGAGCTTGGTGCCCTCGAGCGGATCGACCGCGACGTCCACGAGCGGGTCCTGGTCCTGCCACGACCCGACCTTCTCGCCGATGTAGAGCATCGGCGCTTCGTCCATCTCCCCTTCCCCGATGCGCACCGTGCCGCGGATGGGCACGGTCCTGAACGCCTCCCGCATGGCCTTGGTGGCGGCATCGTCAGCGGCGATCTTGTCCCCGCGTCCGCGCCATTTGGCGGCCGCGATGGCCGCGGATTCCGTGACCCACAATGCCTCGAGCGCCAAATTCCTGTCCATGATGACCTCTCCTGCGTTGGGAAAGAACGCTTTCACCGTAGCGCGGCCGCCGGAAAAAAGAAAAGGCCCGGCGGAATGCCGGGCCGTTCAGTTGCCGCCGCCCTCGGGGCGGGGAAGGATGGTGACGCCGTTGACGGCGATGCGCTTGGTCGGCGAAAGCTGGTACGTGTTGCCTTCGACGACGGCGACCTCGAGACGATGGCCGATGAGGATGCGCTTCATGGCGATCGTTGAGGCGCCGACGAGGCTGCCGACGATGACGGCGTCCATCGGTTCGACGATCTTCTCGCCGTTGCTCATCGCTTCGGCCGCGCCCCTGGCGGGATCGGAGAGGATGAACGTGTAGAGATGGTGCTGCGTCTCGACGTCGACGACGTCGTCGACGGAGAGCTGCGAGAGGTCGAGGCCTTCGGCCCGCGCCGCGTCGTCGCATGCGTCACGGAAGGGGTCGGGGTCGTCGTCCGACCGGCGGTCTGCCATGGGGATCCTCCGCGTCATGAAAAAAGGAACCTGCTTCACCGTTGCATGCCAGGCAGGAACTGTCGAGTATGTATCGAGTACCCAGTAAACAGTACTCAGTAAACAGAAGTCTGGTTACCGGTTACTGGGTACTGGGTACTTTCTTCCATTGACGCAGTCCGTCGCCCATGAAACCGTTACACCGTTCTTTCGAACGCCCGCGGAGGCTGCAGTATGCCGCGTTTTCCCCGTCACCGGACGGCGCTCCTGTTCGCGATCCCGCTCATGGCGCATGCCGGCGCGCTCGCGTTCTGGCCGCCCGACGAGGCCACGCTCGGAGGCGTTTTGCCGCGGCTCATGGCCGTCTGCGCGGCCGCCTGCGCGGTCGCCTGGGTGGCGGCCCCGACGGAGGACGGGCGCGTCGGTACGACGGGGACGGTCGCCAGCCTCGCGCTCGCCACGCTCGGCGCCGGCGCGTTCGCTTTCGTCGGCTGCCTCGCCTACGCGCTCGCGTTCGCCGGCCAGCTCGGCGCCGTCGTGTTCTTCGGCCTCGCGTTCTTCGCGGTCATGGCCGCGACCGGCGCGGCGATACTCGTCTACGTCCTCAGCTCGGCGACCGGGTCCCCGCCTTTGACCGTCGCGCTGGCGATGACCCTGCACGTCGCCGTGCTCGCACCGCTCCTGACCCATCCCTCGCGCGTCGCCGCCGGCTGCATCGCCGCGGCCGCCTGCGCGTCATTGCCGCTCGCGCTCGTCCTGGCCCGCCGGGACAAAAAGAAACCGGCCCCCTGAAACGGGGCCGGTCTTTTCATGAAGAAGGAACTTCGGCCGTGACGCGCCGCCACCGCCATCCCGCGAACGCGACGGCCGTGAGCAGCCCGCCCGCAGCGAGCCAGGTCCAGCCGATGGTCGTGCCGTTCGACGGCTGGCCGCGGGTCGCGAGCACGACGACGCCGAGGATGACGCCGTAGCCGGCGCGGGCGATGAGCGACTGGAACGAGGCGTACGTCGCCCGGTAGCCGGAGCCGACGCGCTGCTGGACGTACGCGTCCATCAGCGGATCGAACATTCCCCGGCCGAGCTCGTGCACGAGCGTCGCCAGGAACGGCAGCGCGATGCCCGGCATGAAGCCCGCGACGGCGAGCCCCGCGCCGGTGAGCCCGACCGCGACGACGACGCCGCTGCCGTGCTCGCGGGAGAACAATCCTCCGCGCCGCACCGCCATGCCGCCCGCGGCGAGTCCCAGATGGAACAGCGCGTACACCACCGACAGCCCGACCTGGCCGACCCGTTCGCGGAAGAACGGCGTCCAGAAATGGTTGAACGGCAGCACCAGGCCGAAGGCCGTGGCCATGCCGAGCGCCCACAACAGGCCGGGGATCGCGCGCGTGGCCTTGAGGCTCGCCGAGAACGCCTGGCCCTCGGTCATCTTCTCGTCGGCGTGCGGCTCGCCGTCCTCGCCGTTCATGGCCAGGAAGGCGACGGCCGCGGCGCAGGCGTGGAACGTCCCGCCGAGGAGCCAGCCGTAGCGGAGGTCGATCGTGCCGATGAACGCTCCGCCGACGCCGGCGACCATCGCGGCGATGGAGCGCCACGCGGCGGCGGTGCCGTACGCGCGGCGAAGCTCGCCGGACTCGCCGCGCTTCTTGAGCGCGTCGGCCAGCCAGGCCTGCTGCGCGCCGGACAGGAAGGCGAAGCCGATCCCGAAGACCGTCTCGCTGAACGCGGCCTGCGCGAAGGTCGTGGCGCGGAAGTAGCTCATCGCTCCGGCGACGAAGAACAGCGCGCCGATGCGAACGGACCAGGCGCGGCTGCGCCCGTCGGCCAGGAGCCCCGTCGGGAGCTCCATGAGCGAGATCGTCAGCCAGAAGAACATGTTCACGGCCGCGACCTCGGAGAGCGTGAAGCCCCTTTCGAGCAGCCCCGGCACGTAGGTGGTCGCGGTGGCGCTCATGCCGGCGCCCCACAGGATGGTGAAGAGAACGTAGGCCTTCGTCGGGTGCATCGTTTCCTCCTCGAATGAACGAAAACGGCCCGGGAGTCCCCGGGCCGTCGCGACGTCCGATGGCGCTTCAGGCGCGATCAGGCTCCGGGTGGCACGAGGACGTAACGCGAAGAGCGCCGTCGAGGCAGATGGCCTGGACGAACGTGGTCGGGTACGACTTGTGCCACATCTTGTGCATAGTCGGTTCACCGTAACGGAAAGAACGACCCGCGTCAACCCTGCGGCGGCCCGATTGACGCCGCCCTTCCCCCGTTCTAAGGTCGAAACGTTCTTTTCCCGCATGAAGGAGCGCGCATGGACGACGTCACCGACCAGCGTTCGAGGGACCTCGAATGCGACCGTCAGCTCTCTGCCGGGCTGTGCATGGCCGCGGCGGCGCTCGCCGCCTCGCGGCATTTCCCCCGCATCGCCGCCGTCGCGGGACTGTTCGAACCGCGCGGCGCGGGACCGGCGCTCGCGCCCATCATCGTGCTGTCGGGCATCCTGGGCGTCTCGATGACGCTCATGCTCGCCTCGGACGCGAAACGCCGCGCGGCCGCGGCAGCCTGCATCGCCTTCGGCGCGCTCGCCGCGGCCTTCACGGTGCCGTTCCTTCACCAGGGGCTGGTCCTGTTCTTCCCGGGCATCTCCCCGTCGAAGGCCGGGGCCATCGTCGCCTTCGCCGTCTTCGGCATCGTCACGGCGTTCGCCGCGGACGGCCAGCGACCGTCCCCGCGGCATCTGGTCTTCTCGTCGGGCATCACCGTCTTCGCGCTCTTCATGGCGGCCGTCGACGCCGACGGCATCTTCGCCTGCATCCTCGCCGTCATGGGCTTCTGCTTCTTCTCCTTCTGGAGACAGCGCCCCGTCTGAACGTCCTCCCTTTCCGGGAGGATTTTTTTAAAGATGTCGGACCACAAATGCCAGACCACGGAATTCACGTTACGCGTCCGTCCGTCTTCTGTGGTCCGTCGTCTAAAAAAAGCCCCGCCGCAACGGCAGGGCTATTCGTCGATGAACTGGATCCATCGCGCGGGATGGATCTCGTTGTGATCATGGCCGCGGTCGTAGACCCAGCGGCCGCAGACGAGGACCCGGTCGCCGACGGCGAGCTCGGGCACGATCGGGAAGAACTCCCGGATGTTCTCGTCGATCTCGACGACGAGATCGTTGCGCCCGAGCCGCGCGTCGTCGGGTTCTCCCCGGCGCCAGGCATACCGCGCGTCGCGCGGCACGAGCGCGAGATGCATGCCGATGTCGCCGTCGTCCTGCGCGACCGAGAGGCTCTTGATGCGCCCCTCGACGCAGACATGGGGTTCGTACACGTCCCAGCCGGCGAAGTAATGGACGATCGGCGAGGCGAAGAGCGCCGGGCCGAAGAGGTCCGAGAACCCGCTGGGCCGGAAGGTCTTGCCGAACCGCGAGAGCCATTCGCCGTGATGGTCGAGCCGGAGCGCGTTGCGGCGCTCGGCGTACCGGCGCGGCGGCGAGCCGGTGAAACGTTCGGGCGGCCAGTACAGCCTGGCCATGGCCCAGACGAACGAGACGGTCAGGATCAAAAGGACTGCTTTGGCGGCGCGACGGAGCCGCCGGCGCGGCGTCGGAGACATGGGTCCCCC
>DATJFD010000002.1:0-101008 GCA_035495855.1 Binatia bacterium | reverse complement strand
TTCAGGCTTTGCAAAAAATCGGTGACGGGCGTCGACGAATGATCGTCCATAGTATGTGTTTTAGCCGCCGTTTTGTATGGCGATGACGGACGCTATTACGCCGTCACTGTGGAGTGAGAATACCACCCGATACGGACCGCGGTCAACCGTGCGAAAGGCCCATTTTTGCTGGGCTTTTCCAGACCGGACGTCAGTGTGGACAAGGACGCGGCGACAGAAAAAGAGAATAAAGAATAGAGAGTAAAGACGGCAAGGTATTTCCTAAAAAGAACGGGCCATCGGCCCGCTCTTTTTAGGTCTCTATTCTCTACTCTCCATCTTTACTTCGGCCTCTCAGGCGGCGCGGCCATGGCGCTCTTCACGAGCTGCGTGCGGTCGAGGATCTCCTGCTCGACGATGCTGCGATCGCGTCCGAACTTGAGACGGGAGAGCTGCTTGAGCGCGTCGCCGATGCGCTTGTCGCCCTTGATCGGCGCCGGGGCCTTGAGCACGAACGGGCGCGAGCCGACGTTGTCGATGAGGATCTTGCTGAAGTACGAGAACTGCGGCGCGTTCACCAGGTCGAAGGCGCTGAACACCGGAGAGAACTCCTTCTCGAGGAGCTCGGCGTCCTCGACGCCGATGCGGCCGACGAACATCGAGCCGACGTTGCCGAGCACGGCGTCGCGGATCTCCGCATCGCCCTTCGGGGCCAGCTGGCCCATGTACTGGTGCGCGACGATGAGCGAGAGGCGGTATTTGCGCGCCTCGGACAGGATGGTCGCGATCGACGGCGTGATGAAGTTCTGGAACTCGTCGATGTAGAGGAAGAAATCGGCGCGCTCCGCCTTCGACATGTTGGCGCGGCTCATCGCCGCCATCTGCAGCTTGGTCACGATGATGAGGCCGAGCAGGTTGGCGTTGATGTCGCCGATCTTGCCCTTCGAGAGGTTCACCAGGAAGATCTTCTTCTTGTTCATGATCTCCGAGAAGTCGAAGGCGGACTTCTGCTGGCCGATGATGTTGCGCATCATCGTGTTCTCGACGAAGCGGCCGACCTTGGAGATGAGGTAGCCGAGCATCTCGGATTTGTGGAAGTCGGAGGTCTTGTCGATCTCGTTCTCCCAGAACGAGCGCACCACCGGGTCCTTCACCTTGGCGCGCCATTCCTTCTGGAAGGCCGCGTCGGAGATGAGGCGCGGGATCTCGGCGATGGTGCCGGGAACCTCCGGGTCGGCCATGAGCGTCAGCATGAAGTTCCGCATGTTGTGCTCGAACATCGGGCCGATCATCTCCGGCGGGAAGAGCTTGTAGAAGATGGCGATCATCTCGCCGCAGACGAAGTCCTTCATCTCCTCGTTCGGCGACTCCAGCATGTTGAGCGCGATGGGGCGCTCGAGGTCGGACGGATCGAAGATGACGACGTCGTCGGCGCGTTCCTTCGGGACGGCCGCGAGGATGTCCTCGACGAGGTCGCCGTGCGGGTCGACGACGCAGACGCCGTCGCCGTTCCGGATGTCCTGGATCGCCATGTTGGCGATGTAGACCGACTTACCGGAGCCGGACTTGCCGATGATGTACATGTGGCGGAAGCGGTCCTCCTTCTTGATGTAGACCTGGGTCTTCTCGCCGCGGTATTCGATGTGGCCGAGATGCAGGCCCTCTTTGGGGATGTTCGGCGGCGGCGGGGCCTTGCGGGCGGTCAGCCAGCGGATGTTCGGCGTCTCGGTCGAGGCCAGCGGGAAATGGTAGATGCTCGACAGCTCCTCGCCGGTCATGACCATGCGGTTCTTCTCCTTGAAATGGCGGAAGATGAAGTCCTTGATGACCTTCGGTCCCATGTCCCCTTTCGCGAACTGGTTGCCGAACTGCGGGATCTGGTACTGCGAAAAGCCGTTGATGATGTTGTTCAGGTAGGACGAGGCGGCGGCGTTCGTCGGCGCGGACGCGACGACGCGGATGACGACGTCGAGGCCGAGCTTGCCGGCCTTCTCGTCGATCGCCTTGACCATCTCCTCCTCGAGGGCGGACATCTTGCGGGGCTCTTTCTTGTCGTCCTTCTTCTTGGTGGCGAACATCGCGCCGATCATGCCGAAGAACCCCTGGCCTGACTGCGCCTCGTTCAGGGTCTTGCCTTCGTTCATGCCTTTGACCACCTTGAGTCCCAGCTGCCGCCATTCTTTCTTCGCGGAACGCACCACGATCTGCACGGCTGCGCCGTCGGTCTTCTCGACCTTCGCGAGCGCGTTGGTGAGGGCGTTCAGCGGATCGCTGTCGGCCTTCTTGTAGGTCTTGATGGGGAAGAAATGCTCGCGTTTGAAATTGACGCTCGCGGCGACGACCACGCCCTGCGGCGAGAAGATGTTGTAGTCGGGGACCTCCTCGATCTGCGCCAGCGGGAACTGGCCGTGGATCTGCTGCTCGACGAACTCCTTCATGTGGTGCGGAGCGGCGACGTAGAAGGACACCAGGCCCTGATGGGCGACGAGCTCGAAGGAGACCGCGTCCTCGCGGCCGACGAACCAGGCCTTGAAGCCGCGCTCGGCCTTCAGTCCGCCGATCGAAGCGAACACGCCTTCCATGACGGCGATCTTCTCCTGGATCTGCTGGAGGGATTTTTCCTGCTGGCCCGACTCCCCTTTCTCGGCCTGTTCCTTCGGGACGGTCACGAGCATGACCGTCTTCTTGAAAGCGACGTCGGCCTGGTACTTCTTGCGGGCGCGCGAGCGGAGGATGGCGAAGACGATCCAGGCGAAGAGCAAGAGACCCGCGGCCGCGAGCCCCAGGAGGACGAGCGGATTCGCGAGCTGTTCAGCGAGGTCGATGTTGCCGATGGTGATGGACGGCATAGCTAGAGCGCTCCTTCGGATTCCTTGCGGCGTTCCTCGACGAGGCTCATGACCTGGTCGGTCTTGATCTTGGCCTCCTGTTCCAGGAAGTACGGGTTCACCTTCGGGATGGCCTTGAGCCATTTGTTGACGGCATGGAGCACTGCGCGGGGCTTCACCTTCTTCGATTCGATGGCGGCGCGGAGCGCCGCGGCGGCCAGTTCTCCTTCAGCCTTGAACTTCTCGCGGCTGCCCGCGGGCAGCGCGAAATAGAGGTCCCAGAGGTTCTCTTCGAGGATGCGTTCCACCTTCACGCGGTACTTGTCCTTGTCGGCCGGGGCGGCATCGGGTTTCGCCGCGGCGGCGGCCGCCTTGGGCGCGGGAGACTGCTCGGCGGACGCAACGCGAACATCGGCGCCGGTGGGCGCCGTTTCTTTGCGTGGTTCCGCATCCTTGGCCTCGGGACTCTTGGCCTGCTCGGGCACGGGCGCCGCAGGCATCTCCCTTAACTCTCCGTTCGGCATAGGCTCGCGCGGTGTGCGCAGTTCAGCCTAAAGTATACCATATTTAAGGCGCATGAACAAAGGCTTTCGCTGGCACGCCCGGCTCGAAAATGCTATCCTCAAGGCATGCCTAAGCGGAAAAAGGAGGACTATCTGCAGCAGATCCCGGTCGGCGGCCCTGTCACCTGGGTCAATCTGACGCATCCGAGCGAGAAACTGCTCAAGGAACTGCAGCAGCGTTATCCGTTCTTCATGGACATGGACCTCAAGGACTGCCTTCCGCCCTACCAGCGGCCGAAGCTTCTTGAGCGCGAGCAATATTTTTTCATGGTACTGCTCTTCCCGCTGCTCGATGTCCGGACGGGGGTCATCATTCCCTACGAAGTCGACTTCTTCATCGGACGCGACTTCCTGGTGACCAGCCATCGCGGCGACCATGGGATCATGCAGCAGCTGGCCAAGGCGTGCGGCGAGGGTTCGGAGGCCTGCGAGCTCAAGCCCGGCCATAGCGCGCTGCGCCTGTCGCTCGACATCATCCACGAGATGATCGTTTCCTGTTTCCCGCACGTGACCGACATCTCCAACGACCTCATCGCGCTCGAGGGGCGGCTGTTCAAGAACGACGGCAGCACGCTGGTGAAGGAGATGCTCAAGCTGAAGACCAACATCGTCGGCTTCCGCAAGGCGCTTCAGGGCTACGAAGGAACGCTCAAAAAGCTGATGGACCGCTCGCACCGGTTCTTCACGACCGATGAACTGCGGACGCAATATGAGGACATCGCCGGCCACGGGCGCGAGATCCTGGGATTCCTGGAGAACGACCGCGACACCATCTATGCGATGTCCGACGCGCACCTGACGCTCGTCACCTACAAGACGAACAATGCCACCAAGACGCTCACGGCGCTGGCCTTCATCATCTTCCCGATGAACCTGGTGGCCGCGATCTTCTCGATGCATGCGACCGATATGCCGTTCTCCGGCAAGCCGAACGATTTCTGGTGGATGCTGGCGACGATCTTCCTGACGATGCTCGTGATCGTGACGTTCCTGAAGAGGAAGAAGTGGCTGTAACGGAGATGGAAAGAGTAAAGAACAGAGAATAAAGACCGCAACGAAAGACGCGCCCCGGGGCGCGTCTCTTTATTCTCTATTCTTTCTAGAGGTCATGTTCTTTTTATTCTCCTCCCATCCGGCGTGTCTTCGACGAGGTAGCCTTTGGAGACGAGCTCGTCGCGGATGGCATCGGCTTCGGTGAAGCGTTTCTCGGCCCTGGCAGCGTCGCGCTTCTCGATGAGCATCATGATGCTCGGCGGGATCTCGGCCTCGTCAGCGGCCCTGCCGAAGGCGAATCCGAGCACGTCCCCCGCCGCAGCGATGAACGCCTCGGCGGCGGCCTTGCCTTTCTTGGTCAGGGAGCCCGCGGCCATGGCCTCGTTGGCGACGCGAACGTAGTCGAAGACGGCGGCGAGAGCCTCGGCGATGTTGAGGTCGTCGTCGAGCGCCTTGTCGAAGGCCTTGAGCGCGGCCTTGGCGGCTTCATCGGGCATGCCGGCGTCCTTCGGCGTCGCCTGGCGGACGGCGTCCGCGAAGGCGTCGATGCGGCCGAGCGCCGCGGCGGCCCCGTCGAGGCCCGCAAGCGTGAAGTTGAGCGGCTGGCGGTAATGGGTCGACATCAAAAGATAGCGCACGCTCCTCGGGGCGTAGCCTTTGGCGACCAGGTCATCGAGCGTGTAGAAGTTCCCTTTCGATTTGGACATCTTCTCGCCTTCGACGAGCAGGTGCGTGGCATGCAGCCAGACGTTCACGAATTGCCTGCCGGTGGCGCACTCGGACTGCGCGATCTCGCATTCATGGTGCGGGAACTTGTTGTCCTCGCCGCCGGTGTGGATGTCGATGGTCTCGCCCAGGTACTTCGTCGCCATGGCGGAACACTCGATGTGCCAGCCCGGGTAGCCCTTGCCCCAGGGCGCCTCCCATTGCATCAGATGCTTGGGGTTGTGGATCCAGAGGGCGAAGTCGGCGGGATGCTTCTTCTCCTTGCGGACCTCGATGCGCGCGCCGGGATCGAGGGCGTCGAGCTTGTTGCCGGAGAGCTTGCCGTACCCGGGGAAACTGGAGACGTCGAAATAGACGCTCGTACCGCCGCTGCCGTCCTCCACCTTATAAGCGCAGCCGTTCTCGAGGAGCTTGGCGATCATGGCGATCATCTCCGGAACGTGGTCGCTGGCCTTCGGATACGCCGAAGCGCGGCGGATGCCGATGCGCTCGATGTCCTTGAAGAAGGAGTCGGTGTAGAACTGCGCCACCTCCTGCGGGGTCTTGCCGGCCTTCGAGGCCGCGACCTCCATCTTGTCCTCGCCGACGTCGGCATCGGCGAGCATGTGGCCGACATCGGTGATGTTCATGATCTGCACGACCTCGTTGCCGCGATGCTCGAGATGGCGCCGGAGAAGGTCGGCCAGCAGGAACGACCGGAGGTTGCCGATGTGGATGTAGTCGTAGACGGTCGGCCCGCAGTTATACATCGTCACGCTCCCCTTCTTCAGGGGGCGGAGGGCGGCCTTTTTTCGCGTCAACGAATTGAAGAATTTGACCATAGCGTTGTGCCGACGATGCTAGCACGAGAACGCCGGACCTGCAACGGTCCGGCGTCGCCGCGCAGATCGCGGCGCGGGCTCACTTCTTGGGAACGAGCGGCGCGGCGGTGCCGTCGCCGACCGGTCCTCCCTGCTGGTTCTGTTGAGAAAGATTCATGATCCAGACGGCCTTGGCCGTCGAGACCGTCGCCCCATCCTTGAGGATGGCCGCCGTCGAGAACTCGACCACATCGCCGGTCTTGAAGTCGGACAGCGACATCGGTTCTTCCGCGTAAGGCTCTGCGGGCGGCTTGGGAGGAGGCGGCAACCCCTTGGACGTGTCCGCTCCGGAAGCCTGGACGGCCGGCTGGACCGGACGCAGCGCCACGTAGTCGGCGGCGACGAGCATCACCTGGGGTTCGCCGGTGACTCCCTCCAGGACCGTGACCCTGAGGCCTCCTTTGACCACGGCGTCGACGACGCCCCTATAGACGACGGCGTTCGCGGGAACGGCGGTCGGCACTTCGGCGGGATCCTGGGGAGACGGCGTGACCGCGGCGGCCGGTCCGGCCGGAGGCGCCGGGGGTGCTGCGGACCTTCGGAATTGCAGCGCGGAGATCTCCCAGCCCGACGAGAAGCCGACCATCACGCCGATGAGCAGGGCGACGATGATCATCGGCACGGACGATCCCTTGGCGGTATTTTTGCGATGGAGCGACAACGGCATAGGAGGATCAGTTCACGCGGGCGCACTGCGCCCAGACGTACGCCGTCCCGGCGGAGTCATGATAGACCTGCACGGCGGTCGAGCCGTAAGGCGCGCTCGAGGAGCATTCCCATTCGCCGCCGTTGCTCTTGCAGTTGTAGCCGTACCAGCCGGTGACTTCATAGCCGCCCGGGCAGTAACAGGCCTTCCAACCGGCGCCGCTTCCGGCGTTGAACTGGCAATACGTGGTGGTGGTCTGCAGGCTCGGCCAGCTGCCGCGCGAGACGCCTCCGAGCTGGGCGTTGCCGCCGAAGACGACCGTGTCGCCGCCGTCGAAGCTGACGACGCTGCCTCCGCTCCTGATGGAGAGCGTTCCGCCGCCGGCGTCGCCGATGCGCGAGCCCCAGAGCGCAAGCCATGAAGCGTTATAGGGGCGTCCGAAGGTGCCGGCGTTGATCTGCACCAGGTCCGAGCTCGCGCCGAGCACGAGGTCGGAGGTCTGGCCGACCGAGTTGCCCTCCGCGTAGATGCCGGGGAGATTCCAGGCGGTGCCGACGCGCAGCCTGCCGCGCCCGCTGCCCACGGATTCGTTCCCTTGGACGTGCATGTTGTTCTCGACCCAGAGGTCGGTGGCGTAGACGTTGGTGCCGTTGCCGCCAACCGCAAGCGTGGCTTGCGGCGCTTGGGCGGCCACGCCGACCTTGCCGTAGGTGCCGGCGGTGTTCGGCGCGGACGTCACCACGAGCGTCGGGATGGTCGAGCCGTAACCGAGGCCGATCGTCGCTCCGCCGCTGACGGTCATCTTGCGGGAAACATCGATGCCACCGCCGATGGCGATGGAACCGGTGCCGGTCGCGGCCGCGTAGTTGCCGATGCCGATGCCGTAGTAGCCGGTAGCATCGACCTGTGCGCCGAGGGCGATCGAGGTGTTGTTCGTGGCGGTGTTGCGGTCGCCGAGGGCCACGGAATAGCTGCCGCTCGCGGTCGGGCCGTAGCCCGCGGCGAGCGAATACTGGCCGCTCGCGGTCGAGCTCAAGCCGAGCGCCGTGCTGCCGCCGTTCACCTGGAGCATCGCGGTCGGAGAAGAGGTGCCGATGCCGAGATAACCTTCCGTGGTGAGGCGCATCTTCTCGACCATGCCGGCGTACGTCGATGGGATGAAGACGAGCGCGGTCTTCCAGGGGCTCAGGGACTGGATGGCGCCGCCGAGGGCGGGGCCGGCGGTATAGGAGCCGGCGCTGTCGCTCTGCAGGGGGAAGCCGATGACGCCGCCCATGCCGGCCGCGGGCGCGATGCCCGCACCGGTGCCGCGGCGGATCTGCATGATGGTGCCGAGGGTGTTCGTGCCGGAGTAATTGTAATTGGCCGCTTCGAGCGCGACGTTATCGCCCGCGCCGCGGATGAACGCGGCGTTGCCGCCGGAACCGCCCATGACCTCGAGGCCGCGTCCCGCGCCGCTGTTGGTGACGCGGAGCGCCGGGACGCCGTTGAACGCGGAGTTCGTCGACACGTCGATGCCGCCGCCGGTCCCGATGTTCGTGACCGACAGGCCGTAGGCGCCGGACGATGCCGTGCCCGCGATGGAGAGGCCCGTCCCCGTGTCCGAGGCGACCGAGTTGCCGAGCGCCGTGGAAGACGTGAACTTAGGGATGGCATTCGCGGTGCCGGAGCCGGTCAGGCCGTTCAGCGTTTGCCAGCTCGCGTTGCCGGAAGCGTCGGAGGTGAGCACGCGGCCGGCGCCCGCGCCGGTGGACATGAGCAGGCCGCCGTTCAGGGTCAGCAGGCCGGACATGGTATCGCCGCCGACGTTCACGTAGGTCGGATTGAAATCGGTCGTCGAGGGCCAGCTGCCGCGGCAGGACGCGCCGAAGCAAAGCTGCGAGCCGGCCGGAAAATTCACGTTCAGGCCGGTGCCGCCGACGCCGTAGTTCGCGATGTTGAGATTAGTGACGCCCGTCCCGTCGACGCGGAGGGATTTGCCGCTCGCCATGTAGAGGTCGCCGACGCCGGCGCCGTTCGAATAGTCGAGCCGGAAGTTGCCCGCCCTGTTCCGCCAGTCGCCCGCGACGTCGATGAACCCGTTCTGCGTGAAGCCCGGCGAAAGCAGCACGTTCGGCGTGCCGCAGGTGTCGGTGCAGGGGTCCCAGGTCGTGCCCGCGGGACAGGCGCGATTGGCGACGCAGCGGTTGCCGGACGCGCAGAGCGTCGTCCCGGCGGGACAGGCGCAAGCGCCGCAGATGTTGGTGTACTGGCCGCCGGTCGGCGCCGAACAGGTCGTGCCCACCGTGGAGCTCGCCGCGGTGCAGCCGCCGCAGGGATACGCCGCGGTGTTGCAGGTGCAGCTCACGCTGGCGCAGCTGAACTGCTGGTTCGCGGAGCAGGGCCGCGAATCGTTCTGGCAGGTGCTGTCCGTCGAGCGGTACAGCTGGCCGCCGAAGCAGGTCGTACCCGATCCCGAGGTCGGACAGGCGCACGTCCCCTGCGTACTGTTATAGGGACACGTTTGGGCCGATGCCGAGAGCGGCACGGCGAGGACCGCCAGGAAAAGGGAGGCGACGGTCGCGAGCGACGCGGCGGCGCCGATGAGGCGCGAACGGGCGTGCACCATAGTGGAGCTGCGAATGAGGAGGGCTAAAAGCTTTGGCCAGTATAGCATAAAAAGAGCCGCCCTCACGAAAAAGCCGCCTTAAGGCGGACCGGCTCACTCCCCCGCCGTTCCTGCAGGCGGCCGGCCGATGATGGTGATCGTCGCCGCGGTAAGCTCGTCCGAACCGAACGGCGAGCCGCCGGTGAAGCCGACGACGTCGTTCTTCAGGATCTGCGTGATGCTCGCGGGTACGCCGGCCTTTTCCGGCGGTGCGCCCATGGAGACGCCTTCCCCGAGGATCGAGTTGATCCGCGTGGCCTGCGTGACGCGCAGCGTGACGAGGTGCTGCTCGGCGCGAGGACCCGGGGCGTCAGGGGTCATGACGACGACCGAATCCGGACCGACCTCTTCGACCACGCCCAGATACCGGTCGAGCTTTCCGGCGTCGGGAACGGCCAGCCGCTCTTCCGCGCGAGGCACCGGTACCGCCGTCGCGGGTCGTTTCGCGACAGGACCGCGCAGCAAAAATCCGCCGGCGAACGCGGCGATGACGAGCAGCGGCAGGATGATGGTCTTGAGAAGACCTTTCGGCGATGTCGGGGCGGACGGGTTCATGCGGGATCGGTTACGACGTGATCGTATGCCGCCGGCGGCGGCGCCGCAAGGATCGGCGATCAAAAACCCCGTCGCTGGGACGGGGTTCATGATCTTTACGGCATGGGCGGGAGCGGCGGCGGCGCCTCTCCTTCCTTCGGCGGCGGCGGACGGTTGTCCGTCGGCGCGGGCGGCCTCGATTCCGGGATCGGTTCCGGAACGAACGTCCGCGACTCGTAGCCGACCGCCACGCTCACGGCATCGAACGATGCCTCATACTTCACGTCATGGTCGGCCGTGACGACGACGTGATCGGTCGCCTTCAGGTCCGCAAGCGCGATCTTCTTGTCCTCGTACGGCGAAGGAGCCTTCGGAACGGACTTCCCCGCGGCGACGGCGGCGCTCAACTCCTTGTCGTACGCTTCCAGGTCGCGCTGATATGCCGCCTCGTCGCGCTTCACCTTGACGGTGATCGCCGTGCCCTTGGTCACGCGGACTTCGCGGACCTCCGGCACGCCCTTGACCAGCGGGTTCAGCACCGACGCGTCGACACGCATGGTGAACGAGGAGGTCTTGACCTCGAGGACGTTGCCCGACAGCTGCGTCAGATGATCGGGTTCCGGCGCGATGACCGAAAGTTTTTCAAGCTTCGCCTTCGCGTCCGCGTAGCCCGCGTCGTACGTCCCGGCCGCGGCGGGCGCGTTCGCCGCTTTCGGCGAAGAGGCGTACTTCCCGACCGCGAATCCCGCGACCAGGCCGACGACCAGCATGACCACCGCCGCGGGCGTGGACATGCCCGCCTTCGACCTGCCGTTCTTGTTCGATGTGACTGGCATAACGGAGGTCCCCTTTAGGGCTTGGCGCAATAGATGTAGCCGTAACCGTAGTAGTAGAAGTAGTTGAGCACCGCGATGGTGAACTCGCCGCCCGGGCACCAGCACTGGCCGTTCGTCGGGCAATAGACCCAACCGCTGCCGCCGCCCCAGGAGTTGTTCTCCGCGCTGATGTCGCCGTAGATGGTCTCGGTCCCGAGGATCCAGGAGTTGCCGAAGCCCGGGTTGCCCCAGCCGTTGGCGCCGCCGACGTTGAGCGCGCCGGGGGCGAAGTTGCCTGGCGTATGGACGCCCGAGGTGAAGGCGCCGTCCTGGTTGAGCCGCAGCCAGGAGTCATCGCTCCTGAAGGCGTGCTTGCCGGACAGGCTGATGCCGTTCGACATCAGTACGAGCTCGTCCTGATAGGCGTTGTTATAGATGGTGAACGGCGTGAACGTGGAACCGGTGACCTTCACCACCTTATAGGTGTTGTCCGACCACGATACGGCGCGCCACTCCTGGCTGCCGTTGTTGACGCCGACTGACGGGCCCCACGTGCCGGAAGAACCGTTGATCGCCACGCCGGCCTGGCTCGCGCCGCCGCCGGCGTTGACCGTGAGGGTGCCGCTCGTCGAGGTGTTGCCGGACGTGCCTCCCTGCAGCACGAGCGACGAACCGCTGTCGTTATGGATGCCGCCGCGGGCCTGGATGGCGGCTTCGGTGTAGACCGTGCCGCTGTTGAAGTAGGCGCCGCCGGGGGCGACGAAGTACGAAGCTGCGCTGATGTAGGGGTTCGCGCCCGTGAACTTCAGGTTGCCGTTGACCTCGAGCATTTCGGAGGGCGTTTGCGTGCCGATGCCGACCCTGCCGTTCTCCACGAAGGTCGTGTAGGCGGGACAACTGCCGCCGTCAGCGCAACCGGTGACCGTGATGGTGTTCTGACCCGAGCCGTTATGCCCACCGGCAATGAAGCCGGCCTCGTGCCCGGCCCCGTCGCCGAGGCTCATGCGGCTGTTGCCCCCCACCCAGAACTTGAACCAGGAACTGGCGTTGCCCACTCTGAAGCCATCGCCGCTGGACGCGACCTCGAGCTGGGTCGTGGGCGTGGTCGTGCCGATGCCGACGTTTCCGTCAGCGGTGACGCGCATCTTTTCCGTGTTGCTGAACCCGGAATTGGTCTGGAAGAAAAGATCGGTCTTCCAAGGGCTCACGGAAGAGACGACCGCGCCGACGCCTCCGCCTCCGCCGTAGCTGCCGGCAGCGTCGCTTTGAAGCGGGAAGCCGAGGATGGATCCCATGCCGACCTGCGGAGCGGTGCCGGAACCGACGCCGCGGCGGATCTGCATGATGGTCCCGATCGTATTCGCGCCGGGATAGTTGTAGGCGGCCGCTTCGAGCGCCATGTTGCCGGCGTTCGCGTTGATCTGCGCGGCTACCGCGGCAGAGCCGCCGCTGACCTCGATCCCGCGGCCCTGGCCGATGTTCGATACGCGCAGGGCAGGGATGCCGTTGAGCGTCGAGTTCGTGGTGACGTCGATGCCGCCGCCCTGGCCGTTATTGTCGACGTCGAGGGAGTAGCCTCCGAGCGCGGCGGTGCCCGCGATCTTGGCGTTGCCGCTCACGTCAAGGCGCTGGGTGGGAGTCGTCGTGCCCATGCCGATGTTGCCGCCGCTCGTGATGATCATCGGTACCGCGCCGTTCATGTTGAAGCCGAGGCTGTCATCGCTGCTGGGGCCCGTGCCGATGGCCATGATGGACGAGCCGGAGCTGTCGTTCATGAACATTTGCGCGCCGGTGAGGCTCGTGGTGAAGCGACGCTGCTGTGCGCCGGGGAAATCGTACGTGTCGCTCCCGACCTGGAGCCGGCCGGTGGGGGCCGTCGTGTTGACGCCGACGCTCGTGCCGTTGTCGGTGATGGTCGAGTCGCCGATGGTGACCGCGCCGGTGAACTTGGCGACCCTGTTGGTCGTGCCGCTGCCGCCGATGCTCGTGTCGGACTGCCACGTGCCGATGCCGGAAGCGTCGGATTTCAGCACCCTGCCCGCGCCGGGCGTGCCGCCCGTGATCTGCAGTCCGATCGTCTTCGTGGTGCCGAAGACATCGAGCGTCGCGCCCGGCGTCGCCGTGCCGATACCGACCTGATCGAGCGTATCGAAGGTCATGACGGCGGAACCGATGATCGGCTGCGTGGTGACGCGTTTGAAGGTGAAGCTGCCGTCGGTGTTCAGCTCGCCGATCTCCCAATCATTGTTGGTACCGGTGCCGAAGACGAGGTTGCCGCGATAGGAATTGGAAGCCCTGACGATCTCGAGGCGGCCGTCGACCGGCGTGGTCGTGCCGATGCCGAGGTTGCCGGCCACGAAAAGGTCGGTGCTCGCTCCGGTGAGGTTGAGGTCGCCGGTCATGGTGTCGCCGGTGACGTTCACGTACGAAGGATTGAAGTCGGTGGTCGACGGCCAGCTGGTGCGGCAGTTCACCGCGTTGCCGAAGCAGATGCTGCTGGATTCGATCGTACCCGCGGCGACGGCGTTGTCGCTCGCGATCGTCGAGAGACCGGTCAGGAAAGTGTTGCCGGTCTGGAAGACGTTGACGCCGGTGCCGCCCGCGCCCCAGTTGCCGATGCTCAAGGACGTGACGCCGGCGCCGTCGACGCGGAGGGCCTTGCCGTTCGCCATGTAGAAGTCGCCCTGACCGCCGCCGGTCGAGAAGTCGAGGCGCAAATTGCCGCCGCGCTCATTGATGTCGCCGGCGATGTTGATGAAGCCGTTCTGCGTGAAGCCCGGGCTCACGAGGACGTTCGGCGTGTTGCACGAATTGGTGCAGGGATCGAACGTGGTGCCCGCGGGACAGGAAAGAGTCGTGACGCAGGTGTTGGAAGTGCCGCACAGCGTGGTGCCGCTCGGGCAGGCGCAGGCGCCGCAGATGTTGGTGTACTGGCCGCCGGCCGGCGTGCCGCAGCTGGCACCCACCGTGGAACTCGCCGCGGTGCAGCCGCCGCAGGGAAACGCCGCGGTGTTGCAGGAGCAGCTGGCCGTCGAGCAATTGAAGTTCTGATTGGCTGCGCAGGGCCGCGTGTCGTTCTGGCAGGTGCTGTCCGTCGAACGATACAGCTGCCCGCCGAAGCAGGTCGTACCCGATCCCGAGGTCGGGCAGGCGCACGTCCCCTGCGTGCTGTTATAAGGACACGTCTGAGCCGAGGCCGAGAGCGGCATGGCAAGGGCGGCCATTGAACCGGCCGCGATGGCGAGCGACGCCAGAGACATGGCGAGCGCCTGCCTGGTCGCGCGAACGATCGTTCGCATAAAAGAATGAGAGAGACGGGGAATAAATTCACGGTCATTATAGCACATTTCATGATGCGCCGAGCAGAAGGAGTGAACAGCCCCCGCCATAGTGCGAAATTTTGGCTCTGTTATGGCGCTGGAGAGGCTCTGGAGCCGTCCCTCCCGGCGCGGTCGTCCAGGCCAATGAACGGCGCGAACTCGGCGGTGCGTTCGGACAAAAAAACCGCCCCGAGGCGGTTCTTCGCTGTTCCTGGATTTTTCTCATTATTTGCAGCAGGCGATCTTGAGGCCCGGAGAACCGATGTTGCAGCCGGTGAGCGTGCCGAAGCCGCCGGTCGTGTTGTCGAACACCCAGACGCGGCCGAAGGACGTCGGCGCCGCGCTCGTCCAGCCGATGCAGTCGTTGGCGTTGGCGGTGTTGATGCCCGGCGGGCCGCCGTTGATCCAGGCGTTGTTGCCTCCCAGCGTACGGATCGGATCACCCGCCTGCCCGCACTGGATGCTCTCGAGGATCTCATCCACCTTGCAGACATGCGAACCGAGGAAGGACGCGCCGTTGGCGATGTCGTTGCATTTGTTATCCGCGCCGATGTAACTGAGGATCGCGCCCGGCTGGAACGAGCTCGCGGTCAGGCCGATGAGCGACTTGCCGAAACATCCCGCGCCCTTCACGTCGCCGCGCGCGTTCACGCGGAAGCGGTCGGCGCTCTCCGTCTGCAGCAGCATCAGGCTGCCGGTCGAGGTCGTGTCGATGTTCCCGTAGATGAGGTTCTGGGCCCCCGCCATGACGGCGTCGGCGGACCCGGCCGAAACGCGGCCCTGAACGTCGACCCGGAAACGGTCCAACGACTCGTTCTGGAAAAGGAGAAGGCTGCCGGTCGAGGTCGTGTCGACGTTTCCGTAGACGAGGTTCTGCGCCCCGCCGACGACAAGTGCCGCCGTGCCGAGCGTGGTCATGCCCGTCGCGGTCATGTTCCCGTCCCTCGTCACCTTGAAACGATCGGCCGCGGCAGTCTGCAGACGGATGCCGTTCGAGGTCGCCGGCGATCCCGCCGCCATGTTGCCGTAGAAGAGATCGGGAATGCCGACGGTCAGCGTGCCCCCGTCGATCGCGACGGCCGCGGTCGTCTGGGTCGCCGCAGCCGCCTCGCGGTTCCAGATGGTGAGCGGGATGTTGCCGCCTGGCGCCGCCTGCGACGGGCCCTGGAAGGTGGCGGCGTTGACCGCGCTGATGATGAAGCCGCCGACCGCGGTCACGACGATGGCGAACGCGAAGAACGCCGCGAGCATGCGCCACGGGAGGCGCGT
Organism: Binatia bacterium; assembly: GCA_035495855.1. Lineage (GTDB taxonomy): Bacteria > Patescibacteriota > Patescibacteriia > SG8-24 > SG8-24 > JAHFIW01. The sequence goes on along the minus strand of DATJFD010000002.1, from coordinate 85,828 downwards.
CGCCATGCGGGCCGGCCGGGCGTCGGGAGCCGCGAGTCGCACGGGTGCCGCGGGAGGCTGCGGCGGAAGCTGCGCGGCTTCGACGGCGGGCGTCGCGACCGCGACCTTCTTTTTTCGGAGCGCAGCGACACGCCGCGGTCCGGCGGCGGATCGCTTGGCGCGCGGACCGGTCGCTCGTCGCGAAGGAGTCCTGGGCTTCTTCTCCATAAGTGACTCCACTATACCACATCGCCCTGCCGGTCCGACATGCCCGCGCGCCCCTTATCCACATGCCGAAATGACGTAATGGAGGCAAAGAGGCTATAGTAACCATGTCTAATCAGCGGCGGTCATCGTTTAAGGACCTTATGCCACCGAAAAGTATGGGCGCATCTTCCGGAAAAAACGTGATGCCCGCGGTCATCGCGGTGATCATGGCGCTCGCCGGCTATGCCGTAGGCAATAAAGTCGGTTCTCAAGGCAACGCCTCTGCGAAAGAAGAGGGATATCGCGCGGGGCTCGCGGCCGCCAAGACGAAAGTCGATGCCGCCGGGAGCTTCCAAGCGCCGCACCTGACCTCGCTTCGCGGAACGGTCACGAACGTCGGCGCCGACTCGCTGGACATCAACGTCGAACAGACGGTGACGAATCCGCTCGCGGAACAGGCTCCCCTCGTCCGTCACGTGACGCTGGCGAAGGATGCCGTCATCATGAGGACGACCCAGAAATCGGACGCCGCGACGTTCAAGGACCTGGCGGATTACGAAAAAGCCGTGAAGGCCGCGCGCGACGCGGGCAAGCAGCCGCCCGAGGCGCCGCTCTCCTACACCTTCGTGAAGATCTCGCTCGGCGACATCAAGACCGGCGACATCGTGGTCGTCGAATCGACGAGTGACATCGCGATGGCCGGGTCGTTCGTCGCGACCAGCGTGCGCGTAGAAACGCAGACCGCCGCCGCGGCGCCGTCAGCGACGCCGACCGCTTCCACGCCGCCCGAAACCGCCCCGGCGACCGGGACCGCGCCCGCTCCGGGAGCGACGCCTCCGACGACGAATGACGCTCCTCCGAAGGCGCCGACGCCTCCCCCGGCGCAAACGCCTCCTCCCTCGCCATAGGCGGACGGAGAACACGATGGATAGGAAAAGCCCCGTAGCACGATGCCGCGGGGCTTTTTGAACGTTCTTGCGAGCCGTCCGGGGAGTTCGCTCGCTTCCTCGTTCCCCGCTCAAGTCCATCGCCCGGACTTCACGATCAGTGTTCCGCCTTGAGAAGCGCCATGCCGAAGATCGGCGCGATGATCCAGAAGAACCTGCCCATGTCCGACGCGAAGATCTGGCGCGTGAGAGGCGCGAGGTGCTCGACCGCTTCCGGCGGCAGGAACGACAAAGTGATGCTCACGAGCAGGCCGACATGGAAGACGGAAAAGAGGAACACCTGCCACCAGCTGCCGGCCGCGAGGCTGCCGAAGGTCTTGAGCAGCGCCGAGCGCGACAGCAGGAAGAACAGCAGCACGAAGATGCCGAGGAAGGTCGTGACGCGGAAGGCGAAGAACTGGCCGAGGTTGACGGTGGCGTCGAGCTTGTTGAGGATCGGCGCGTTCGACACGACCGCGAGGGCCATGTAGATGGACACCAGGATCACGATGATCCGGTCGCGGCCGAGCGACATGCCGTACAGGAACACCGTCACCAGGAAAAAGAGGACGATGAAAAGGTCCCAGCTCGGGGACGCCCAGTTGATCGACTGCAGCCAGTGGATGGCGTCCTGCCCCATGTTGGCGGCGCCCGCGGCGACCCCGCCGCTGCTGTTGGTCGTGACGACCGTTTCGAAGAGGAACATTCTGGTCGTGTTGGTGCGCTAAATGCGCTTCACGTCCGAAAGTATAGCATATTTCGCCTCCCCCCTTATATCCACAGCGGGGGCTGCGCGCCGAGAGCGCATCTTTGAGGCGGAACAGGCTCAAAAATCTCCCCAGGACTCGAGGGTTTTCCTCTGCTCTTTGCTCAATTTCTTGGGGACTTTGACGGCGATGGTGACGAGGTGGTCGCCGCGGCCGTTCCTGCGCAGGTAGGTGATGCCCTTGCCGCGCAGGCGGAAGACCTGGCCGGGCTGGGTGCCGGCCGGGACGGCGAACTCGACCGTGCCGTCGAGCGTTTCGACCGGGACCTCGCCGCCGAGCGCGGCCCTGGCCACGCCGATCTCGATGGTGCTGTGCACGTCGAAGCCGTCGCGCTCGAAACGGTGGTCTGGCTTCACGCGGATGGAAAGATAGAGATCGCCGGCGCGCCCGCCGCGGGGCGCGGCCTCGCCTTCGCCGTTCACGCGCAGGATCTCGCCGTCGGCGATGCCCGCGGGGACCTTCACGTTGATGGTCCGTTCGCCTTTCATGATGCCCTGGCCGCCGCAGCGCTTGCACGGCTTCTCGGCGGTCTTGCCCTCGCCCTGGCAGCGCGGACAGGTCGCCGCGGTCTGGAAGCTGCCGAGGATGGTCTGCTGCATCCTGCGGACCTGGCCGGAGCCGCCGCACTGGATGCAGTCGATCTTCTTGGAGCCTTTCTCCGCGCCTTCGCCGCCGCACTCCTCGCACGAGACGGCGCGGCGAACGGAAAGCTCCTTCTCGACGCCGAAGGCCGACTCCGCGAAGGTCAGCTGCACGTCCATCTCGATATTGCGTCCGCGCGCGGGTTCGCGGCGGCCGCGTCCCGCGCCGCCCATGCCGAAGATGTCGCCGAACATCTCGCCGAGGTCGTTCATGTCGAAGTTCACGCCGGCCTGGCGGAAATCGAAACCGCCGAAGCCGCCGGCTCCCCCGCCCATCTGCTCGAAGCCGGGACCGAACTGGTCGTACTTCTTGCGCTTCTCGGGGTCGGAGAGGACCTGGTAAGCCTCGTTGATCTTCTTGAACTTCTCAGCGTCGCCGCCCGGCTTGTCGGGATGATGCTGGTGCGCGAGTTTGCGAAAAGCGCGCTTGATGTCGTCATCAGACGCGCCCTTGCCGACGCCGAGTTGGTCGTAGTAGTCGCTGGCCATTGTGCGGAGTGGAGAGTGGAGAGTTGAAAGTGGAAAGCGCGGGCGTCAGGTGCCGCTTTCCTTTTTCTCGGCGGCTTCGCGGGCGAGGCGTTCGGCTTTGCGGCGTTTGCCGTGCGCCACCATGCCGAAGACGGCGGCGGTGATGATGCCGCCCGTTGCGCCCGCGACCTTGGCGGCGCCGAGGATCTTTTTTATCTCTTCGCGTTTCATGGTGTTTTCTGGATCCTGCGACTTCGCGCAGGATGACGGGCTAGGCCTTGAAGCCGATCTCGCCGGGGCCTTCGCCGGCCTCGATCTTGCCGTTGGCGTTCTCGTAGCGCTCGATGTTCTCCTTGAGCACCGCGACGATGCGTTTCATGTGCGCGGGCGAGACGAGGATGCGAGCCTGGAGCGTGCCGGCCGGCGGAAAGACGTTCATGAAGTCGAGCACGAACTCCTCCTTCGAGTGCTGGACCTGCATGGCGTTGGCGTACATGCCCTGCAGGGTCTTGTCGTCGACCTTGATCTGGAGCTGGGGGTTCTGGGGTTCGCTCATAAAGTGTTGGCTTTCCTTAAGAAGAGATGCATCTGGTCGTCGGCCGGTTCGTCCGGCATGCGGTGTTCCCAGGCCGCGGTGACGAGTTCCCAATCCTCGGCGTCCTGCTGGGCGAGCGCGGTGGCGATCTCGTCGCGTTTGACCGTCAATATCTTGTAGTCGTACATGGGCGTGAGAGTGAAGAATTCCTTCACAGTCTACCCGCTTTCACTCCGTGATGTCGACCGGTTCGGGCTTCTCCAGCCGCTCGTAGTCGGCGTAAGGCATGGTGACGGAATCCGTGAGGCTGCCGGCGTTGAAGTGGATGGTCTCGTTCTCGGCCAGGCGCCTGTCACAGTAGGTCTTGAGGCCGAGCGCGGAACCGAACGGCGGGACGGAACCCTTCACGCAGCCAGTGACGTCCTCCGGCGCCTTGGCGAAGCTGACCTTCTCGCCGACGAGCGCCTCGAACTTCTTGTCCGCAAGCCGCAGGTCGGCCGGCATGACCGCGAGCCAGTGCTTCCCGGACTTCCTTCCCTGCAGCACGAGCGCCTTGGCGCCGGCGTGCATGGAGACGCCGCGCACTCTGGCGGCATCGGCGCTGGTCGTGACAGCTTCGTGGCGTTGGGTTTCGTATTTTACGCCGTTGTCGTCGAGGAGTTTGAGGATCTTTTCGTGGACGGGGTTCATGTGGTGCGCTGAGTTTTTCTGGATCCTGCGACTTCGCCCAGGATGACGACCGGCGATTATTTCTTCTCCGTGAAGTCCGCATCGATCGGACCTTTGTCGTCGGTCTTCGGCCCCTCGCCGGAATTCGCGGCGTGGTCGGCGCCGGCTTGGGGGGCGCCTTGCTGGGCCTGTTGCTGGTACATCTCGCCGCCCACTTTTTGCGCGACGGTCGAGAGCTCGTCGGCGGCCTTCTTGATGGCTTCCTGGTCGGTCGAGTCCTTGAGGGCCTTGAGGGCGTCGAGCTTGTCCTGCACTTCCTTCTTCTTGTCGTCGGCGATCTTGCCCTCGAAGTCCTTGAGCATCTTCTCGGTGGTGTAGACCATCGCCTCGGCGTTGTTCTTCAGCTCGACGAACTCCTTCTTCTTCTTGTCCTCGTCGGCGTGGAGCTCGGCGTCCTTCTTCATCTTCTCGATCTCTTCCTTGGAGAGTCCGGAGGACGCGGTGATGACGATCTTCTGCTCCTTGCCGGAGGCCTTGTCCTTCGACTTCACGGTCAGGATGCCGTTGGCGTCGAGGTCGAACGAGACCTCGACCTGCGGGATGCCGCGCGGCGCGGGCGGGATGCCGTCGAGGATGAAGCGGCCGAGCGTCTTGTTGTCGGCGGAGAAGTCGCGCTCGCCCTGGAGCACATGGATCTCGACGGACGGCTGGTTGTCGGCCGCGGTCGAGAACGTCTGCGTCTTGGAGGTCGGGATGGTGGTGTTGCGCTCGATGAGCTTGGTCATCACGCCGCCGAGCGTCTCGATGCCGAGGCTCAAAGGGGTGACGTCGAGGAGCAGCACGTCGCGCACCTCGCCCTGGAGCACGCCAGCCTGCACGGCCGCGCCGGCCGCGACGACCTCGTCGGGGTTCACGCTGATGTTCGGCTTCTTGCCGAAGAACTTCTCGACGGTGGCGAGCACCAGCGGCATGCGGGTCATGCCGCCGACCAGCACGACCTCGGAGAGATCGGCGATGCCGAGCTTGGCGTCCTCGAGCGCCTTCTTGCAGGGCTCCAGCGTCTTGTCGACGAGGTCGCGGACGAGCTCCTCGAGCTTGGCGCGCGAGAGCTTGAGCACGAGATGCTTGGGGCCGTTGGCGTCGGAAGTGATGAACGGCTGGTTGATCTCCGTGTCCATCGCGGTCGAGAGCTCGATCTTGGCCTTCTCGGACGCCTCCTTGAAGCGCTGGAGCGCGAGCACGTCCATGGAGAGGTCGATGCCCTCGGATTTCTTGAACTCCTCGATGACCCACTTGATGATGCGCTGGTCGAAGTCGTCGCCGCCGAGGTGCGTGTCGCCGTTGGTGGCCTTCACCTCGACCGTGTCCTCGGCGATCTCGAGCACCGACACGTCGAAGGTGCCGCCGCCGAGGTCGTAGACCGCGATCTTGCCGCCCTTCTTCTTGTCGAAGCCGTAGGCGAGCGCGGCGGCGGTCGGCTCGTTGATGATGCGTTTCACGGTCAGGCCCGCGACCTCGCCCGCGACCTTGGTCGCCTGGCGCTGCGCGTCGTCGAAGTAGGCCGGGACGGTGATGACCGCCTCGGTGATCTTCTCGCCGAGCTTCTCCTCGGCGTCGGCCTTGAGCTTCGCGAGCACCATGGCCGAGATCTCCTCCGGCGAATATTCCTTCTCGCCCATCTTCACCTTCACGCCGGTGCCGCTCTGCACGATCCTATAAGGAAGGACCTTCGACTCGCGCTGCACTTCGGGGTCGTCCCAGCGGCGGCCGATGAGGCGCTTGATGGAGTAGAGCGTGTTCTCCGGGTTCACGACCGACTGGCGCTTGGCCAGCTGGCCGACGAGACGCTCGCCGGTCTTGGAGACGGCGACGACGGACGGCGTGGTGCGCGCGCCCTCCTTGTTCTCGATGATCTTGGGCTGGCCGCCTTCGATGATGGCGACGCAGGAGTTGGTGGTGCCGAGGTCGATGCCGAGGATCTTGGGCATAGGAAAGGGGTAAAGGTGTAGAGGGAGAGAGGGGTATTCCGAGGGTCGGATCGAGCCCGCAAGCTCTTTCCCTTTTCCCCTCTTCCCCTCGAGGCTTTTTTATTCCGCCACGACGACCTTCGCCGGGCGGATGACGCGGTCGTGGAGGCGCCAGCCGGGCTCGAGCACTCTGAGGACCGTGCCCGGGTCCGCGCCTTCGCGCTTTTCCATCATCATGGCGTCGTGGAGGTTCGGGTCGAAGGGCACGCCGTCCTTGTCGACCGCCGCGATGCCCGCGGACGCGAGCGCGGCGTCGAGCTGCGAGCGGATGTGGCCGACGCCGTCGATCCACTGCTTCGTCTTCGCGGCGTCGTACGGTTCCGCCGGCAGATGCTCGGCCGCTTTGCGGAAGCTCTCGACCGTCGGCAGCAGCTTCTCGACGAAGCCGGCGACCGCGTACCTGGAGAGCTCGGCGCGTTCGCGCTCCATGTCCTTCTTGAGGTTGGCGTAGTCCGCCATCGCGCGCTTCCAGCCGGCGAGATATTCCTCGCACTTCTTCTGGAGGTCTTCGCCCGGCGTTTCGGGCGCGGGCTGCTGCGCCGGTTCCGGCGCGGGGGTGTTCTGCTGTTCGTCCATAGGTCTTTTTTCTGGACCCCGCATCAAGTGCGGGGTGACAATTTACGCATCAAGTTCGTCCAAACGTTCCCGGATGTAGCGCAGGAGCGCGACGTTGGTGTCGTAGTCCATGCGCGTCGGCCCGAGGATGCCGATGACCGCTTCGCCGGCGTCGGGCGCGGCGAACACGGTGAACACCGACGACAGCTCGCGGCCGAAGGGATTGTCGGCGCCGATGAGCACGGACACGTCCTCGCTCGCGCGGCTTTCGAGATCGCCGACGAGCGCGTCGAGCTCGTCGACGGCCCGGAGCGCCTCGCGCATCAGCTCGCCCTCGCGGAACTCCGGCTTGCCCATGAGGTTCTGGACGCCCGTGAGGTACGACTGCGTGCCGACGCGGATGATGGCCGTCTCGCCGGTGATGGACGCGACGGTCCGCGCGAACTTGCGCGCCGCGCTCTCCATGTCGCGCTCCATCTCCACGACCGCGGCTTCGAGTTCGCGGCGCGGCTTGTCCTCGAGCTCGCCGTCGCGGACGAACTCGTCGACGTAGTAGCGGTAGCCGGCTTCGGTCGGGATGCGCCCGGCGGAGGTGTGCGGCTGCTCGAGCAGCCCGCGTTCTTCGAGCTCGGCCATGTCGTTCCTGACCGTCGCGGGCGAAACGCCCAGACGATGGCGCGACACGATATAGGCCGAGCCGATCGGCTCGGCGGAACGCAAATACTCCCGCACGATGATGCGGAAGATGTCGCGCAGCCGGTTGTCGGGGTCGTTGGGCATGCGAGGAGCTTCAAGTTCCAAGCTTCAAGCTCGGAGCTTGGCGCTCGGAGCTGGGAGCTCGAGGGTCGGGCGGGTTAGCACTCCTTCCCTTCGAGTGCTAAGTATAGGCGGGCCTCAAAAGGCGTCAAGGGCAAAAAAATCCGCCCCGACCGGGCGGATCCTTATCCCCAATTCGGGGACTGTCCCCGGACTGGGGATAAAAAATCCGCCCCAAATGAGGCGGATCTGCTAGCCGAGGATGCGGGAGAGAAGCTTGCGCGTGAGGGCGCGCGGCAGGCCGGCGATGCTCGAACGGAGCTCGTCCTGGTCCCCTTCGCCGTAGAGACCGTCGACGTACGGACCGAGGTCCGGGTCGTCGATGGTGAAGGCGCCGCAGGAATTGAGCACCATGCCCCGCGCGATGGCGCGGTCGATGGCCTTCGGCGGCAGCGGCGCGAAATGCGCGGTGGCGGCGTGGACGCCGTGGACGGAACGGCGGGTGGCCGTGTCGGTCACGACGACCGTGGTCACGGTGACCACGGACGTGCCGCCGTACTGGGCGAGCCAGCGCCGCGCCTCGCCCGCGTCGGCGGGCTTCTCGCGGACCTCGCCGCGGAAGACCGCGACCTGGTCGCAGGTGACCAGCAGCGAGGGCTCGGCGATCCTTCCGAGCAGCGCCGCGGCCTTGGCGACGGCGATGTGCAGCGTGAGGATCGCGGGATCCGGATGCCGGATGGCCTTCTCGTCGATGTCCGGGGACATCGCCGTGAACGCGAGGCCCATGGCCTTCATTTCCTTCTGGCGCCACGGCGAGGCGGTGCCGAGCACGATGGGACGGCCGTTCGTGATGACGGAGGTCATGTTTTGCTCCTTGGTCGGGGTGGAAGGTGCGACCGTGCAACCTAGCGGAAAAAGGGCGGGCGGTCAAGGGTGAGGGGCAAAGGACAGAGGACAGAGTTTAGAGGCAGGGGCATCACAAAACCGCCCTGCTTGGGCAGGGCGGTTTTTTCAAGGTCACTTCATCTCACCTCTGTCCTCTGTACTCTACTTTCACTCCTCGTCCTCATGCTCGTCGCGCGAGCCCGAGCCCGAGCCGCTCATGTGGTTGATGTCCGAGAGCAGCACGTTCTCCACGAAGATGCCGCGCGGATAGAAGATGCGTTCGAGCTCGTTCTTGGTCTCGACCTCGACCTTGTCGCGGTGCGTCGAGCAGATGTCCTGGTGGTTGTAGCGCGAGGCGATCATGCGCATGCGGCTGCGGATGGTCGGGCGCACGATCTTCGACACGAAGTCCTCGCCGACGTTCTGCCAGATGGTCGGCACCTGGTTGATGTCGAGGCGCAGGAGCACGGTGCCCTCCATCGAGATGCGCTTGCCGTCCATGGTCGTCGCCGCGATCGGATGGTCCCCCATCGCCTGGTCGTTGTCCGGGCTGAACCGGCGGCTGATCGAGTACTCGAGCGTCTGCGTGTTGAAGAGCTTGGCCTTCTGCCAGAACGGGATCTTGAGGTGGAGGCCCGGGGTGAGCACCTTCTTGAGCACGCCGCGGCCGAGGTCGTAGACGCAGGCCACGTAGCCCGGCGGAACGTAAATGAAGAGTCCCTTGAGGACGTCTTCGACCACGAACGAATACATGATCTTGTCCAGGCTGTCGCTCATACGTTCCTTGCGCGAACCTCAGCCAAAAAAGCCGGAGGATGCGCTTACCTCCGGCATCGTAGCGGAAAAACGGCTTTAAGGCTAGTCCGCGTCCGGCATCGGGACCTTGAAGAGGGCCTTGCGCGCTCCGAAGATGAACATCGAGAACAGCATCGAGGTGAGCACGAAGAGCGACTTCACCATCGGCAGCATGAGCAGGATGACGAGCGTGAAGATCGGGAAGACGAACAAGTACATCACGTCGGAGCGGCGGATGAGGTGCTCGCGCTGCTTCTGCACCGTGTAGATCTGGAGGAAGAGCAGCACCGCGACGATGCCGGCCCACAGCAGGCTGTGCGAGGCCAGGTCGAAGCCGAGGAAGGTCGTGTTGACCGGCTGCTGCGGCGCCGAGACCCAAGGATAGAGCACTTCGTAGCGGGTGAAGCGGATGCCGCCGATGAAGACCTGGTAGAGCAGGACGAGGACGAGCAGCTGCACGCCGAGAACGACGACCTTCGACCAGTAACTGACCTTGTGCTCCTTCAGCAGCTCGCGGATGCGCTCGGCGCGCTTCACGTGGTCCGTCTTGAAGTCGCGCTCGATGGCCTCGATCTTCTTGTTGAGCTTCTCGTAGCGGAAGCGGCTGCGTTCCTCGAGGATGGTGAACGGCAGGAGCGCGAGGCGAAGCAGCACGGTCAACTCGATGACCGCGACACCGAGGTTGCCGAAGGCCGGCCCGGAGTACAGGAAGAACAGGACGTTGAGCAGCGGGTTATAAAGGTAGTCGTGCCAGAATTGTCCCATAGTCGTGGTTCAGCTCCGTATCTTCTGCTTCTCTTGGTTTATGGCGTAACCCTGCGGGATCTCGCGCCCGTCGGAGGCGAGCATCTCGTCCTTGATGAACAGCAGCGCGACCGTGCCCATGAACATGACGGCGGACACCAGGAGGAACAGCACCCGGAAGCCGAACCGGTCCGCGAGCACGCCGCCGAACGCCGCGGTCGCCGCGAAGCCGAGGCCGATGGCGTTCGAGTGCAGGGTCCACTCCGTGCTCTCGCGGTGCTTGTCGATGTGCCGCGTGAAGATGGCGAGCCAGGTCGGGACCTGCATGGCGTAGCCGACGCCGTTGAGCGTCTCCACGGCGAACAGCTGCCAGGTCTCCCGGACGTAGAAATAATAGAGGAGCGGCACGACCGCGCTGATGATGCAGCCGACGATCATGAACTGGAAGTCGTCGCGTTCGCCGCGCCGCGCGTCGACGTAGGACGACACGGGGATCTGCGTCGCGGACTTCACCACCCAGAACAGCATGGTGACGAAACCGACGGTCGAGAGCGAGGCTCCCGCGATCTGCGTGGTGATGTACACCGCGGAAATGGGCGAAAGGAAACCGGTCGCCGAGACCAGGAGGAAGTCGGCGTAGACCATCGTGAGGACGACGTTGTTGACCTTCTCCTTCCGCAGCCAGGCCATAAAACCATGAAAAGACGCGTCATCCGCATCTTTCTGAGAGTATACTCTGACGCCGGGGAACCTTCAATAAAGGGAAAAGAGAAAAGAAAAAAGCTCAGAGGATGGGCCTTCCTCTAAGCTTTTCCCTTTTTGCTTTTCTCTTTCGATCACGTCGCCAGGCCGAGGTCGCCGATGGCGCCGAAACCGGGCGCGACGAGCAGCCGCTCTTTGCCCACGCGGCCGAGGCGTTTCACGGACGCAGCGCGTTTCAGGGCGTCATGCTCGTTCATGTACTCCTCCGTGTACGCCAAGAAGACCGGGGCGCGGGCGCGCACGTAGACGCTCCCTCCCCCGCCGTTCATCGTCTTCATCTCGCGTTCGACGTCCGTGGTCGCTCCGGTGTAGAGCGAGCCGTCGGAGCAGCGGACGACGTACACGTACCAATGCGGCATAGAATAAAAGCGAGAATGCGCCGGGGCGCATCCGCGAACGGCCAAAAGCATAGACCGGGCGCGCATGGCGAGCAAGATGGGGATGGGGATAACTAGAGATCAAAGGGCAGAGGACAAAGGACAGAGTTTAGAGGATGCGTATCTTTCAAAAACCGCGCTGCTTGGGCAGCGCGGTTTTATCAGATCTGTTTCCTCTAACCTCTGACCTCTGTCCTTTGTTCTTTCGGCGCCAGGTCGCTCGTGCAGAACGCGCAGCGAGTCGCGGCCTTCTTCACGGGCGTGAGGCAGAACGGGCAGTCCTTCATGTCCGACGGCGGCGGGTCTTCGCGGCGCATGCGCGAGAGCGCGCGGACGAGCAGGAAGATGACGAACGAAACGAGGACGAAATCGAACAGCGTGCTGATGAACACGCCGTAGTTCACCGTGATGGCGCCCGCTTTCTTCGCTTCATCGAGCGTCGCGAAGCTGCCGCCGGACAGGACCGCGAACATGTCCGTGAAGTTCGCGCGGCCCATGAGCAGCGAGATGGGCGGCGTGATGATGTCCGTGACGAACGAGGTGATGATCTTGCCGAAGGCGGCGCCGATGACCACGCCGACCGCGAGGTCGAAGGCGTTGCCGCGCACGGCGAACTGCCGGAAGTCGTCGATGAACTTCCGCGTCGGCTTGAGCACGTGCTTGTGGATGCCCGCCTGCTCTTCATTGGCCATGGGTCGATGATAGCAGAGGGCGACCGGGGCGAACAATTTTTTCTGCCCCGCCACTTTTCTTTCATCAAAGAGGGCGGGGTCCCGCCACGGCGGGAGACCCGGCTCGGGGGCCGGGGTGACAAGTAAAAAGTGTCATCCCGGGCCGCGACCCGGGATCCAGAACGGTGAAAGAATTCTGGACCCTGAAACGAGTTCAGGGCGACATTTCTTTTTTTCTAGACCCCGCATCACTGCGGGGTGACGATTTCGTTCCAGAAAAAATCCCCGCGGCGAAGGCGGGGTTCAAGATTGGCCGAGCATCGAAGAGGCGAAGAACAGTTCCGAGAGCTCCAGCGCCTCGTAGCGCCGCGGGAACTTGCCCGCGTCGCGGTCGACCTCGCCCGGCGGGTCGAACTTCACGCGCGGCAGGCCCGGGTTGGCCCTGCGGTAAGCGATGACGAAGGCCAGGAGCTCGCGCAACGTGCGCATAGCCGCCGGCCGTTCGCGGATGCATCCGCTCGCCTTCTCGAGGATGAGGAAGGCGTAGAGGACGCGGCCGGTCTCCTGGCGCTCGCGGCGGTCGAGAAGGACCGCGCGGGCGATGACCGGCAGGATGGCGCCGTTCCCCATGGGGTTCCCTCTTCGCCCTCGCGGGCTCCGAAAGGCGTTGCGAAAGGTGCACGAAACCACTGCACCATGGCGGCGGCGAAGGGTCAAAACGCGCCTGTTCTCGCGACCCCGGCCGATGTAGGATGAAACGGCATGAAGAAGATCCCCGTCAACGTCGTCATCCCTGCGGTCGCGGCCGTCGTCGCGCTCGGCGCCGTCGCGTTCGCGACCGCGCTGCCCAGGCATCCTCCCGGGGCGGAACGTCGCGCCATCGCCGACGCGGACCGCATCAGGACCGACATCCTCTCCCGCATCGAGCACGACGGCCTGGAGCGGACGTACGCGGACCTCAAGAACGAAAGGAAGGACGATCAGGCGCTCCATGGCGACGCCCACATCTTCGGCGAGCTCGCATATAAGAAAGAAGGCATCGCGGCCATCCGATACTGCGACAATGCGATGACCTTCGGCTGCTACCACGGCCTGATCGTCCGCGCGCTCGTGACCGAAGGTCTCGACGCGCTGCCGAAGATCGACGCGGCCTGCAAGGCGGCGCACGGCGACGACGACACCGGCTGCCGCCACGGCATCGGCCACGGGCTCGTGGAATTCTTCGGCCCCAAGGACCTCGGCTCGGCGCTCGACCGCTGCGCCTCCATCCAGCGGCCGGGACTGCTCGGCTGCGCGCAGGGCGCATTCATGGACTACAGCAACGCGGCGGCCGACGACCCTTCGCTCGTGGACCGCAAGGACCTCGACCAGCCATGCACCTCGGTGGCGCCGCCGTACCGCGCGGCCTGCTATTTCGAGCAGCCGTACTTCTGGATGCTGCGCGCGGACCTCGGCAGCGCGGCCGCGATGGACCGCTGCGCGGCGCTCGCCGACCCCGCGCTCAAGGAGAGCTGCCTGCTCGGCTTCGGCCGCGCGACCGCCGAGCTCGGCCGCTACGACATGGTCGCGATCGACCGCGAGTGCGCGAGGCTCCGCGCCGACGACCGGATCGGGTGCCTGGCCGGTGCGCGGTGGCTTTTCGCGGCGACGAAGAAAGCGCGCCCGTGGCCGGGCGACGGCCTGCCGGCGAAGGACGCGGCTTCCTGCTCGGCGCGGTCGAAGGCGATCAGCGACGTCGGACAATGATGCCGGTACCAAAACGCCCGCGGATGCCGCGGGCGTTCCTTTTTCCGTCAGCCGAGGGCGCTCAGCACGTCGTCGATATCCTCGTCACCGAGGTCGATCTTGTGCTCGCCGGACTCGTTGCTGCCGAGGAACTTCTCATTGATCTTGGCGTAGAGGACGTTGAACTCCGCGTTCAGCTGCTCCTCGTTCGCGCCTTTGGCCTCGGTCTTGATGCCGTCGAGCGCGTTGATGGCCTGTTCGATGGAGGCGAACCCGCCGGCGTCGAGCTTGGCGAGGAAGGCCTTGCCCGCGTCGGTCGAGACCTCGGCCGACGATTCGAGCGAGCGGCTGAAGGCGTCGATCTCCGCCGCCTTTTCCTTGAGGCCGGCCTCGAAGTAGGTGTCGTGGTAGGCCTTGAGCTGTTCGCGCAGCACGCCCTTGGCCTCGCCCGCGTCCGCGCCGAGCCCCTCCGCCTTGGCGAGGAACTCTTTCGCGGCGGCGTCGACCGCCTTGGCGTCGCCCTTCTCGAAGGCCATCTGGATCCTGCGCGCGGCGTCGCCGCCGAGGTCCGCGAGCTTCATCGCGTCCTTGGAATCCTGGGCCTTGTCGGCGGTGATGGCGTCGAAAGCGTCATCGACGTCGTCCCGCTGGGACTCGACGATGGCTCCTTCCGCGGTGACTTCGAGAGGCTTCTCGCCCGTCTTGGGCACTTCCTTCTTGGCGAGTTCCTCTTCGATCATCCGGCCGATGTCAGGTCGTTCGCTCATAGGCATGGGGACATTGGGACTGATATTGGCGTCAATGTAGCATAAATTCCTGATTTTGTCAACCGTGCCCGGGCGCAAAAAAACGCCCTGTTCAGGCGTTCTTGCGGAAGACGGCGGACTTACGGCCGGGCAGGTTGACCCGGCGGCGGAACAGCTCGACGAGGAGCGTCCCGCAACGGTGCGCGAAAGCGCGGTCGGCCTCGTCGTCGAGGCTCGCGATGACCGGCTCCCAAGCCTTGCGGAGCGTGACGACCCCGCTGCCGCGCTGGTCCTTCTCGAGCGCGTCGACGCCTTCCGGCGTCAGGGCTTCGAGCGCCGTCCGGGCGTCCGCCCCCATCGGGGGCGGGAGCGCGGGCAGGCTCCGCAAGAGCTTCTCGATGATGGCGTGCCGCCTGTGCGGCGGCACCGGCGAATCCTTCTCGGCGAAGGCGATGAGCACCGCGAGCGACGGGCGTTGCGCCGCCATCCCGCGGATGAACAGGGCCGATCTCGGCAGGAAAGGTACGACGGGTGTTTCGGGCATCTCGCCCTCCTTGTTCATGACGAACGCCGGACCTTAGCAGGAATAAGGCGGAAGGTCAAGGGTGCGTCGCGGGCCGGCGCGGGGCTCGACAAGCCGGGAACGTTTTGTTACAGTGGCAATCGCAAATCGGACGCGACCGCGTCCGCGCCACGGGGTCCCATCGTCTAGCCCGGTCCAGGACGTCTCCCTCTCACGGAGAAAACAGGGGTTCGAATCCCCTTGGGACTACCATCAAAAGAACCGCCTCAAAGGCGGTTCTTTTGCGATGCTCATCGTCAGAGATGCAGCGCCTTCGGGCCCTCCTGCATCCAGCGGATGATCGCCTCAGTGTCGACTTCCTCGTCCTTCACGTCGCTGCCGAAGCCGCAGGGGTCGTCCGGCTGGCGCACTTTCTTGAACTCCATCGAGAAACCGACGCCGCCGTGATAATGCACCTGCGCACAGTGGTCGGGTTGCGACTTCGTGAACTGGTCCTCGGGGAACGGGAACTTCTGGCCGTCATAGGTGAGCATCGGCACGACGATGGGCGCCATGGCGCGGATCTCGGCCGGGAGCTTCTTGGCGAGGTTCAAGTAGGTCTGCGTCGGCGCGCGCCTGGCCGCGTCGAGCTTCTGCTGCGCCTCCCGCTCCTTGGCGGCCTTCTCCGCCGCTTCCCTGTCCAAGAAGGCGCTGTATTGCCTGTCGGAATCGATGCGGCGCTGTTCGCTGTCCTCTCCCAGCACGTACTTGTCCCAAAGCTCGTTGCAACCGACGCCCAGGAAGAGCAGGGCGGCGAGCGGCGCGACGGCCAAGATGGAGCGTTTCAAGTTCATTCGACGTGGCTCACGAGCAGCCTGTCCGCGTCGAGCGGTTCGGCCATGATCTCCTTCACGACCTTCTCCATGCGCATGCCGCGCGAGCCTTTCACCAGGATGTAATCGCCCATCTTCATGCGCTCCTGTACGAAGCGGCCGGCCTCCTCGGGCGTCGCGAACCAGAACGAGCGCTCCTCCCCCGCCCCCTCTCCGGCCGCGGCCTTCATGGCGTCGCGCATGCGCTCGCCCACGAACACCAGCACGTCGGCGCTGTGCGCGGCCTTGATGCCGACGCGGCGATGGCCGTCCTCGGAGTCCGATCCGAGCTCGAGCATGTCGCCCAGCACGGCGATGCGCTTCACGGTGTCCGGCATCGGGATGTCGCGGAGCACCTCGAGCGCGGCGAGCGCGGAGGTCGGCGCGGAATTGTACGAATCGTCGATGATGACGGTGTGCTTGATGCCGGCGACGTAGCGGAGGCGGCCCGGCGGCGGCGAGTACAGGCCGAGGCCGTCCGAGACCTCCACGAGGTTCATGTCCTTGGCGGTGCCGACGGCGGCGGCGGCGAGCGCGGCGTAGATGCCGTGCTTGCCGAGCACGTGCGGCAGGAAGACCGGGACGGTCGCGCCGCCCGCAGTCAGCTTGAAATGCATCCCGCATTCGCGGTCCGGCGAGCAGGCGTAGGTGATCGACTCGGGCAGCGCGCGCACGTCGGCCTCCTCATGGAAGCCGTACGACAGCACCCTCGCCTTCGTCTTCATGCGCATCGCCCAGACGTTCTCGTCGTCGCGGTTCAGCACGGCCACGCCTTCCTTCGGCAGCCGCTCGACGACGATGCGCTTCTCTTTGATGATGGCGTCCTTCGTGCCCATGAACTCGAGGTGGCTCTCGCCGATGGCGGTGACCACGGCGACGTCCGGCGGCGCGATGTCGCAGAGCTTGGCGATGTCGGCAGGATGCTGCAGCGCCATCTCGAGCACGAGGACCTTCGGATAGTCGTCGTTCTTGGTCATCGCGCGGCCCCAGGCCTTCCAGAGGATGCCGAGCCACTTGAGGCCCGAGCGGTCGCCGCTCGGCAGGTCGAGGATGGCGAGCGGCAGCCCGATCTCGGTGTTGTAGTTCTTCGCGCTCGCGCGCACGCGGAACCGCTTGGCCAGCACCACGGCGATGGCCTCCTTGGCCGAGCTCTTGCCGACCGAACCGGTCACGGCGACGATCTGCGGCTTCTCGCGCCGCAGGACCGCCTTGGCGAACCTCGCCAGCTTATTTTCCAGCATCTTGCGCATACTCATTTGGTCCGGTCAGGCGGGATTTGCAGGTATTGTAGCAGAAATTTGGCAATGTCTCCAAACAGCGGACCGGCCGAAGACTCGGCCCATTCCACGTCGCGCGGCCGGTCGAGGCGGACGGCCATGACGAACGCCGGGTCGTCGACGGGGGCGTACCCCGCGAACGAACCGATGGAGGCGCCGACCTCGTAGCCGCCGCCCGGCCTCGGGATCTGCGCGGTGCCCGTCTTGCCGGCGACGTAATAGCCCGGCACGGCGGCCTTCTTTCCGTGGCCGTTCTCGACCACGCGCACGAGCATCCCGCCGACGAGCCCCGCGGCGCGCTTGGTGATGACCTGGCGGATGACGACGGGCTCGGTCTTCTCCTCGGTGCCGTCGGGATGCTTCACCGAGCCGACGACGTACGGCTTCATGAGCTTGCCGCCGTTGGCGATGGCGCCGTACGCCGCCGCGAGCTGGAGCGGCGTCACGGTGATGCCCTGGCCGAACGAGGCTGTCGCGGCATAGATCTCGCCCTTCTTGCGCAGCGACTCGATGTCGCCGCCGGACTCGGTGTCGAGGTCGATGCCGAGCGGACTGCCGAACCCGAAGTCCGAGACGTACTGCAGGAACGCCTTCGGCCCGAGCTGGCGCACGGCGAAGATGGTGCCGGTGTTGAGCGACTCCTCGAGCACCTGCGTCATGGTCTGCATGCCGTGGCCTTTGCCGTCCGAGTTCTTGATGGTATAGGGGCCGATCTTCACGAAGCCCTCGTCGTTGTAGAGCGTGCCGGGACCGACCCTGCCGGCATCGACCGCCGCGGCCATCGTGACCGGCTTGAAGACCGAGCCTGGCTCGTACGCGCCGAAGATGACGGGATTGTTGAAACGGCGCAGGTCGGCGCTGGCGAAGTCGTTCGGGTCGAAGTCCGGCACGCCGCACATCGCCATGACCGCGCCGGTCTTGGGGTCGAGGATGACCACGCTGCCGCTGTCCGCGCCGTGCCGGGCGACCGCCTCGCGGAGCTTCTCGCAGGCCACGTACTGGATGTTGCGGTCGATGGTGAGCGTGAGGTCGTCGCCGTCCTTGGCGGGAGCGAAGCCCGCGTCCGCGGAGCCGATGAACCGCCCGAGCGGGCCGTCATCGCTCGCGAGCGCGCCCGGCTTGCCGGCCAGCGCCTCCTGCCAGTGCCCCTCGATGCCGTAGCGCCCGACGCGCTCGCTGCCGCCGCTCGAAGCGACGAAGCCCACGACGTGCGCGACCGACGACTTCTCCGGGTAGTAGCGGAACTGCTCGCGGGTGAAGCCGATGCCTTTGATGCCGAGCGCCTTCACTCTGTCCACGAGCGCGTCGTCCGCCTTCTTCACGAGGGGCTCGTACGGATCGAGCGGCTTCGAAAGCTTCTCGAAGAGCGCGGCCTCCTCGAGGCCGATGGCCGGCGCGAGCTCGTGCGCGACCGCGCGCGCGTCCTTGATCTCACGGTCGTTGGCGTAGACGGTCGAGAGCGTCTTGTTGATGGCCGCCGGGAACCTGCCGTCGGGCGATTTCGGGTCGCGCAGATAGATGGCGCCGCGCGTCGGGAAGAGGTCTTCGAGGATGCCGTGCTGGTTGGAGGCGAGCGCGGCGTAGAAACGGTGCGAGAGCACCTGCAGCGCGAACAGCCGGCCGGCGACGGCGGCCATCGCCAAAAGCACCGCGCCCTGGAAGATGCGCAGCCGCAGTTCTCCGGCCGGCCGCTTCGGGGCGGCGCGGCCCGGCCTGGTTGTCCGGTGCCAGGAGGACATGTGGGCGAAGTACCCAGTAAACAGTACACAGAAGTTTCGGAACGGTCCGAGTTCTGTTTACTGGGTACTGTTTACTGTGTACTCAAGTATAGCCGTGGAAGCACGAAAAATCATGCCGGTCTGCCGAGCGCGCCGGCCATATGGTCACGATCACTGGAACCTTCCGCCGAAAAAGTCGAACAGCTTGCCGGCGCCGGTCGGATTGTCGCCGCGGTTGACCTCCTCGCCGTCCTTCACGCCGTCGCCGTCGGTGTCGGGGTTGTTCGGGTCCGAACCGTAGAACTTCTCGAGGACGTTCGGCAGTCCGTCCTGGTCGGGATCGTCCTGGCCGGAGTCGTTCACCTTGATCGGCAAGCCGCCGATCCCCTCCTCCTCGGCGGCCGTGCCCCACGGCACCTGGCCTTCCTTGGCGAGCGGGAGATGTTCTTTGAAGCCGGGCAGCATCGAAGCCACGACCTGCGTCGCGTCCTGCACGCCGGACGTCGGCGCCTCGATCACCGGGATCTCGTTGAACTGGGAGAAGTTGGCGGTCAGCGACACGTAACCGGCACGCTTGCCGTCGTCGTACTTGAACCGCAGCCGCATCCTATAGAGATAGTAGTCGCCCGTGCCGATCCACATCTCGCCGGAGTCCTCCGTGAGGTTGGCGAAGAAGGTCTCCGCCGCCAGGCGCTCCTTGTTGGTGAGCTCGCGGCCGAGACGCTTGCTTTCAGCCATCACGTAGAAGTCCTTGAAGAAGAGCTTCTCGGGCCGGACCTTGTAATGGTAGGTGCGCACGCCGCCGATCGGCTCGCTCTGGAGCTTCTCCTCGACCTGCAGGAACGGCGTCTGCCGGAACTGCTCGGTGAGATAGGCCTTGTCCTCGTCGCTCAGTTCGGGATGGTCGCCGCCGATGAGCGGCAGGTCGAGGAAGGACAGGAGCTTCTTCACGTTGATGCGCAGCCACTTGCCCTGGAACTCGTCGAAGTGGAGCGTGCCGAGGCGCGCCGGCATCGTCGAAAAATTGAAGTAGTTGGCGGTCCCGGCGCGGAGATAGTCGCCCGCGAACACCAGCGCGGTCTCGCCTTTGCCGGCGCGAAGGTCGAACTTCTGCGCCATGCGCTTGAGCGCGGGGTCCTTCAGGTCCACCCAGCCGACGGTGTCGAAGGTCAGGTCCTCGTCGCGCTTGCGGACGATGCCGCTGTCGTCCTTCGATTGCAGCTCGCCGTGGTACTCCGCGCTCGCGTCGACGTAGAAGCTCTTGGCGTTGACCATCCGCCACTGCATCAACCGGATGATCTCGGACGAGCGGGGCAGGAGCAGCAGCAACAGCGCCGCCATGGACACCGCCAACAGCGAGACGAGGATGATCAAAAGGATGTACACGTTCGTGTACCACTTCTTCGCGGGCTTCTTCGGCCCTCCCGCCGAGGAGAGGTCCGCCATCGCGGGCTGAGACATTGGAGTAACGGAGTAACTGAGGAATGGAGTGGATGAGTGATCGAGGCATCGTCGCCCAACCACTCAGTTCCTTCACTCCTCCATTACTTCTTCTTGAGACGTTCGATGAGATCGCCGAAAGGCTGGCTGTCCTTGGGGGCCTCGACGGGGACGGGTTCGTTCCAGGAGCTGAACCGCATGAGCACGCTGAGGAGCGCGGGCTTCTGCTCGGTGCCGCCTTCGTCGGCCGCGTGCGTGCGCACGTCGAGGTTCGCCTGCATGAGCTTCTTGGCGGAACGGTCGATCCAGACCTGCAGCGAAACGTCGCGGTCGGCCATCGTCTTCTCGACCTCCGCGCGTTCCTCGTCGGTGAGCGCGCGTCCGCGCACCATGGTCTTGATGTCCTGCGCCAGGCCGACGAGCGCCTCGCGCCTGAGCGGCACCTCGTACTTCGTCACGGACGCCGCGCCGAGGACCTGCCTGCCCTGCTGCTCCGGCCTCCCGAACAGCTCGCCGCTCGAGACCGTCGCCCGGATGCGCTCCCAGGCGTCGGCCGCCGGCTTTCCGCTCGGGTCCTCCTGGTCGGCCGTCGCTTCCCCGTCCTTGGCGAGGAGCGCGGCGAGACCGCGCGTGCGCATCGAGTACCATTTGCCGTTCAGTTCCTCGACGACCTTGGCGGAGGTCTTCTCCGCGGGGACGTTCTCGAACCGCACGTAGGACGTGCCGTCCTCGGCGGTGACGACGTGGAAGGTGACAGGCTTGTCCTTGTCGCTGCCGATGAGCTCGAAGTTCGCGTCGCCGCTCACTTTGCCGCCGGGCGGCACGTTCACGCCGACCTCGCCGACGAACACGATGGGCAGGAGCACGAGGTTCGGGTCCGCGCCCGCGGCCTGCACGATGCGTTCCGGCGCGAAGGTGGCGATGGTCGCCGCGCCCATGAACGAATTCGCGTCGCGCAGCTTGCGCATCGCCTCGCCCACGATCCGTTCGGGCCTCTGGTTGTAGATGAGGCTCATCGCCACGCCGCCGGCGAGCATGACGATGAAGGCGATGGTGAGCGCGTATCTTTTCATAGCTTTGAGCTGCGAGCTTTGAGCTTTGAGCTTTTTTACGAAAGGTATTTCTTTCCCTTGAGGCGCGGCGGGAGGAAGTCCTGCTGCGCGGCGGGGTCGCTGGGCGTATAGATATAGTCCTTGCCGTAGCCGAGCTCCTTCATGAGCTTCGTCGGCGCGTTGCGCAGGTGGACGGGCACGGGGTCGTTGGCGGACTCGGCGATGTCGCGCTTCACGCGGCCGTAGCCGGCGTAGAGGGCGATCGACTTCGGCGCCTTGGCCATGTAAGCGACGGCCTGCGCCAGGCAGACGTCGCACTCGGGCATGCCGAGCTGGTGGGCGGCCTGGAAGGCGGCCGTGGCCTGCACGAGCGCCTGCGGGTCGGCGAGGCCGATGTCCTCGGAGGCGAAGCGGACCAGGCGGCGGGCGACGTAGAGCGGGTCCTCGCCGGCCTCGAGCATCCGGCCGAGCCAGTAGAGGGCCGCGTCGGGGTCCGAGCCGCGCATGCTTTTGTGCAGCGCCGAGATGATGTTGTAGTGCTCCTCCCCCGTCTTGTCGTAGAGGAAGTGCGAACGTTTGAGGACCTTGGCGACGTCCTCGCGACGCAAGTGTACCACGCTCGGGGCAGGGGCGTCGACGCCGGATTTTCCGGCCTTGGGGGCGGCGGGTCTGGCCGCGCCGACCGCGAGTTCCAGCGCATTGAGCGCGGTCCGGGCGTCGCCGTCAGCGACCGCGGCGATGAGCTTGAGGGCGTCGTCGTCCGCGGTGGCGCGCCCGCCCAGGCCGCGGGGGTCGTCGACCGCGCGGCGGAGCAGCACGGCGATGTCGTCCGCCTCGAGCTTGGCGAGCACGAACACGCGGCAGCGCGAGAGGAGCGCCGAGTTCACCTCGAAGGACGGGTTCTCGGTGGTCGCGCCGATGAGCGTGACGGTGCCGTCCTCGACGTACGGGAGGAACGCGTCCTGCTGCGCCTTGTTCCAGCGATGGATCTCGTCGACGAAGACGATGGTGCGCGTGCCGTGGAGCGCCAGCCGGTCCTTGGACTCGGCCACGACCTGGCGCAGTTCGGCCACGCCGCTCGAGACCGCGGAGAGCGCCACGAAGCGGGAGGCCGTGAGGGTGGCGACGAGGCGCGCGAGCGTCGTCTTTCCCGTGCCGGGCGGGCCCCAAAGGATGAGCGACGGGACCTCGTCGCCCTCGATGAGCTTGCGGAGCGCGCTGCCCTCGCCCGCGACCTCGGCCTGGCCGACGAACTCGGCGAGGGTCTCGGGTCGCATGCGGTCCGCGAGCGGCGCGTCCTTCTTTTGTTGTTCTTTGGCTTTGTAGGAGAAGAGGTCCATGCGAGGTCCTAGGTTGTAGGGGGTAGGTTGTAGGGCGGCGGTGGCTTCCTACAACCTACAACCTACCACCTACAACCTCAATGATTGCCCGTATTCCCCTCCTCCGCTACGCTCAAAACGGTTTCTTTCGAAGCAGGACCCGATCCCGGAGGGCCTCATGGCCTCGAGCAAAGACCCTCGCCGCGACAGCGTCGAGCATTTCAAACGCAAGTTCGGCCGCCTCACCAAGATCCAGAAGCTCCTCGAGCTCGTCCGCTATGAGCGGGCCCGCGACGGGCAGCTCGATCCTGGCAAGCTGCCGCCAGAGTTCTTCGTCGACGGGGCGCAGGCGCTCCGCGAGATGCTCCTCGAGGACTATCGCGACGAGAAGGACCTCGAACGCATCCTGGCCGTCGCCCGCAAGCGCGACTCCAAGCCTTTCGGCTCTTCATGACGCCCCGGCGCTCCGCCGGGGTTTTTCTTTTTGGAGCTTCGAGCTGCGAGCTTTGAGCTTCGAGCTTCGGGCGATTTTTTATGGACCCCGGCTCGCGGGCCGGGGTGACATTTTTTTCTGGATGCTGAAACAAGTCCAGCATGACAAAAGAATGTCACCCCGCACGTGATGCGGGGTCCAGAAAAAATGTCACCCTGAACTTGTTTCAGGGTCTAGAAAACGACCGCGCGCCGTTTGACGCTCAGGTAGGCCGGTGCTACGTTCCGACGTCGGGTCGAACCCGGCGGAAGGGCGCACGATGTGCAACTTCAAGGAGGAACGCATGTCCGACTCCTCGCAACCCCGTTCTTTTCCCGCCCGCCACGCGCTCAAGCTCCGGGGGATGTCCCCGGCGCGGCGCATGACGGAGCTCTACCGGCTCGACCTCGCGTCACCGGACGTCTACGGCATCCTGAACCACACGCCGGAGAAGCTGGCGATGGCGTTCGATGCCATGATCGAGAACTGCATCGGCGCCTTTCCGGTGCCGCTCGGCCTCGCCACGAACTTCGTCGTGAACGGCGAGCCGCGGCTCATCGCCATGGCGACCGAAGAACGTTCGGTCATCGCCGCGGCGTCGAAGGCAGCGAAGCTCGCCGACGGCGGCATCACCGTCACGGTCGGCAAGGCGCGGACCAGGGCGCAGATACTGTACGCGCGGCTCGCTGATCCGCCGGCAGCGCTCGCCAAGCTGCGCGCCTGGAGGTCCCACATCGAGGACCTGCTCGCCGCGGAATGCAATCCGATGGCCAAGCACGGCGGCGCTCTCAAGGTGCTCGAGCCGCGCTTCGTCCCCGGCGACCGCGACACGCTCATCATCGTGGAGCTCGAGATCGGCACCGGCGACGCCATGGGCGCGAACGTCGTGACCCGCATCGCGGAGCGCGCGGCCGACCGGCTGCTCAGGCTCTTCACCGACGCGCGGCCGACCGCGGTCATCTGTTGCAACGACGACGCCGGCTTCCCCGTCGTCGCCGAAGCGACGTTCCGCGCGCCGGGCGCCGCGGCGCTCCCGCAGAGGGTGCTCGACCTCCAGGTCTGGGCCGCACACGACGCGACGCGCGCCGTGACGCACAACAAGGGCGTGATGAACGCGGTCTCGGCCATCGCGCTCGCGACCGGCCAGGACACGCGCGCCATCGAGGCCTGCGTCCACGCGTCCGCGGCGACGGCCTGCGGGTACAGGCCGCTCACGGCCTACGAGGCCGCGGGCGAAGGCGAGGTGCGCGGCAGGCTCGAGCTCCGGCTCCCCATCGGGACCGTCGGCGGCGCGACCGGCCATCCGACCGCGGCGTTCTGCCGCAAGCTCATGGGCGTGAAGGACGCCGCCGATCTCGCCGGCCTCATGGCCGCCGCGGGGCTGGCGCAGAACTTCGCCGCCCTGCTCGCGCTCGCGGGCGAGGGCATCCCCGGCTCGCACGCGCGCCTCGCGCGGCAGCGACATCCTTAGTAAAAGACCGCTTCGGCGGTCTTTTTTAGTCCAGAGTCGAGAGTCGAGAGTCGAGAGTCGAGAGGCCGCGTTCTTTCGACTCTCGACTTTCCACTTTCGACTCCCGATGTTAGGGTCCTTCCGTTCCTCGTGAACGTCTTGCGTCCCCGATGCGGGGACCGGCTCTTTCCAGGCCTCGAAAGGAGGTTCGTCATGGACTTTTCATGGATCGACGGAGCGAAGCGCGGACTGCGCCGTATCGCGTTCGGCGCCTTCCTCATCCTCGCGTTCGCCGGCGGCACCGGCTTCCTCGGCTACGTCATCGGCCGTTCGTACGGCCCGGCGCGGCCCGCGCCCGCCGCGTCCGCCCCGGGGCAATGCGTCCCCGCGAACGCCAACACGCGCGAGGCCATGGCCAAGCGCAACGTCGTCTGGCGCGTCTGGAACGGCGAGGTCGAGAGCCTCCCCGAATCGCCGGAGCGCGCGATCGCCGCCATGCTCGGCCTGATGCTCTCGCCCGAGGCGAACGCGCAGGCGCGCAACGCCGGCATGCGCATGTACATGCAGAAGAGCATCGCCTACTTCTCCGCGGACGACATCCGCGCCGTGCAGGGGCTCATCGGCAACGGCACCCCGGCCCAGCTGGCCGAAGCGCTGCGCCGCATCGCGACCGCGGACGGCGACGCCGCCGACCTGGTGCGCGCCGTCCTCGCCGACCGCGACCGCGTCGCGCGCTTCACCGACAACCGGCTGCCGATCCCGCTCGAGACGCTGCCCGACGGCACGACGCCGTGAGTGAGAGAACAGAGACCAGAGGACAGAGAACAGAGTTTAGAGGAATGCGGATCTTCTAAAACCGCGTCGCCATGCGACGCGGTTTTTTCAAGGTCAGTACTTCTTAGCTTTCTCTGTTCTCTGCTCTCTGCTCTTTGTTCTTTAATTAAAAACGCACCCGAAGCCAGGTGCGTTTTGGAAGGAGGTTGTGGTTGGGGTTGGTGGAAGGAACGTGGAGGGTCGCGTGGAAGGAGCTAGCGGAGCCCGGTGCCGCCGAGGAGAGCCGCGGGCATGTCGTCGTTGTAGGCCGCGATGACCATGACCGCGTTCTTGAACGTGTCGCTCCTGAAGAGGTTCTCGGACTCCATCCGCGCCTGGAAGGCGATGATGTCGACGGAACCGTCCTCGAGGAGGGCGGACAGGAGGCGGTGCTTCAGCGTGAGATCGAGCATGGTGCTCGGGCCGTGCTGCAGCGTCATGCGCTGGGCGTACTCTTCGAGCTTGCGGCGGAGCTTCGCGTGCCGGTCGGGGTCGGTGGTGAGCTCGATGCGCTCGGGCATGTTCGACATGGACTGACTCCTGGTTGAAGGTGGAAAGTGCGGACGATTCCGCTGGGTCGTTCGAAGCGCTTGCTCCTTCGAACGTCATACAATAGCACAAAATGACCCTTTTGTCAAGGATGCCGTGTGCCATATTTTCGCTGGGTTGAGCCTCCTTATGGATTTAAGCACGGCCCCTTGCCAAGCGAGCCGTAGTCCTTTATCATGCTGTCTGCAATGTCGGAGCGAAAAGCGCCAAGCTCCGAGCTTCAAGCTCGAAGCTCGGCGCTCGAAGCTAAAATAACGGGGCGTAAGACGCGGCCGTGCGTCTTGCGCCGAGATGTGGCACCCTTAGGTGCGCATCTGAATGAGGTTTGCTTCGCAACCCTCGGGGCGTAGCACAGTGGTAGTGCGCTCGGTTCGGGACCGAGAGGCCGCAGGTTCAATCCCTGTCGCCCCGACCATCAAAGACGTCCGGTGAAGCCGGACGTTTTTGTTTTCCGATCGTCGGGCGGTAGCACAGTGGTAAGCCGCGGCCATGCGGCTTGCGTCGAGAAGAAGCGCCCTTAGGCGCGCCTCGCAATGTCGGATCGCAATGCGATCCGACCACGCCGTAGTGCGCTCGGTTCGGGACCGAGAGGCCGCAGGTTCAATCCCTGTCGCCCCGACCAGAAAAAATTCCTCACCCGGTGGGGAATTTTATGTACGGGGGTCCGCGGAGAAGTAGTGGGCGGCCGAAATTTCTGCTACAGATGCATCATGGGCCAATGAACGATACGACCATGCGCGAACGAGAAGGCGCCCCCGGACCGGAGGGTCCGCGGGACGCGGGACAGGAAATGATGCCGGACGCGCCGGAGCGACCCGACGGCCGCCCCTCGCTTTCCGCCGAGGAAAAGGACGCTTCGGCCGAGGCCGAGCATCGCGAGCGGATCAAACGCATCGCGGAGGCCCGCGCGGCCATCGAGGCGACGCGGAACTTCGATCTGTCCGAAGAGGACCTCCAGGAGATCGAGAGCCTTTCCGCCGACGTGGAAGAGATCGACGAGATCGCCGACGCCATCAGGATGAACATCGGGTCGGGAACCTTGTCCGATGCCGCGCTGCGGAACGAGTCGGCGCGGCTCGATGCGCTCGGGCAGGAACGGGAAGCGGTGCGCCGCAGGATCCGCGACATCAGGAGCGGCGTGCCGGAGGAACGGCGGACCGCGGCCGACCGCAAGGTCGGCATCGGCAGGGAAAAGCAGCCCGTGCCGCCGCCGAAGTTGCCCTGGTGGAAAAGGATGTTCGGGAAAAAGTGACCGTTAAAAGACCGCCGGCTGCGCTCGGTCCTGGACCGAGGGGCCGCAGGTTTCCCGCGTGTCGCCCCGACAAAAAAAGCGTTTCGCGATGCGAAGCGCTTTTTTCATCGTTCACTTCTTCGCGCCGTCGATCGGGACGGACGCGAGCGGTTCCGTGGCCGGACCGTTCAGCACTTTGCCGTCGACGTCGAAGCGGCTCCCGTGGCACGGGCAATCCCAGCTCGTCCTCGCCTGGTTCCAGCGCACGGTACAGCCGAGGTGCGTGCAGACGGGCGAAACGGCCATCACCTTCCCCTCCTTCGTCCTGTGCACGGCGACGCGGCGGCCACGGAGACGAATGACGTCGCCCGAACCCGCGGGGATCGCCGCGACCTCCGACGGCAGCGCGCCGCGCAGGAACCCGCCGAAATATTTTTCGAGCATCTTGATGAAACGTCCGACGGTCGGGCCGAGAGGGTCGCGGCGCGAGGGAGAAAGGATGGCGGCCATCGCGTTCTCGCGGCCGAGCACGAGGTCCGTCATGACGCCGGCGGCGATGGTGCCGAAGGTCATGCCGTTGCCGCCGTAGCCGCTGGCGACGAGATGCCGCATGTTCTTCTTCGAACGTCCGACGTACGGCAGTCCGTCGCAGCTGTGCATGATCTGCCCTCCCCAGGCGCGGACGTGCTCGACGGCGACGCCGGGCAGGAGCCGCGCGAGCTCGCCCTTCAGCGCCTCGTGATGCGGCGCTGCGTCGGTCTCGGTGCCGGCCTCGCGGTCCTCGCCGCCGAACAGTACGCGATCGCGGTCAGCGCCCGCATCGACCCGGAAAAAATGATACGGCACGGCGGTGTCCCAATAGATGCCTTCAGGCAGCACGCCCTTCGGCAACAGCGCCTCAATGACATAGGTCTGGAAGGTCAACAGGCGCGTGGGGATCTCCATCGGATCGTCGATCGGCGAATGCGTGGCGACGATGACCTCGTCCGCCTCGATGCGGCCGCCGCGCGTCACGACGGTCCCCTTTCCTTCGAAGCCGGTGACCGGAGCGTCCTCGTGGATGACCGCGCCGCGGGCAACGGCCTTCTCCGCCAGGCCGAGGAGGAATTTGCGTGGGTCGAACTTCGCCTGTCCAGGCACGACGAGGCGGCCCGCTGCCGGCACGGCGAACGCGCCTTCGTGGAGCGCCATGGGGAGGCCCCAGCCGACGGCGACGTCGCGTTCTTCGGCGAGGACGCGGAGTCCGGCCGCGTCGGTCGCGTAGATCGTCGCGTCGCAGCGGCGGAAGCCGCACTCGATCCCCTCTTCGCGGGCGATGCGCTCGATGGCGTCGATCGCTTCAGCTCCCGCGAGACAGACGCGCTTGGCGGCGTCGTCGCCGAAGGCTGCGCGC
Source organism: Binatia bacterium (assembly GCA_035495855.1). Classification (GTDB taxonomy): domain Bacteria; phylum Patescibacteriota; class Patescibacteriia; order SG8-24; family SG8-24; genus JAHFIW01. The sequence goes on along the minus strand of DATJFD010000002.1, from coordinate 57,505 downwards.
ATCTTCGTGAGACGCACGTCCGGCACGTACGTCAGGAAGGCGGTGGTAAAGCCGGTCTCGCCCGAGAGCAGCTTGTCCTTCTCGACGAGCACGACCTTCTTGCCGGCCTTGGCGAGCAGGTACGCGGCGGTGATACCGGTGATGCCGCCGCCGACGACGGCGACGTCGGCGCGGACGACGCCTTCGAGCGCAGGGAATGCGGGACCGGCGGGCGCGCCGCCGGACCACGGTGATGATGTCTCCATAAAAATGCAGTATAGCAGAGACGAGGCGCCGCCGCGCAAAGAAAAAGCCCCTCGCGACGAGGGGCTTCTGAGGAACGAACTACGCGGTGATGCACGCCCAGACGGCGTCGTTGCCGTTACGCGCGCCAATGGGCATGGCCTCGGCCATGAGCCGCATGAGCGGACGGAGCGAGACGAGCCGTTCCTCGGCGCCGAGGAGCATGAAGGCGGAGAACTGCTTCACGGCCTCGAGCAGGTTGGCGCGAACGATGAGCCGCAGCTTGTGGCCGGTGGATTCCCAGCGGTTCTGTTCGAAGCTGTGCCAGAGCGGCTCGCCGATCGTCTGCCAGATGAGGTCGTGGAACTCGAGGACGTTCTTCTCGCCCCCGAACCCTTCCTCCATGGCGCCGGTGTTGCGCCGCCAGAGCAGGCTCTTCACGTCGGCGGAGAGCTCGCGCACCTGCGATTCCCAGAAGGCGACGGCGGCATCTCCCCGGAGCGGCGAAGGACCGGTACGCAGCGACAGGAAGTCGACGCGTTCGATGTCCGCGCCCGTCGCTTCGGCGATGGCCTCGGCGGCCTTCTGCGGCTCGACGCGGGATGCGTGCGAGACGTCGTACTCGGCAGCGTCCGCCTTGCGGAAGAACGGTTCGAGAAGCGCCAGGTCGGCGCGGACGCGGCCTCGTTCACCTTTGCCGCGTTCCAGAAGGAAATGATGGAGCGTCGACCTGTCACTGAACATGACAGACCTCCTATTCTTCGTCTTCGGGACGGTTCGGGTTTCAGGAGACCAGCACGAGCCACTTGCGGCCCGCGCCTTCGGGCATGCCCACGGGCACGGCCCAGGGAAGGAGCTTCAGCAGGCCGCGCATGGCCGCGTAGCCTTGCGCATCGCCGCAGGCGGCGAAGCCGGCGGCATAGGTCGCTGCGACGAGGGGGCCGAAGGCGATGTCGCTCGCCATGGCCATGTCGAACTGACCGAGGAACTCCTCGTGCGTGCTTTGCAGCGCGGCGACGTACGCGGCGCCGAAGTCCTTCCACAGCGGATCGACGAGCGCGGCGAGCGTGCCCGGGCCGTGCGCGGCGTCGAACGCGTCCCGTCGGTTCTGCCGGAGCGCGTGCGAGAGGAACGTGCGGTAATGCCGCTCGAACCTCCAGTCCGGCGGCACGGCCTCGTTCGCGGAAGAGATCGGCATGATGCCGTGCGCGGGCGCGAGCGTAGCGGACGCGATGGCGACCGCGACGTTCGCATCGTTGAGGCGCTCCCCTTCCGCCAGCGGGTACGAGCCGGATTCCGCGATGCGGAACAGCGGTTCGGCGTCCCGCATGAAGCGGCCGATGAGCGGCCCGTCGCCTTTGGGGACGGCCAAGGTCGCGGCGATGCCGGGGCGGAACATGCGCATGCTCGCCTCCTTCTCTATTGAAAGAACTTCATATCGTTCTACCGCCGCACCGTCTAAGAAGCAAACCCTTCGGTGGATATCGCGCCGCGCTTCCGGCGGGCCGGGTTTTCCTTTATAGTGTTTGCATATGCACTACGACATCAATGCGTTCGTGAAAGAGGCGCTGACCCGCGGCATCCCCAAGCCCGAGGTCCAGGCGGCGCTGCGCAAGGCGGGCTGGCAGGACGACGAGATCAACGCGGCGCTCGGCCTTTTCGCCGACGTCCCGTTCGCCATCCCCGTGCCCAAGCGCAAGCCATACCTCTCGGCGAGGGAGGCCTTCATGTACCTGCTGCTCTTCCTCTGCCTGTACATCAGCGCGTTCGCCTTCGGCACGCTGCTGTTCCACTTCATCAACCGCTGGATCCCCGACGCGCTCCAGCCGTATGCGTCATACGACCTCTCGTCCGTGCGCATGTCGGTCGCGTCGCTCATCGTCGCCTTCCCGGTGTACCTGTGGCTGTCGTCGCTCGTCGCCGGCGCCATCCGCAAGGATTCGGAGAAGAAGGCCTCGAAGATCCGCAAGTGGCTGACGTACATCACGCTCTTCATCACCGCGGGCGTGATCATCGGCGACCTCATCACGCTGCTCTTCAACCTCCTCGGCGGCGAGCTCACGCTGCGCTTCACCCTCAAAGTGCTGACCGTGCTGCTCATCGCCGGCCTGATCTTCGGATACTACCTCTGGGACCTGCGCCAGGAGGAGAAGGAAGGCTGATATGAAAGAACAAAGAACAGAGAACAAAGGACAAAGGCGCGCCGGCTTGAAGGTGTTCACCGCCGCGGTCGTCGCCATGGTGGCGGCCGTCATCGCCGTCGGCCTGTACGTCGCCGGCTCCCCTTCCAAGGAACGCGAGCGCCGCTTCGACGAGCAACGCGTGAACGAACTGCAGCAGATCGCGAACGCGGTCGACAACGCGTATTACCGCGACGGCCATCTCCCGTCGTCGCTCGAGGAGCTCGCCGCGAACAAACAGGACAACTACGTCCCGTCGATCGTCGACCCGGCGACGCGCGCGCCGTACGAATACCGGACGACGGACGGCGACACGTACGAACTCTGCGCGACCTTCGACGACGTCACCCAGCAGACGGACCAGTACGGCCGCCCGCAGGCCGCGCCGGTGCCGACGAAGCCTATGATCGGCGGCGTCGCGCCCGGCTACCGCGACTGGAACCATCCGGCGGGGCGCTACTGCTACGAGCTGACGGTCGAGCCGCGCATGCCGACCCAGGCCTGCGGTCTCACGAACCCCTGCCAGGCGGGCCAGACCTGCGCGCAGCTGCCGAACAAGAACGGCACGTTCTGCGTGCCCGCGGGCAAGGAATGCCTCGCGGCCGGCTGCCCCGACGGCCAATGCGTCATCATGGAGAGCTATCCGGCGCAGGTGCGGTGCACGACGGAGAAGTCGCCTCCCCCGCCTCCTTCCGCGAAATCGAGCTGCACGCTGATGCGCGACAAGGCTTCTGGGAAGGTCGACTGCTTCGGCTGCGGCACCAAGGTCTGCAAGGACCCGGCGCCGGGCTGGGAGCCGTACAACCCGCCGAAGGACCAGCCGGGGATCCCTTACGCCTGCTACGACGACAACGGGACCTGCGCGCTGGCGCAGTAGGGATCGGGAAAACCGCCCTTTACCGGGCGGTTTTTCAATGCATGAGGCCCGCGGGTCCTGTCGGGGGCAACCACCCCGTCAGTGCTCGGGCCCGGCCCTGCGCGCTGCCGGGGTCCCCGTTGCCCCCGCCACCCGCGGTTCTCTGACCGACGCCGGGCATTCTATGAACGATGGAAATCCGGCCTCGAGAACGCTGCTTCGGCTGGACACGGATGGGCCGGATTTCTCGCAGGATCTCTGATCTCGGCTTCGATGGTGCATGCTTTGATCTTTTTGACCTCGCTGCGCGGCCGCGGTAAGTTCAAGGCTCGTCCTTTTTCTTTCGACGACGAAGGAGGCGCCGATGCGCCATTCCCGCAGCGTTCTCTCGTTCGAGTACGGCGTTTTCGACAATGACGGCACGCTCGTCGACACGCTCCCGTACTGCGCCGGCCTTTTCGCCGACGCGGTCGCTCCCTACGGCGTGCCGCGCGCGGACGCCGAACGCTATTACGCCGAGACGACCGGCATGCCCATGCGCGAACAGTACCGCGGCGTGCTCGCCGCCCACGGCATCGCGCTCCGGGACGAGGAGATCGAGCGCGTACGCAAGGACTTCGACGCCGCCTTCCTGAAGCTCGACGTCCGGTTCTTCCCGCACGCGCGGCGCATGCTCGCGCGGCTGCGCCGCAAAGGCCTGACGCTGTTCCTCTCGAGCGCGGCCTCCGACGCCTGCGTCTGGAAGCGCCTCAATGCCGGCGGCGCCACGAAGCACTTCACGCTCGCGTACGGCTCCACGGCGGTCCCCAAGGGCCGCCGCCACCTCGAGATCTTCTCGGAGGTCGCGCGCAAGGACCTCGCCGAGTTCGCCGCCAAGGCGTTCTTCTGCGGGGACGGCGAGACCGACATGGAGATCGCGCGGACGAACGGCCTGTACGCCATCGGCGTCCGCGGCACGGTGAGCGACGCGCGGCTCCGGGCCGCCGGCGCCCAGCGCCTCGTCACGACGGTCGCCGAGTTCCTGTGCGACCCGGCCGAACGGGCGCCATGAGCGCCGTCACCTTCCCTGCGATCCGCCCCCGCGGCGGATTTTTCTTTTTTCGAACGGCGCGGTACACCATGAGGAGGTCTTTTGTTTTCTGCATGCGGACAAGGACGGACGATGTTCTTCTACGGACAAGAAGGCAGGCACAACGTCATCGTCGAGCTCGGGATGCTCGAACTCGGCAGGGCGCTGCTCGAACAGCCGGGCGCGCCGCTCAACCCCGAATATCCGCGCTGGCGGGACTACGCGGGCGCGATCGCGGAAGCGATGCGCACCGGCGGCAAGGTCCATGTGACCATCGAGGAGAAGGAGCCCGGCCGCCTCGGCTGCCAGCGCTGCGAGCTCCCCGACGCTCCGGAACGCGTGCGAACGGCAATCACCGCCGCGCTCGACTTCTTCGCGACATTGGCGGAGGTCACGTACGACCCGGCCAAGGTCGAGGTGATCGATCTGCGCGGGTGAGCTTCGAGCGCCAAGCTTCGAGCTCCGAGGTTCAAAGACGCGAGAAACTCAAAACGCGGCCGAAGCCGCGTTTTTCTTTTCGTCGCGGCTAGCCGAACGTGAAGGCGTAGGCCTCGACGCGGGGCGCGAGGAACTTGATGCGCAGCGTGCGGCTGTCGTAGTCGCCCTGCGCGTCGATGAGGCTGTAGAGGCGCTGGCCCGAGACGTCGACGTACGTCCTGCCATCGACCTCGAAGACGTCCGCGCCGCGCAGCCCGGCAGGAACCGGCGCGCCGTCGAGGGTCACTTCGGCGCGCACCTTGCCGCCCGGCGCGCCCATCACGAGGTTGGCGTTCGACGCCTGGTAGCGATACGCGATCCCGCCCGTGTCGCCGACGAACACGGCGCGTTCCTCCTCGACCCGCCAGGTCCCGAAGAGATAGAAGCTCCCTTCCGGCGGGTCCGGCGGCGCGACGTAGTTCTGCGGCTCGTCCTTTTTCAGCGCCTCGGGGCTGCCGAACAGGTCCCCGCGGCCATAGCCGACGTACGTCTCCGGCGTCCCGATCCGCGAGAAGTCGGTGGTGCTCGGCACTTCGGTCATGCCGCCGCCGACCTTCTTGCCGGCCTCTTCGAGCAGCAGCTGGATGTCGCGCTCGGTCTCGTCGTATTCGCCTTCGCCGAAATGGACGTGCCGCAGCCGGCCGTCAACGTCGAAGAGATAATGCGCCGGCCAATACTGATTCCCGTAGGCGTTCCAGGTGCCGTAGTCGTTGTCCATCGCCACGGGGTACGTGATCTTGTTGCGGGCGACGGCGTCGCGCACGTTGCTCTCTATCTTCTCGAAAGCGAACTCCGGCGTGTGCACGCCGATGACCGTGAAGCCTTTGTCCTTGTACTTCTCGTGCCACGACGTGACGTACGGCAGCGAACGGATGCAGTTGATGCAGGAGTAGGTCCAGAAATCGACGAGGACGACCTTGCCCTTGAGGTCCGCGGGCGTGAGCGGGCCGGAGTTGATCCAGGCCTTGATGCCCTTGAACTCGGGCATCGCCTGCGCGAGCACGGGCAGCACCTTGGCCTCCGCGCCTCCCGCGTCCATCACGCGCTTCGTGAGCTGGTCGGGCGTGCCGAAGGCGGGCGCGTTCATGTTCGCGAGCTCCCCCAGCGGCATCTGCAGGCCCTGGAGGCGCAGGTTCACGACCGCCGCCATGATGACGAGCACGGCGGCCGCGGCGGCGCCGATGAGGAAGTTCCTTTTGATGCCGGGTTCCGCGCTCATAGCTTGCCGGTGAAGGATGAAGGGTAGAACTGGATCAGCCAGGCCTGCAGGATGAGGTCGTAGCCCGTGAGGATGAGGATCGCCATGGCGACGACGAGGACCCCGAAGACCTTGTTGAGGACCGACTGCCATTTGCCGAACTTCAGCAGGCGGCGCTGCAGCGCGTTGCCGCCGTAGGCTATGGCGAGCATCGGCGCGCCCGCGCCGAGCGCGTAGGCGAACATCAGGAGCAGTGTCGTGACGTAGTCGGCGGTGCGGCTCGCGAGCGTGAGGATGGAGCCGAGGATGGGGCCGGCGCAGGGCGTCCAGACGAGGCCGAGCGACACGCCTACGAGCAGGCCGGAGAGCGCGTCGGTCTTGATGGCCGCCTTGCCCGCGACCTTCGCGCTCCAGCGCGCGAGGACGGGCTGCAGCCGGGCCATGGCCTTGTCGTAGACGCTCTCGAAGAGGAGCGCCAGGCCGAAAAGCAGGAGCAGCACGACCGCCACCGTGCGGATCGCGCCGTTCGAGACGCCGAGGAAGGTCCCGGCCGTGGCGAAGGCCGCGCCGAGCACGCTGAAGCTCAGCACGAAGCCGATGATGATCATCACCGGCCGGAGCTTCGAGCGGCCGCCGCTCGTGCCGAGCAGGAACGGCAGCACCGGCAGGATGCAGGGCGCGAGGATGGTCAGGAATCCGGCCGCGATGGCGAGGAAGAAGATGCTGTTCATGGTTTTCATTATAGCATGACGAAGCGGTGATGAACCCCGCGGGTCCTGTCGCGGGAATAACCCCGCACGTGCGTTTTGCTTCGCAAATACGCGCGAGCGGGGACCCCATTCCCGCGCCACCCGCGGTGCTCTTCATGGCCGCCGGAGAAGTAGGGCACGGAAATCCGGCCTCAAAAAAAGGATCCGCCCCGCTGTCTCGGACGGGCCGGATTTCTCGCGGGATCTCTGAACTCGGCTTCGATGAAGCAGTTAGGAAGCCTGGAAGTATCGGGCGGCGGCGGTGAAGACGGCGCCGGCGAAGAGCGCCCAGGCGATGCCGCCGAGCGGCAGACGTTCCCTGGCCCGGATGACGGAGCGGGCGGTCAGCCCGATGATCGCGAACATCACGACCTTCGAGGCTTCGCAGAACGCGCAGATGGCGCCGAGGACGAACAGCTCGACGAAGGACAGGCGCAGCGAGAAGACGATGGAGAACACCGAGGCCAGCAGGATGGCGCGGTGCCGCCACGGATACGCGGAGGTCGCGAGCGCCGCGACGAACGCGAAGTACGCGAAGCCCATGAAGGCCAGCGGCACGCCGAACAGCTCGGCATAGACGCTCTTGTTCACGATCTCGCAGGAGAAATGCGCGCCGAAATTGCAGAACGAGCTGCCCGGCGTCGTCTTGAAGTGGAGGTACGAGAGGTACCCCATGAAGGCCATGCCGAGCAGGCCGAGCGCCAGCACGGCATCGTCGGCCATCGTCGTGTCCTGTCTGCGCCTGAACCACATAACGAAGGAAGGATAACGCGGGCCGCCCGCCGTGTCGAGCGGGCCGTCCGGACAAAATGAAAACCCCGACAAGCGCCGGGGCTCGGGTGCGCGTCTTCGAGCGACGAAAGCGCATCAGCTCTCCTTCTTGGGGGCGACGACGGTCTCGCGCTTGACCTTCTCGCCGCCGGCCTCGCCTTCGACCTTCACCTTGACCTTCTCGATCTTGGAGGGGTCGATCTTCTTGCCGGCGTCCTGCGCGGTCTTCTCGGCGGCGTCGAGCTGCTTCTTGGCGCCGTCCTGCTTGGCGCCGTCGAGGGACTTCTTGACGTCGTTCTCGAGGCTCTTCTTCACCTTGTCAGCGTACTGTCGGTTGTCCTGGGTCTGCTTCTTGTCGCCGCCCTGCTTCGGCGTCACGCTGACGTCGATCTTCTCCTTTTCGAGCGGCTTGGTCGCGGCATCGGCCTTCTTGTCTCCGGAAGTCGCCTTCTGGTCGGACATGGTCCTTCTCCTTGGAACCTTGGTGCGGGATGAAAGAACTGCGCCTTCCAGCGCCGCCTTATCTTGACAGCGGGACCCTGTCGTGGCAAGGTGTCCCGTTCTAGGCGCGCCACATCTCACGGGAGGAAAAGCCATGAACCATCCGCTCATTCTGCAAGACCATGGCGCCATCAAGCGCCTGCTCGACGACCTCAAAGTGCCCACGGCCGTGGAACGGCTCTGGTGCGTGCTCTCGGGCGACTGGAGCTTCGACGGCTGCCGGATCGGTTTCGACGGGACCGCCGAGGAGTTCCGCGAGATCCGCGAGCGCATCGAGCGCTCCGTCGACTCCGAGGGCGACATGTTCGTCATCTGGACGCCGCGCGACAAGCGGCAGCGCGGGCGCATCCCGAAGTCGCTGCGCTGCGGCTTCACCGTCTTCCTCGACGGCGACAAGCTCATCGCGCTCCAGAGCGTGGCCTTCGTGCCTCGGCCCGGCGCGATCGACCTGCTCGCCTCGACCCCGACCGGCCAGTTCCTGGCCGTGCCCGGCTACCACGTCGCCGCCTGGGACGGGACGCCCGTCGACGAACCCGCCGCCACGGTCCTCTCCTGAGGGACCGAAAACCCCCGATGCACATCGGGGGTCTTGTTTTTTCAGAGGCCCCAGAGCACGGCGCGCAGCGCGTAGGCCGTGACGGCGGTGAAGACCAGGTTGCCGCAGAAGATGGGGATGGCGACCTGCCAGACGCGATACCCCATTATGCCGAGAGGGATGGCCAGGACCTCGTTGGGGAACGGCGCCGCCGAGGCGAAGGCGAACATCAGGCCGAGCGGCGCCCAGAAATGCTTCTTGCGGAAGCGCTCAAGCCGCTTCACGGTCCGCGCGTGCCTGACGTTGTCGAGCTCGCGGCCGGTGCGGCCGAGCCAGACGGACAGCAGGTCGGCGATCGTCTCGCCCGCGACCATGACGAGCGTCATCGGCCAGAAGGCCATGCCGGCCGCGAGGTAGAGCGGGATGAAAGCGACCGCCGGTATCGGCACGACGACGTTGAAGCCGGCGACCAGCGAGACGAAGAAAAGGCCTACGTACCCGAAGCGATGCACCAGCTCGCCGACGACGTCGTTCCGGAGCGCGATGCGGCCGAGCCAGATGCCGAGCACGAAGACGATGACGACGGTGAGGAACCGCAGCCACGGGAACCAGGCGCCTTCGCGGAGGTTTTTCCCGAGCGCGGCGAAGAACCGCATAGGATCACCGGGCCTGGCGGAAGAAGGCGGGGTCGATCTCGAGAATGCGATCGTCGCCCGGCCTCGGCTTGCCGCGGCCGTCGGTGTTCGACGTGGTGACGTAGAGGCGGCCGCCGATAGGCTGCACCGCGCGCAGGCGGCCGTACTGTCCCTTGAGATGCTCGCGGAAGTCGACGCTCTTCCCATCCGCGGACGGGACCGCTTCGTAGAGCGTCTCGCCCCGCAGCCCCGCGAACCAGAGCGAGCCGTCGAGCCAGGCGAGGCCGGAAGGCGCCCAGGTCACGTCCGGTCCGGAATTGATGACCGGCGTGATCATCCCCGCTTTCTTCTGATCGCCTTGGATGTCCGGCCAGCCGTAGTTGCCGCCCTTCACGATGAGGTTGAGCTCGTCGAAGCCGCTCTGCGCGCCCGAGCGGCCGTGCTCCGTCGCCCAGAGCCGGCCCTTGTCGTCCCAGGCGAGGCCCTGCACGTTGCGATGCCCGTATGACCAGACGGCGTTGCCGAACGGATTGTCCGCGGGGATGCCGCCGTCGGCGGTGATGCGCAGGATCTTCCCGGAGAGCGAACTCGTGTTCTGCGCGTTCCTCGAATTCCCCGCGTCGCCGGTCGCGACGTAGAGCATGCCGTCGGGCCCGAAGGCGATGCGGCCGCCGTCGTGATAGATCTGGCTCGGGATGTCGTCGAGGATGACCTTGTCCTCCTTCGGCCCCGCGTCGGTCCAGGCGTAGCGGATGACCCGGTTGACCACGGTCAGGCCGGCGATGCCTTTGCGGCCGGTCATGTAGAGGTAGAGATACTTGCGGTCCGGCGAGAAGGTCATGCCCATGAGCCCGCCTTCGCCGGTGTCGGCCACGTTCGGGATGGCGTAGGTGCGCTGCTCGCCGCCCGGCACGAAGCGGCGCACGGAGCCGGGCCGCTCGGTCACGAGGAACGCTCCGCCGCCGGCATCGACAACCTCCCAGGGCACGCGCAGGTCTTCGAGCACGGTGACGGGCTCCTTCGGCGCGCCGGGCGGCACGGCCGCGGACGGGGTCGGGGGGACGAGCTTGCCGGGCACGAACGGAGCGGTCTTCACGGTCTGCAGCACGATGTTCTGCGCGGCGAAAAGGGCGATGGCGATGGCCGCGGCGCTCAGGACCAGGGTGGAGAGAAGTTTGCGGTTTTGCTCAGACATGCGGTCATTGTACCATTTTTCTTCCGGTTTCGGAACCGCATTGACCCGCGCCCGCCGCACCAGTATCCTTCCCGCGCGTTCATTTTTCCGATGAGGAGGTGTTCGGATGGGCTATTCGGACAAGGTCATCGACCATTACGAGAATCCCCGCAACGTCGGCACGCTCGACAAGGAAGACGAGGACGTCGGCACGGGGCTCGTCGGCGCGCCGGCCTGCGGCGACGTCATGCGCCTCCAGATCAGGATCGGCGATGACGGCGTCATCGTGGACGCCAAGTTCAAGACCTTCGGCTGCGGTTCCGCGATCGCCAGCTCGTCGCTCGTCACCGAATGGGTGAAAGGAATGACGGTCGAGGAGGCCCTGACGATCAAGAACTCCGAGATCGTCGAGGAGCTCTCGCTCCCGCCCGTGAAGATCCACTGCTCGGTGCTCGCCGAGGATGCCGTGAAGGCGGCCATCGCGGACTGGAAGCGCAAGCGCGCGGCCAGGCTCGCCGCCGCGCCTCCCGAGCCGCCCGCGCCTCCGTCGCCGCTGCCGCCGGAATTCCCGGCGACGCCCGTCGCCGAGGACGGCGCCTCCGGCCCGCACGGCCCGTCGCAGGACCCTCCGGCGAACCCGCCGGACCCGGCCGCGCCCGGCAGGAACGATCCCGTCGGGGGCGATCCCGACGGCTGCTGAACGGCCCCGATGCATGTCGGGGTCTTTTTCTTTTCGGGGACCCGTGCTAGGGTGCGGCGTCGCACCTTCCGAGGAGGCATCATGCAAGAAGGCATCACCATCGCGCAGTGGCCCGCTCCGCACGCGGGCGGCTGGTTCGACCCCGAGGACCCCGACGTCGGCACCGCCGACCACGGCTCCAACTTTCTCTGGGACGTCCGGATCCGCCTGCAGGTCCGCGTCCGCGACGGGCACATCGCCGAAGCGCGATGCCACGTCGAGGACCAGGATTCCCCGGGCCTTGAGAAGATCATCGCCGGCTCGATCGCCGGGCATCTCGCGGGCAAGCCGGTCCGGTCCGCGGCGGACTTCTCGCGACCGTCGCCTCCAACGGCGCGGATGAGCTGGAGCCGCGAGGAAGCCGTCAGGACCGGCGAACTCGACGCGCGGTCGCACCCCGCCGACCTGATGTGGTCCGCGAGGTTCGCCGAAGACGCGACGCGCGCCGCGCTCGCGGACTGGGCCTCGAAGGCGCCCGGCCGCGCGGCACTGCTGCCCGCCCCGGCGCCGCGGCCGCTGCCGAAGGCCCGCATTGTCACGCGCATCCTGCGCCGCTTCCCCTTCCTCCGCGGCCTCGGGATCTAGCTCCATGACCGGACTCCTACAAAAAATCCTGCCCGAAGGCAGGATTTTTCTCTTCGAACCTTACTTCCTCTCGGTCAGCGTGATCACCACCTGCTGCTCCTTGCCCTTGTGCAGCACCTTGAGCGTCACCTTGTCGCCGGCGTTGTACTTCGCGATGGCGACGAACAGCGGGTATTCCTCGGAGAGCGCCTTGCCCTCGACCTCGAGGATGATGTCGTTCTCGACGAGGCCCGCCACGTCCGCGGGCGAGCCGGGAGAGACCGCGAGGTCGCTCTGCGTGTCGCCGCGCGCGATGAGCGCGCCGTGATCGACCGGCAGCTGGTTCTTCTCCTTGATGTCCTTGTTGATCATCACGTAACGGACGCCGAGGAACGCGCGCGAGATCCTGCCGTCCTTCTTCACGGAATCGACCACCTTGCGGATGTCGTTGATCGGCAGGGCGAAGCCGATGTTCTGCGAGCCCTGGACGATGGCGACGTTCACGCCGATGGCTTCGCCGTGCAGGTTGAGCAGCGGGCCGCCCGAGTTGCCCGGGTTGATGGCCGCGTCGGTCTGGATGACCCCGAAGAGGTCCTCCTCCCTGTTCATGCCGTCGCCCGCCTGGATGCGGCGCTCGAGTCCCGAAACGATGCCGGTCGACGCCGTGTTGTCGAAGCGGCCGAGGGCGTAGCCGATGGCCACGACCTTCTGGCCGACCTTGAGCTTCGAGGAATCGCCGAGCGGGATGAAGGGGAAATCCTTGGCGTCGGCCGCCTTGTCGATCTTGATGATGGCGATGTCGTTGACGGGATCGCGGCCCAGCACTTTGCCGGGGAACTTGCGGCCGTCCTGCAGGATGACGGTGTAGTCGGCGCCTTCATCGGCGACCACGTGGCGGTTCGTCACGATGGTCCCGTCGCCGGAAACGAGGAAACCGCTGCCTGCCCCGATCTCCTGGTGTTCGGTCCCCTTCTGCCGGTATTGCGGGATGCCGATGCCCGGCTGGTTGCCGAAGAACTGCTGGAAGAAGTCTCCCTGCTGCCCGTCGCCGAAAGGGTTGGCGTAGTACTGCTCGTAGACGGGAACGTCCTTCGAGATGACGATCGACACGACCGCGGGCGAAGCGGACTCGACGACCGCGACGGTCTTGTCCTCCTCGCTCATCCCTTCGACCGGCTTCTGGGGTTCCGGCGCCTTGCCGGTCGCGGCGATGCCGTCGCCGTCGACGAACTTCTCGAGCGGCGGGGCGATGACGGAGAGGACCTGCTTCCGGAGGACGGGATTGCCGGCGACCATGCCGGACGCGAAACCGAACAGCATGCTGACGCAGGCGGACAGCACGAGCGTGAGCGCGAGGAAACGCGCGGGAAGACCTTTCTCAGGCATAAGTGCGTTGATGAAGGAATTATCCGCGGAGCCGCTTTTCCACAAGCGGACGCAACGCCGACAGTATAGCACTACAGGGCATAGTTTTCCAAAGGAAAAGAAAAGGACCCGGTCAAGGGTCCTTGGGATCGGAAGGTCGTTCGGCCGCTTCACGCTGGTCCTGGATCCAGCGCTCGAAACGGAGCGCGGCCAGGAAGATGAGCGTCATCGCGGCGACGGCAAGCGCCGTGCGCTGCCAGGCGTCGGTCAACGGCGACCAGCCCGAGAGCTTCAGGGCCAGGAAGGCCATGAGCGCGGCGCGGAACTTGCGCCAGGGCTTGAGCGGCGAACGGGCGGGCGCGTTCATCGGCCGCCGGACACGAGGCGGTGCCGCGCGTAGAGGGCCGCGGCGACCACGACCGGAACGGCGACCCAGACGGGAAGCCTGGTGCCGAGCAGGTAGCCTGCGGCGAGCGAAGCGGCGAAGACCGCCGCGATCATCACTGTGCGCATCGGGATTCACCTCCGCCGGTCGAGGATGACCAGCGCTGCGAGCGAGAGAAAGAAAAGGACGAGCCACAACGGGTACGCGCGGCCGGCGGTCCAGCCGACGTAGGCGCACCCGATGAAGAAGAGGATGACGAAGAGGCCTGCGATGACCTTGTCCACGGTTCCTCCGGCCGCTGCTGCGGCGGCCGCATCATCGCACCGCGGGCGAAAAATGAAAAGCTCGCGCATGGGCGCGAGCGGAGTCCTCCGAAGCGTTTTTAGGACCTTCTTCGCGTAGGCTTCGACGGGTTTCGTCTCGCCGAACGCCGCGAAAGGCTCATGGCTAGATCGCGAAGGAGGAAAAAGAGGGCCGGGCGGCCCTCAATCGCGATCGTCGAACGAAGCGACGGACGTCTCTTTCGGGGGCGGCGTGTCGCCCTTGGCCCAGGTGAGGAGCGGCCGGGCCGCGACGTTCGTCACGATCCCGCAGGCGCAGACGCCGAGCGCCCAGATGCCGCCGCCGCCCGCGCGCTCGAGCGTCAGGAAGATGATGAACGCGGAGACCGCGGCGAGCAGTCCGAGCATTTCGAGACCGGAGAGCATCAACGCGGCGAACCCGCGGAGCGCCCTCGCGAGCGCGTGGCGGCGGCGCCCGCCTTCCGCGGCGTGCGCGAAGTACAGGTAGGCGACCGCGCCGAGCGCGGCGATGGCCGCGCCGGTCGCGCCCTTGATGAACGGGTCCCAGTTCCCGAGCTCGAGATCGAGCGAGAAGCCGCGCTGCCAGCCCTCGTAGAAGGCGAAGCCCGTGAGCGTGGAGCCGATGCCGACCGCGGCGAGCGAAAGCGTCCGGAAGAATTTCTTCACGTCGCGTCCCTTCGGTGACTTCAAAAGGTCGTGCCTCCAGCTTGCGCACGCGCGGACCGAAAAAGCAAGGGCCGCCCCCTCGGGAGCGGCCTTTCGTTCCTCTAGCGGTCGACGCGCACGCAGTCTTCCTGACGAGAAATGAGAATTGAGAGTTTAGAGTTGAGAGCGTAGCCGACTTCTCAATTCTCAATCCTAAACTCTCCTTTCTTCGGAGCATGCATGTTGCCGCATCCTGGCGTAGACGGCGATGACCACGAGTGCCGTTCCTGTGAGCGCCCAGGCGACGGTCTCGCCGGGATGCTCGAGCGGCCGTCCGATGGCGATGGCGGCGACCGTGACGGCCGCCTCCTGCGCGATCTTCACCGCGCCGACGGCTGCGGCGACGTTGCGCCAGGCGCCGAGGCCGAACTTGCGCAGCGCGCCCAGCGCGACGGCGGCGAGGAAGACATGGAACGCGGCTTCTCCGTAGGCGAAAAGGATGGTGAGGCTCATAGGCTGTCGTTAAGAGTTCGTTACGTTCACCCTGTCACGGGCCCCGCCGCTTTGTCCACCGCGGGGTCTGACCCCGTTGTGGATATCCACACATCGGGGACTGTCCCCGAATTGGGGATAAAAAAAGACCGCCTGAGGCGGTGTTCAGCTGAAGTGGCGCGGGTACAGGCGGCGAAGCGCGAGGAGCATGAGGAGCATCGCCGCGGGAGCGCCGAAGATGAGCAGGTACGGCCACGTGATGCCCTCCTGCAGGAGCAGGCGGTCCGCGACCAGCTCGACGAGGCCGATGAACGCGAACACGGGAGCGACGATGACCACGATGAGCGCGACGGCGGCGGCGAGGAAACGGAGCGGTTTCGGCATGACGCACCTCCAAGAAAGGACGGCTCCAGTTGAGCATGTTTTCGCGGTTTTGTCGAGATGGACGAAAGGCCAGAGGGCAGAGTTTAGAGGAATAGGCATTCTAAAACGTCCTGCTTGCGCAGGGCGTTTTTTGAAATGTCTCGCATTCCTCTAAGCTCTGTCCTCTGCCCTTTGTCCTCTAATAGTCCAATCCGTACCGCGCCGGCACCCCTTCGTAGAAGTAATGCTTCACGAGCGTCATCTCGGTCACGAGATCGGCCAGCTCGCGGAACGAGGCCGGCGCCTGGCGGCCGGTGAGGACGAGCTCGGTCGCGGGCGGCTTCTCGGCGATGACCGCGAGCGCGTCCTCTTCGGAGAGCATGCCCAGCGACACGGTGCAGTTGATCTCGTCGAGGATGACGAGCCCGTGCTCCCCTTTCCGGAAGATGTCGCGGACGAGTGCGAGCCCGCGCCCGGCCTCGGCCTTGTCCTCCGGCGTCACGCCGAAGCGGAACCGATTCGTCTTCGGATCGATGCGGTCGAGCCCGCAGGCGAACAGGTCGATCTGCCCGGGGAACTTCTCGGCGATGACCTGCCGCTCGGCGTAGTGCGTGCCGCCCTTGTCGAAGTGGACGATGGCCACGCGGATGCCCTGCGACACGGCGCGCAAGGCCATCCCGAGCGAAGCGGTGGTCTTTCCCTTCCCGTCGCCGGTGTAGACCTGGACGAGGCCGACGGACTTCGGCGCTTTTTCGGATGTGCGGACATCGGACATATCGGGACCAAAACGGCGCCCGGCCCTTGCGGACCGGGCGCCGTAGTTTGTGATCACCTCCTTTACCTTATTAGAGGCATAAGCGTGAGGAGGGGCTCGCCGCCGTATCAGCATTGCTGACGCACGGGATCATTGTTCGTTCTCAGTATAGCACTTTTCAGGAGCAGCCGCTCGTCGACCCGCAGTTCAGGCACTTGTAGCAGGCCGCGCTGCGCACCATGATCGCGCCGCAGGTATCGCAGGCCGGCGCGTCCGACGAGACGTCGAAGCTCATGGTCAGCGCGTTGGCGGTCTTGGCGCGGTCGATGCCGTCGGCGAGCTTCATCTGGGCAGCGGCGGGCACCGCGGCGTTCGCCGGATCGAGCTGGGCGGTCGGGAGCACGTTGGCCGAAGCGGCCACGTCCTTCTCCCCCGCCTCGCCGAGCGTCGGCACGTCCATGTTCACGCCGAGCGCGCGCTGCTCCTCCGGCGTCAGGAACTTGATGGCCATCCAGCGGAAGAGGTAGTCGACGATGGACTTGGCGATGCGGATGTTCGGGTGCGAGGTGAAGCCGGACGGCTCGAAGCGGACGTGCACGAACTTGTTGGCCAGCACCTTGAGCGGCACGCCGTACTGCATAGCGATGCTCGTGGAGGTGGCGAAGGCGTCCATGAGGCCCGAGACGACCGTGCCGCCTTTGGACATGCGGATGAACAGTTCGCCGGGCTCGCCGTCGTCGTAGAGGCCGACGGTGATGTAGCCCTCGTGGCCGCCGACGGAGAACTTATGCGTCACGGACTTGCGCTCGTCGGGCAGGCGGCGACGGAGCGGGCGGTATTCGATCCTCACCTCTGCCGGCGCGGCGGCCGCTGCCGGGGCCGTCTTCTTGTCGGCGTTCTTCTCGGCGGTGGTGGTGAGCACCTGCTGGCCCTTGGAGCCGTCGCGGTAGATGGCGATGGCTTTGAGGCCGAGCCTCCAGCCCTGCACGTAGGCGTCCTCGACGTCCTCGACGGTCGCGTTCGCGGGCAGGTTCACGGTCTTGGAGATGGCGCCCGAGAGGAACGGCTGGACCGCGGACATCATGCGGATGTGGCCCATGTACTGGATGGAGCGTTCGCCCTTGGACGGCTTGAAGGCGCAGTCGAAGACCGCGAGGTGCTCCTCCTTGAGATGCGGGGCGCCCTCGATGGTGTCGTGCTTGTCGATGTAGTCGAGGATGTCCTTGCATTCGCCCTCGCCGTAGCCGAGCGAGGCCAGGGCGTCGGGAACCGTCTGGTTCACGATCTTCATGAGGCCGCCGCCGACGAGCCACTTGTACTTCACGAGCGCGATGTCCGGCTCGATGCCGGTGGTGTCGCAGTCCATCAGGAAGCCGATGGTGCCGGTCGGGGCGAGCACCGAGATCTGCGCGTTCTTGAAGCCGTGCGCCATGCCGTGCTCGAGCGCGTTGTCCCAGGCGCGGCGCGATTCGCGCAGCAGGTCGGACGGGACGCCCTCGGACGGGACCGCGTAGGCGTGGTCGCGGTGCATGCCGATGACCTTGAGGAACGGCTTCTCGTTGAGCTTGTAGTAGCGGAACGAACCGAGCGCCTCGGCGATCTTGGCCGACTGGTAGTAGCTGTGTCCGGAGAGCAGCGAGGTCACGGCCGCGGCGAAGTTGCGGCCCTCGTCGGAGTCGTAGGCCAGGCCGCGGGACATGAGCAGCGCGCCGAGGTTGGCGTAGCCGATGCCGAGCGGGCGGAAGTCGAAACTGTTCTCCTCGATGGCCGGGGTCGGATAGCTGGAGGCGCCGACGACGATCTCCTGCGCGGTGATGACCACCTCGGTGGTATGGATGAAATCGTCAACGTCCCAGGAGCCGTCCTCGCGGCGGAACTTCATGAGGTTCAGCGAGGCCAGGTTGCAGGCCGTGTCGTCGAGGAACATGTACTCCGAGCACGGGTTGGAGGCGTTGATGCGGCCGCTGTTCGGGGTCGGGTGCCAGCGGTTGATGGTGGTGTCGTACTGCATGCCGGGGTCGCCGCACTCCCAGGCGGCCTGCGAGATCTTGCGCATGAGGTCGCGGGCCCGCATCCGGTCGACGGTCTCGCCGGTCGTGACCGCCTTCGTCTCCCACATGCCGTCCTCCTCGACCGCGCGCATGAAATCATCCGAGACGCGGACGCTGTTGTTGGCGTTCTGGAAGAAGATCGAACCGTAGGCGTCGCCGTCGATCGAGCTGTCGTAGCCGTTGGCGATGAGCGTGTGCGCCTTCTGCTCCTCCTTGGCCTTGCACTGCACGAACTCCTCGACGTCCGGGTGGTCGACGTTCAGGATGACCATCTTGGCCGCGCGGCGCGTCTTGCCGCCGGACTTGATGACGCCGGCGAAGGCGTCGAAGCCCTTCATGAAGGAGACGGGGCCCGAGGACTTGCCGCTCGAGTGCGCGAGCTTCTCCTTGGAGGAGCGCAGCGTCGAAAGATTGGAGCCGGTGCCGGAGCCGTATTTGAAGAGCATGCCTTCGGTGACCGCGAGGGTCAGGATCGAGCGCATGTCGTCGCGGACGGAGTTGATGAAGCAGGCCGAGCACTGCGGCTTGGGGTTCACGCCGACGTTGAACCAGACCGGACTGTTGAACGCGGCCTTCTGGTTGACGAGGATGTGCGTCAGCTCCATCTCGAACGTCTCGGCGTCCTCCTCGGAGGAGAAGTACCCGCCGTCGCGGCCCCAGTCGGCGATGGTCTTGGCGACGCGGTCGACCATCTGGCGGACGGAGGTCTCGCGTTCCGGCTTGCCGATCTCGCCGCGGAAGTACTTGGAAACGACGATGTTGGTGGCCGTCTGGCTCCAGGACTTGGGGATCTCCACGCCGCGCTGCTCGAACACGACCTTGCCCTTCTCGTTGGTGATGACGGCGTCGCGCAGGTCCCACTCGATCTCGTCGTAGGGATGCACGCCCGGCCGCGTGAAGCGGCGGCGGAAGCGGACGCCCTTGCTGATGACCCTGCGGCTCACGCCGGCGTCGGTGGCGATGGAGGCGAAGTACTTCTTCAGCGCGAACGGCAGGTTGTTGTCGACGAGCACGAGCGCGACGACGCGGGCGAGGTCGTCCGTCGTCGGAACGGTGTGGCCGTCGAACTCGCGGTCGATGCGCATGAGCGCCTGGTGCGTGCAGCGCGCGAGCAGCGTCTCGTCGTTCACGCCGGCGTCCTTGAGCGCGCCGGACAACGACATGCCGATCTTCTCCGCGGCGAAGCTCACGAGGCTCCCGTCGCGCTTGCGGACGTTCTTCACCTTCAAAAGCTCGGGGATCTGGTCCAGGATCGCGGCCACTGCCCTCGTTTCATCAAGTCGGTTCGCGGTCTTGTGTTTCATCGGGGGGACGGGGGTCGACATAATGCGCGGTGAAGAAAATATTTCGTTCGTGCTGAGAAGTTATACTCGCTCGCTGCGTTCCGCGCAACGGGCTCGGGAAAGGACAGTTATACACAACATATAGTGTCGATTAGTTCGAGTATACCACAATATGTTGTGGTCATTGTGGATAACGCCGCGACGCATGGAAAGCCCGTTTATAAGGCTGTTTACGCGAGGAAAAAGTTAGCAAGATGCGTTTCACGGCGCTTGGAAAAAAGGACAAAGGACAGAGGGCAGAGGTAAGAGGAAGGGACCTACTGAAAACGCCCTGCGCTCGCAGGGCGTTTTTTGAACATCCTTACCTCTCGACTCTGTCCTTTGCCCTCTGCCCTTTACAACGGCAGCGTCATCGACACCGCCTTCTTCTCTTCCTGCTTGATGGCGAAGTCGATCGGCACCTGCACGAGCTGGCCCTGGCGGTCCTTGAACTTCACGTGCTTGTTGGCGAGCCCGAACTCGTAGACCTCCTTCGTTACCTTCACGTCCATGAGGCAGTAGTCGCGCAGCTTGTCGATCTCGCCGCGGCGGAAGAACTCGATGGCCTGGAGACCGTTGCCGGACTTCCCCACCCCGAGCGAGCCGTGGGCGACGTCGTCGAGCTTGATGCGGAAGCCGAGCTTCTTCTCGATCTCGAGCATCACGTCGAGCGTCGGGAACTTGTGGAGGTCGCCGGCGTAGTACTCGTTGAGGACGGTGTAGTCGAAGCCGAAGAGGTTATAGCCGATGATGCGGTCGGCGGACTCGAGGATGCGCCAGAGCTTCGGCAGGTCAGGCTCGAGGAACGACTCGTACTTGTCGGTCGCGTACGAGTACAGGCCGACGAGCGAGACCTTGAGCAGGCTCGGATCGTACTTGCCGACGTCGGCGAAGCTGTTGGAGGTTTCGATGTCGAGGACGACTTCCTTTCCGGTCATACGTTATGGTCAAAAAAGACGCGCGCCGAAGCGCCGTGTCCGCGGAGGCCCGGGCTCAGCCGAGGCAGCCGCACTTGCATTCCCTCTCGTTGTGCATGGCGTGGCCGCAGTTCCAGCAGATCTGATCGACCTGCTGCTCGGCCTCGCACCCGCATTCGCAGGTGCCGTCATCCTTGTGTTCGTGCTCGCAGACGGTGCATGCGAGCCTGGTGGCGTTCGCCTTTTCCTTCATAGTTTAATGAATGGATCTTGGCATCACGATAGCGCGCCGCGCGGCGTTCATCAAGCGGCCCTTCCGGCCGCCGCGAGCTCGAGCTCGGCCACGCGGTCGAGGACGATGCGGGAGGCCTCGCGCTGGTCCTTCACGGTGCGCAGGTCCTCGGCCAGCGAGGCGTCGCCGATCACTTCCTGCACCCAGCGGCTGAGGTCGTTCTTCTGTCCGCTCACGTGGTAGGCGAAGACGTCGTCGCTCACCGTGGCCAGCCCCTCGCCGAACTCGCGGAGGTTCTTGGCCATCAGGTGCATGTGCAGCCAGAAAGCGCGCCACAACGGCTCGACGTCCTTGAGGTACATGATGGCGTTCTCGCGGTCGACGCCGCACTTCTTGCTCATGGGACGATTATAGCAGGACGGGCGAGTACACGGTAAACAGTACTCAGTACACAGTACACAGAATCGACGCCGACCTCTGTTTACTGAGTACTGAGTACTGGGTACTCGGCCTTCGGTTTGCGCCTCGGCGTTCCCTTTGGTACTGCTGAGGAAGCCCTTTCGAACCGTGTCCGGACCCGGAGCGTGCCATGGCGAAGAACGATCGCCGGCGCCGCGAGCGCCGGCTGCATTACCGCCTCATGCACCGCATCTACAAGCTGTGCGGCCAGTACGAGTGGCGGCTCGTGTACATCGACATGTTCGGGAACCCCCGCGTGTCGAAACGCCTCGGCCTGACGGACAGGACCGGCCGGCCCGTCACCGCCTGCGTCGGCATGGTCGACGAGGAGACGCGCACCATCTTCGTGGACTACCGCGAGGACGTCATCGCGACCTTCGTGCACGAATGCCTGCATATCCTCATCGGCGATTCGTTCGTCGGCGACGGGGACGGCAAGGCGGAGGAAGCGGAGGTCCAGCGCCTCGAGAAGATGATGATGCGGCACATGTCGCCTTCCCAGGCGCGGCGCCTCCACGTCCACATGACGAACATGCTCGGCCGGATCTCGGTCCGGCACTCCTGAAAAGAAAACGACCCCGACGGCTGTCGGGGTCTTTTTTATCGCGGCGCGGCGAGGGCGGCTTCGAGCGCGTCGAGCGTCGCGTCGATGACGACCGGCCGGTTGGCCGCGTTCGAGGCGATGCCGTCGAGCGTGCCCGCGTGGTAGCCCATGGTCGCGTCCGGGTCCTTGAGGAAGTTCCCGGTGAGCACGGCGATCGCGGTCTCGTCCTTGCGCATGACCCCTTCGGCCACGAGCCGGCGGATGCCGGCGGCGGTGGCGCAGGAGGCGGGTTCGGCGCCGACGCCGTCCGCGTCGAGCGCGGCCTTGGCGTCCATGATGGCCTGGTCGTCGACCTCGGTCACGGCGCCGTTCGTCCAGTTGATGGCGCGCACGGCCTTGTCGAAGTTCACCGGGTCGCCGATCTTGATGGCGGTCGCGATGGTCTTCGCGGCGACGGGGCCGCGCTTCCAGCCGGCGAGCGAGGCCTTGTAGAACGGGTCCGCGCCGGCGGCCTGCACCACGGCGAGCCGCGGCATGCGGGCGATGAGCCCGAGGTCGACGGCCTCGCGCAGCGCCTTGCCGAAGGCGGCGGCGTTGCCGAGGTTTCCCCCGGGAACGACGAACCAGTCGGGCGGGTCCCAGCCGCGCTGCTCGAGCGCCTCCCAGATGATGGTCTTCTGGCCTTCGAGGCGGATCGGGTTCACGGAGTTCATGACCGTGAGCCCGAGCTTGTCCTTGGAGGCCATGACCAGCCTGAGGGCGGCGTCGAAGTCGCCGCGGATCATCACGCAGCGCGCGCCGTAGGCGAGCGATTGCGCGACCTTGCCGAGCGCCGTCCCCTTCTCGGAGATGATGATGACGGCGGGCAGTCCGGCGAGCGAGGCGTACGAGGCGACGGCGGCCGAGGTGTTGCCGGTCGAGGCGCACACGACGGTCTTGGCGCCGCGCTTCCTGGCCCAGCTCATGGCCACGGTCATGCCGCGGTCCTTGAACGAGCCGGTCGGGTTCTCCCCTTCATGCTTGAAGGAGACGGCGTCCGTGCCCATGAAGGCGTTGGCCTTCCTGAAGAGCCCGGGGCCGTAGAGGCGGGTGTTGCCTTCCCCGCGGGTGACGAGCTCGTCCGGGTCGAGGTCGGGCACGACGAGTTCGCGGTAACGCCAGACGCCGCTCGCGTCCGCGGGCGACATCGGGCCCGCGCGGCGGGACGCGAACAGGCGCTTCCAGCCGTCGGGGCCGCGTTTCGCGGCCGCATGCATGTCGTGAACGACGTCGAGGAGTCCCCCGCAGCCGCACGACATGCGATCGTCGAGCGGGTATGCCGCTCCGCAAAGAACGCAGGCGAGACGGGTCGCGCTTTGCATAACTAGCTCCTTGTGTCTTCCAAAAGGCGGGCGCCCGGGGCGCCGACGCGGCTCAGATAGAGGTCCGCGGCGATGCCGAGGCGCCTCCAGGCCGCGATCATCTTCGCTCCCACGAGCGTCGCACGGCGGTCGCCGTCGGTCAACGCGAAGATCGACGGGCCCGCGCCGGAGATGGAAAAGCCCGCGGCGCCGGCGGACAAGGCGGCTTCGCCGACCTCCTTGAAGCCGGGGATGAGGCCCGCGCGGGCGCGCGTGATGACGGCCTCGCGGGTGATGGCGCGTCCCAGCGCGGCGAGGTCGCCGCCCATCACGGCCGCGACCGCGGCGGCTGCGGCTGCGACGTTGGCGGTCATGCGCGAAAGCGGCACCTCGCGCGGCAGCACCGCGCGCGCCTTGCGGGTGGAAAGCTCGAAACGGGGATGCGCGACGACCGCGCGCCAGGTCTTGGGGCAGCGCAGGCGGACGACTTCCGGCGGGTCCTGGCGGACGACGACGGTGAAGCCGCCGAAGAGCGCGGGGGCGACGTTGTCGACGTGCGCGGCTCCGCAGGCGACCTTCTCGCCGTAGCGCGCGAACTCGAGCAGTTCATCCTCCGTGTACGGGCGGTCGAGCAGCGCGTTGACGGCCACGGCCGCGGCGACCGCGGAAGCGGAGGACGAGCCGAGCCCGCTGCCGAGCGGCAGCCCTTTCTCCAGGCGGAGCGCGACGCCGAACTTCGCTCCGGAGCCGCGCAGCATCCGCGCGGCGACCGCGGAAGCGACGTTCGTCGCCGCGTCGCGCGGAAGCTTCCCGTCGTCGCCGGTGACCTCGACGAGGCGCGCGCCGCGCTTGCCGTTCCTCCAGGCTTCGACGACGTCCCCCGGCCGCTCGAGCGCGAACCCGAAGACGTCGAAACCGGGACCGACGTTGGCGACGGTCGCGGGCGCGAAGGCTCTGGCGTGCGTCATCGGCATGCGTCAGTCCCTGATGTAGACCCAGGCCTGTTTCCCGCTCGCGAGCCGCATCCTGCGCCGCTGGTACGCCTCGGATTCGTAGGCGTCGACGCGCCGCAGCGTGTCTTCGTCCACCTCCAGCACTTCGCCGTGCACGACCACGTCCTCGGCGGGGACGATGTTCGGGTAATGGACGCCGCTGATCGACGTCGTCGTCTTCAGGAACCCGTGCAACATGTCGGGTTCTCCCGCCGGCAGGCCGCCGAACAGCGCCTTGCGGATGTCACCGTCCCGGAGCGTGCCGTACGCGAACAACATTTCCTTGTGCATACGCGTGGACTTAATGACTTACGTTCTCACCTTAAACCCGGCGCTGAGTTCGTCCAGTCCCCCCTTTCGGGGGACCCTTGCTATTTTCCTTTTTCGTGCTCTCAGACCAGCCCCTTGGCGACGAGCAGTTCGGCGTCGGCGATCGCCGCGCCGGCCGCGCCGCGGACGGTGTTGTGCGAGAGCACGACGAACTTGTACTGAAGGATGGGGCATTTGCGCAGCCGGCCGACGGAGACCGTCATCCCCTTGCCCGCCTCGCGGTCGCGCCGCGGCTGCGGACGGTTCTCTTCATCTTTATAGACGATGAACGGGTCGGGCACGCTCGGCAGCTTCAGGGCCGCGACCTCCGGCTTGAAGGAGCGCCACGCCTCGACGACCTGTTCGGGCGAGGCCTGCTCCTCGAGCTCCACCGAGACGCATTCGAGATGCCCGTCGCGGACATGCACGCGATTGCAGTGCGCGGAGACGGCCATGTCCGCGTCGGCGAACTTCTCGCCGTCGAAGTTGCCGAGCAGTTTCATCGTCTCGGACTGCATCTTCTCCTCTTCGCCTTTGATGAACGGGATGACGTTGTCGAGGATGTCGAGCGAGGCGACGCCGGGATAGCCCGCGCCGGAGATCGCCTGCATGGTCGTGACCATCGCCTTGCGCAGGCCGAACGAATCCTGGAGCGGCTTGAGCGCGCAGACGAGGCCGACGGTCGAGCAGTTGGGGTTCGTGACGATGCAGCCCTTCTTCCAGCCGCGCATCGCCCGCTGCCGCGCGAGGACGTCGAGATGCCCGGGGTTCACCTCGGGGATGACGAGCGGCACGTCCGCTTCCATGCGGTGGTTCTTGGCGTTCGAGATGACGGGATAGCCGGCGGCGGCGAACGTCTCTTCGATCTCGCCGGCCACGGCGTTGTCGAGGCCGGAGAGGACCAGGTCGCACTCGAGGTCCGGCACGCAGTTCTTCACGACCATGTCGCGGGCCCAGGCGGGCATGGGCTGGTCGAGTTGCCAGGCGGCGGCGTCGGTGTAGCGCTTGCCGGCGGATTGTTCGGAAGCGCCGAGCGCGGTCACGGTGAACCAAGGATGGCCGTCGAGGAGCGAGAGCATCCGCTGGCCGACCATGCCGGTGGCGCCGAGGATGCCGATGCGATAGCGGGGTGCGTTCATAGATGAAGGGGTCAATGCCTGATGATGCGAAGGACGTCGGCGAAGATGCCGGCCGCGGTGACCTCGGCGCCCGCGCCGGGGCCGCGGATGACGAGCGGCAGCGCGTTGTAGCGCCGCGTCCGGATGATGAACATGTTCTCGGGGCCTTTGCGCGCGCCGAAGGCCGTCCCGACCGGGACTTCCTCGATGCCGACGCGTACGTCGGAGGGCGTGACGGCCATGAGGTAGCGCAGCGTGTGCTTGCGCCGCGCCACGGCGCGGAAGCGATCGTCGATCGCGCGGCTGTGCCCGCCGAGCTCGCGCAGGAACTCTTCGACGGTCGCGCCTTCGAGCTCCGGCGGCACGAGGCTCTCGGCGGGAATATCTTTCAATTCCTTGCGCTGGCCGAACAGCCGGGCGAGGATGAGCGCCTTGCGGGCGACGTCCGCGCCGGAGAGGTCCTCACGCGGGTCGGGCTCGGTGTAGCCGCGCGACTTCGCCTCCGCCACCGCCGCAGAGAACGGCACGCCCTCCTCGCACGAGGAGAACAGGAACCCGAGCGTGCCGGAGACCGCGGCCCTGACCTCGATGACCTCGTCGCCGGTGGCCAGCATGTCCTGGAGCGTCGAGATGATCGGCAGTCCCGCGCCGACCGTCGCTTCGTAGCGGTAGCCAGGCGCTTCGGGACGGTCGCGTCCGGCGAGGATGGCGTCGTAATGCAGGAGCGGTCCCGTGATCGGCCGCTTGTTCGCGGTGACGACGTTCCAGCCGCGTTTCAGCCATTCCGCGTGCACGCGCGCGTCGTCCTCGGCCGTGGCGTCGACGACGACCTGGCCGAGCGCGCCGGCCGCGGCGATGTTGGCGGTGACCTCGTCCCAGCCGCCCGCGGGACCATCGCCGGTCCTCGTCTTCTCGATCTTCGCGCGGCCGTTCGCGAGGTCCTCGATGGTCGCGTCGGGGATCCCGCCCTGCACGTAGAGGCCGGCGCTCTTGCCGACCACGGCGGTGACGCGCAGGTCGAGCCCGCGCTCGCGGAACCTGGGCCGGGCCTCCGCGACCTGCCGCAGGAAGGCCTTGCCGACGTTGCCTTTGCCGATGACGGCGATGGGGACGAGTTTCATAGCTGCGAGCTTCTAGCTTCGAGCTTCGAGGCTTTGGCCGTGGTCTTGGGGGCCAAATCATGCAGGCCGAAGGCCTTGTGGACCTCGCGCACCGCGGCGTCGGCGTCGGCCTCGCGGACCACGAACGAGATGTTGCGCTCGGACGATCCTTGCGCGATGGCGAGGATGTTCACGTTCGCCTCCGCGACCGCGCCGAACAGCCGCGCGGCCACGCCGGGCGCGCCCTTCATGCCTTCGCCCACGACCGCGACCGCGGCGACGCCGTCCTCGACGGTGATACGGTCGATGAGCCGCTGCGAAAGTTCTTCGCGCAGTTCGCGCTCGAGCTCGGCCTTGAAGCGGTGGCCGTCCTTGGCGCCGGTGACGAGGCAGATGTTCTGCTCGGACGAAGACTGGCTGAACATGATGACGTTGATGCCGCGCCGGCCGGCGACGCCGAGCACCTGCGCCGCGAACCCGGCCATGCCCATCATCCCCTTGCCCTCGACGGTCACCATGGCGAGCTTCTTGATGGCGGTCACGACCTTCACGCCGAGCGGCGACGCGACGGTGCCGCGGCCGATGACCGTGCCCGGCGCGTCCGGCCGGAAGGTGTTGCGCATCCTGATGGGGATGGACCTTTCGACCGCCGGGATCATCGTCTTCGGGTGGAGCACCTTGGCGCCGAAGTAGGACATCTCGGCGGCTTCGTCGTAGCTGATGGCCGAGAGCAGCGACGCGTCCGGCACGGTGCCGGGGTCCGCGGTCATGACGCCGTCGACCTCCTTCCAGATCCAGATCTCGCGCGCGCCGACCGCGCCGGCGAGGATGGCCACGCTGTAGTCCGACCCGCCGCGGCCGAGCGTCGTCGTGACGCCGTCCTCGGTCGCGCCGATGAAACCGGTGACGACCGGCACTTTGCCCGCATCCGTCATCGGCGGCAGCGCCGCGGCCACGCGCGCGTCGGTCTCCGGGAAGCGCACCGCGGCGGAGGTGAAGCGGTCGTCGGTGACGATGAGCGCGCGGGCGTCGACGTCCTCCGCGGGGATGCCGCGGGCGGAGAGCGCCGCGGCGACGATGGGCGCGGAGAGCCGCTCGCCGAACGAGACGACGAGGTCGAGCGAGCGCGGCGAGAGCTCGCCGAGGGCCGCGATGCCGCGCAGCGCGTGGCCGAGCTCGCCCATGAGCGCGTCGATGCGCGCGAGGCAGGCGAGGGCGTCGTCCCCCGCCGCGCCGATGGCGGTCTCGCGATGGCGGCTGCGGAGCTGCGCCAGGCCGGCCTCGACGGCGTCGAGGTCGCGCGCGAGCGCCGCGTCCGCGAGCGCGAGCAGGCGGTCGGTGACGCCCTGGAGGGCTGAAACGACGATGACGGGCTTTTCTTCGCGGTAGCTTTCGACCAGCCCCGCCACCTGGCCGATGGCCTCGGCGGTCCCGACGGAACTGCCGCCGAACTTCATGACGATCATAAGGTCTTGGTTTAAAGAAAGACCCCGCTCAGTGGCGGGGTCCGGTCTCGTGTCTCCTTCGCACGACAACCTACCCCGCTTTGCGCGTGGTCGACGTCGTGGTCGTGGTGACGGTCGCGAGAACCATATGGATGGAGGATACCAGGGTTGAACGTTTGGTCAAACGAGCTGGGGATAAATGGAGATAAAAGCAAAAAAGGAAAAAGGGAAAGCTTAGAGGAATGGACATGTACAAAAAACCGTCATGCTCGAGCAGGACGGTTTAGAGATCTCAATTCATCTAAGCTTTTTTCTTTTCCCTTTTTCCTCTAAAAAAAACCCGCCTCGAGGGGCAGGTCGTCTATTTGTGCTTTCGATGCCGGGGCGGCGCGGGGTGCGCCAGCCGTTCGAAGTCGGGCGTGACCATGATGTGGAAGCAGCCGTTGTAGCGCTCCTCGGTCGCGCGGATGGCGCCGGCGCGCTCGAGCGCGGCGAGCCGCGTGCGCAGCCATTCGATGCCCGCCGGCGACAGCTCGGTGCTGCGGATGTCGACGGTCGACCCCGTCAGGTGCGAGGAACGCTCGTCCCTCGTCCTTCCCGTCGCGGCGGCGGCATTGTGCCGGCGCAGCGTACGCTGGTACGCCTGCGTGCGCACGAGCGACGTGATCTTGTAGCGGTCGCCGTGGAGGCGGTGACCCTCGGCGAGCACGTCGTCGAGGAAGGCGCGGGTCCAGGGACGCGCGTGCGCGTAGAGCGCGGCGTTGTCCGGGTCCTCCTCGCCGAGCGTAGGGTCCAGCTCGTACGCGTCCGTCGAGGCGACGGGGACGAGCAGCCCGGCCGCAATGAAGCGGCGGAGCTCGTCGACGTCGCGGATGCGGGTGAGGCCGTAGCGGTCGCCGACCGCGTTCTCGCCGGCAAGCGCGCCGCGGCTGCCGCGGAGGATCGAGGCATAGGCGGGTTCGCGATGATGCCGGGGCTGGGCCCCGGCCGGAGCGGCGGAAAGGAACGAAAGTCCAAGGATAAGGAGCGGCGCGGTCTTTCGGAACTTCATGATCGCCCTCCTGTCGAACACACGACGACATTGGGACCGGTTCACCGTACTGGCCGGTCGCCGGGCGCGTCAAGACGTGCTATAATGAAGGCCTTCGCTCACTCACCCTCGCTTTGTATGGGCTCCAAGAAAAGCTTCGTGAAGGGTCTGGCAGCGGGCGCCGTCCTCGGCGCGGTCGCCGCCATGCTCCACTCGATGAAGGACAAGGACAAGGCCGCCAAGGACATCAAGAAAGAGGCGATGCGCATCAAGGACAAGGTCGCCGGCCATGCCAAGAGGCTCGGCAAGCTCAGCAAGACGGCATACGAGAAGATCGTCGAGACGACCGTCGCGGAGTTCCGCGGCGTGAAGGCGCTTTCCGAGGACGAGCTTTCGGAGCTCAAGTCGGAGCTGAAGGCGGGCTGGACCGACGTGAAGGAGATGGTCGAGAAGAGGAAGAAGAAATAACGTCGCGATCTGAAAACCGGCCTTCGGGCCGGTTTTTTTCGTCTCACTCGGCAGAGGAGCCGGCCGTCCGGTCAGGCCAGCGGCGACCCAGGACCCATAATCCCATGGGTCCTGAAATGGTCGCCGCGTGACCTGACCGGCCCGGCCTACGTACTCGATATATGCGCGCTCGCACATGGATGGAGCAACATGGAAATCCGGCTCCAGAAATGGAGCGTACCCTAGTCTCAGCGAGCCGGATTTCTCGACGGATCTCTTAACTCGGCTTCGGTGGTACAGGTGGTCATTGTTTCTGGACCCTGAAACAAGTTCAGGGTGACATTTCTTTTTTTCTGGACCTGCATCAAGTGCGGGGTGACAGTTAACTTTTGTCACCCCGGGCTTGACCCGGGGTCCAGAAACAGACCGCACCATCGAAGCCTCTTCTAAGATCCTGCGAGAAATCCGGCCCGATGAGATGCGGCGGCGCTTCATTTTTGGGGCCGGATTTCTTTGTTGTTCATTAGTCTCCGGGATGCTTTTTGCCGAGGGCGGAGGCCGCGCCGGGGCGTCCCGCAAGGTCGCCGTTTAGGGAGGCGAAGCCGACCGAGGCGACCGGCGGGATGCCCCAGGCAGGCCGGCTCTACATGAAAACCAAAAACCGGCCGTGCTGGCCGGTTCTCATTCCGTCGGGTGCAGTCCTCTGATCAGTTCTTTCGCATGATCGATGTCCGCGACCTCGCCGCGGAGCTGCGCCTCCTTGAGCGCATCGAGCAACTTGCCGACGCCCGGGCCCGGGCCCATGCCGGTCATCGCCATGACGTCGTCGCCGGTGAGCAGCGACGGCGCCGCCTCTTCGCGGTCCTCCATCTCGCGCAGGGTCGCAAGCAGC
Organism: Binatia bacterium; assembly: GCA_035495855.1. Classification (GTDB taxonomy): domain Bacteria; phylum Patescibacteriota; class Patescibacteriia; order SG8-24; family SG8-24; genus JAHFIW01. The sequence continues at coordinate 27,331 of DATJFD010000002.1, read as the reverse complement.
GCGCGCAAGGTGCCGAGGTCCGCGGACCCGTCGGGCCGGAGCGACGCCGCGGCGTCCGCGCAGGCGAGATGCAGCAGGCGGCGCCCCGCGAGCCGGTCCTTCAGGAAATACCGCGCGAGCGTCGTCCTGCGCACGCCGGCGAGGTCGACGAGGTTCGGGAAGAGGTGGTGCTGCACGAGCCAGGCGAGCCGTTCGGGATCGATGCCGGCGCTCGACAGGCGCAGCCGCTCGGCCACGACCAGCGCGATCCGCGCGCCGTGCTCGTCATGGCCGTAGAACGTCGCCTTGCCTCCGCGCAGCTCGAACGTCTGCGGCTTGGCGACGTCATGGAGCAGCACCGCGATCGCCGTCTCGGCGTCCGCGGCCTCCCCCGGGAAGAGCCCGGCGAACTCCGGCCCGCGCAATTTCGCGAGCGCGAGCATGGTGTGGGTCCAGACGTCGCCTTCAGCATGATGCTCCGGCGTCTGCGCGCAGGATGAAAGCGACGCGAGCTCGGGCACGAGCCGGAACAGCGCGCCGCATTTGTGGAACAGTTCGACGGCGCGCGCGGGGTCCGCGGCCATGGCCTTCACGAACTCCTTCGCGATCGTTTCGTACGGCACCACGCGCTCCCCGTCCTCACGCAGGTCATGCAGATGCGGCACGCGGCGCGCGATCGCGTCCCACGTTGCCGGTTCGATGACGAAGCCGAGCTGGCAGGCGAACCGGACGGCGCGGAGCATGCGCGAGTGGTCCTCCGCGAAACGGACCTGCGCATCGCCGACCGCGCGCACCGTCTTCGCCTCGATGTCGGCGAGCCCGCCATAAGGATCGAGCAGCTCGCCCTTCACGAGGTCGAAGGCCATGGCGTTCATGGCGAAGTCGCGACGCGCCAGGTCGCGCTCGATGGGAAGGTCGGGGTCGGATTGCACGGCGAAGTCGCGGTAGGCGCCGGTCATGCCGGCGCGTTCGGTGCGCGGCCAGGCGATATCGATGACGTCTCCGGTACCCCGCGGCCGGAACTTGAGCACGCCGAAGTTCCTGCCGACGTAGTTCACGTCGCCTTCCTTGGCGAGCAGCCGTGAAAGCTCCTCGAGGCCGACCTTGCGGGCCACGAGGTCGATGTCCTTCGTGCCGGAGCGGCCGAGCACCAGGTCGCGCACCGCGCCGCCCACGAGGAACCACTCGGCGGACGGGAACGCCTCACGCATCCTGCCGAGGAAGGCCAGGCGCGGATCGTCGAGGATGGGCGCGACCGCTCGCGCTGCGTCTGCGGGGCTCATAACCCGTCCACCATGCCACATTTCCGGCGCGTCGGCCATCCTCCGCGGTTCGCGGAGGGGGTTCCGCTCGTGCTATCATAGGATGACTATGGCGAATCGCCGCGACGCGATGAACCGGGCGACCCTCCTGCGCATCCTCCGCGCTTCCGCCGTCCCGGCGGCGTCCTTGTTCGTCGGCTCGTTCCTCGTCGCCGCCGAACGTTCCGGCTGGCACGTTCCGCACGACATCGCTTCCCTGGTCTTCGGCCTGCTCGTCCTCTACGCGACGCTCGAGGGCGGCGTGATCGCGGGCCTCGTCTGCGGCGCGATCGGCTGGTTCTTCCTCGCGGGGCTTCTTTCCGAACCGCGCACGTTCTTCCTCTATACCTCGGACGATCGCATGCGCATGATCGTCGTGTCGATCGGCTTCCCCGTCATCACGCTCGCGGTCAACGCGCTCACGTCGCGCATGGCGCGCGACAACGCCCGGCTGCGCGAAGCGGAACAGATGTGGCGCCTGCTCTCCGAGCACGTCCCCGACGTGGTCATGACCGTGCGCCGCGACGGCACGGTCCATTACGTCAACCGCCCCCTCACCTGGTCGCCGGAGGAGAAGGGCAGCGTGGTCGGCCGGATGTTCGTGACGCTGCTGCCGGCCGAGCACCGGGCCCAGGCCCGCAAGATGCTGTCGCGGGTGTTCTCGAACGGCGGCGAGGCCCGCAACGAGGTGCGACTTCGCGGACCGGCCGGCGAGCCCGCGGTGTTCGACCTGCGCGTCGTCCCCGTCCGGCGCTCCGGCGAGACCTTCGCCGCGCTCGCGACCTTCAGCGACGTCAGCAAGCGCGTGGCCGAGAGCGAAGCGCATGACCGCCTGGCGGCCATCGTGCACGCCTCGCACGCCGCCATCTTCGGCACGAACGCCGACGGGACCATCACGAGCTGGAACCAGGGCGCACGCGACGCCTACGGCTACGCCGCCGAGGAGATCCTGGGCAAGAACCTGTCCGCGCTGCTGCCGGACGGCCTCGCCGGAGAACAGGCCGCGGCGCTCATCGAGCGCGCAGCCGAGGGCGAGCACATCGAGCAGATGGAGGCCGTCCACAAACGCAAGGACGGCTCACGCATCGACGTCGCGGTCACCGTCTCGCCGATCGGGCAACGGGGCAGGCTCGCCGGCCTCGCGGTGGTGGCGCGCGACCTGTCGGCGCGCAAGCAGGCCGAGGAGGAGCGCCGCAAGACGACGGAGCTCCTGGCCGAGGCCGAGCGCATCGCCCATGTCGGCAGCTGGGAATGGGACACCGCGACGGACGAGATGACCTGGACCGACGAGCTCTTCCGCATCTACGGCCTCGAGCCGGGCTCGGAGAGGCCGACGCTCGCCGCCTATCTGCAGCAGATCGACACGGAAGACCGCGAGCGGGTGAAGATCGCCGTGAAGAAGGCGCGGACCGAGGCGGTCCCTTTCAGCTTCGATCACCGCATCACGCGTCCGGACGGCGAGCAGCGCATCCTGCGCGCGCACGGCGCGGTGCAGCGCGATGGCGCCGGCAAGCCCGTCCGCCTGGTCGTCACCGTCCACGACGTCACCGCCTTCCGGAAGATGGAGAACGAACTTCGCACCAAGGGCGCCGAACTCTCCGAGGAAGTGCGGCGCAGGACGGAGAAACTGCGCGACAGCGAGATGCGCCTCAAGACGGTGCTCGACGGGGCGCCGATCATCCTCTGGGCCACGGACAAGGATGGCGTGATGACGCTCTCGGAAGGCCGCGGCCTCGCCGGACTCGGCATCGAGCCGGGGTCGCACATCGGCATGTCGGTGTTCGAGCTGTACAAGAACGAGCCGGCCATCGTCGACAACCATCATCGCGCGCTCAGGGGCGAGACCGTGCGCGGCACGCTGTTCCTCAAGGAGCGAACGCTCGAGGTCACGAACATGCCGCTCAAGGCCCGCGACGGCGCGATCATCGGCGTGATGGGCGTCGCGGTGGACGTCACCGGCGGGAAGCTCTTGCCGATCAAGAAAAGGTACGGGAACGGCAACGGCCCCAAGGTTTGACAGACGCAACTCAGTTGCATTATCATCGGGGCATCACCGAACGAGCATGCGCAAGAGACTTCCCTTCATCGCGTCCGTCGCGGCCCTGCTCTTCGCGGGCTTCGGCTGCGGCAATGCCCCGGCTGCCCCGACGAGCGCGAACCTCACGATCATGGCGAGCTTCTATCCCCTTGCCCATTTCGCTTCCAAGGTCGCCGGCGACCTCGCGTCGGTCACGAACGTGACGCCCGCCGGCGCCGAGCCGCATGACTATGAGCCGACGCCGCGGCAGGTCGCGGCCGCGCATGAGGCCGACCTTTTCGTGTATAACGGCGGCGGCATGGACAACTGGGCCGCGAGGCTCGCGCCTTCGCTCGACGGTTCGAGGACGGCGACGCTCGAGATCTCCCCGGCAGTGGACGCGAAGCTGCCGGCGCCCGAGGGAGAACAGGAACTGGCCTTCGATCCGCATTTCTGGCTCGATCCCGTCATCGCGCAGAAGGAGGTCGAGGCCATCCGCGACAAGCTCATCGCCATCGACGCGGCGCACGCCGAGACCTACCGCGCCAACGCCGCCGCGTACGTCGCGGAGCTGGCTCAGCTCGACGCCGAGTTCAAGGGCGGTCTCGCGTCCTGCCGGCTCCACACCGCGGTGACCTCGCACGCCGCCTTCGCCTATCTCGGCGCGCGTTACGGCTTCACCCAGCTTTCCATCGCCGGCCTGTCGCCCGAAGAAGAACCCTCCGCCGGGGCCATGGCCTCGCTCGCGGCCGCGGCGAAGGCGAAGGACGTGCACTACGTCTTCTTCGAGACGCTGGTGAACCCCCAGCTTTCCAAGACCATCGCCGCCGAGATCGGCGCGCAGACCCTCGTGTTCAACCCGCTCGAAGGCCTGACGGACGGCGACATCGCCGCGGGCAGGGATTATCTCTCGGTGCAGCGCGAGAACCTCGCGAACCTGAGAACAGCGCTCGAATGCCAGTGAAAAAGACCGCGGCCATCGAAGCAAAGGGCCTGACCTACGTCCGCAACGGCGAGGCGCTCTTCGAGAACTTCTCTTTCACGATCGCGCCGGGTTCGTACGTCGCGGTCATCGGACCGAACGGCGGCGGGAAATCGACGCTCCTGCGCGTGCTGCTCGGCCTGCTCGAACCGACGAAAGGCTCCGTGCGCGTCTTCGGGCTGCCGTGCGGCGACATGCACGCGAGGCGCCGCATCGGCTTCGTGGCCCAGCGCGGCGGGCTCATCGACCCGTCCTTCCCGGCCACCTCCGAGGAGGTCGTGGCCGCCGGACGCACCCAGGTCCGCGGCCTCCTGGCGCGGCCCAGCGCCTCGGATGAGAAGGCCATCGACGCCGCCTTCGACGCCACGAACATCGGCCATCTCCGCCACCGCGTCATCGCGTCGCTCTCCGGCGGCGAACGGCAGCGCGTGCTGCTGGCCCGCGCGCTCGCCGCCGAGCCGGACATCCTCATGCTCGACGAGCCCATCGAGGGGCTCGACCCCGGCTCTCGCGAGGAGTTCTACGCCACGCTCAAGGCGCTCAACAAGAAGGGCAAGACCATCATCTTCGTGTCGCACGACGTCCATCGCATCGCCAAGGAGGCGGATTCCGCGCTGTGCCTGCGCCACGAGCTGGTCTGCCACGGCGAGAAGGCCTGCGTCGTCACCGGCAGCGCCATGAAGAACCTCCACCACGACCACAACGACCTCGAGGCCCACCACGGGTTCCACGAGAACGGAGAACCTCACGGCAACGACCATTGATATGCCGAATTTCCTCGACTACGAGTTCATGCGGCGCGCGCTCGAAGCCGGCCTGGTCCTCTCGATCGTCGCGCCGACCATCGGCATCTTCTTCGTCGTGCGCCGCTATTCCGCCATGGCGGACACGCTCGCGCACGTCTCGCTCGCCGGCGTCGCGGCCGGGATGTTCTTCGGGCTCTCGTCGCTGTGGTCCGCGCTCATCGCCTGCGTCATCGCCATCCTCGGCATCGAGCGGCTCCGCGAGCGGCGGACGCTCGCCTCGGACACGGTCGTCTCGCTCTTCCTCTTCGGCGGGCTGGCGACGGGCGTCGTCCTGCTCGGCCTCAGGCGCTCGGCGGGCATCAACATCGCCAGCTTCCTGTTCGGCAGCGTGCTCACCGTGACCGGCGACGAGGTCCGCAACATCGCCGTGCTCGGCGCGCTCGCGCTCGCCGTCGCGGCGCTCCTGTGGGAGCCGTTCTTCGCGGTCTCGCTCGACGAGGACGTCGCGCAGGCCGCCGGACTTCCGGTGAAGACGCTTAACCGCCTGCTCGCCGTGCTCGGCGCCGCGACCATCGCCATCTCCATCCACGTCGTAGGCGTCCTGCTCATCGGCGCGCTCATGGTCATTCCCGTGCTTGCGGCGATGCAGTTCCGCCTGGGCTTCCGCGCGACCTGGGCGATCGCGACCGCGGTCTCCGCGCTCTCGACCGTGACCGGCCTCATCCTTTCCTACTATCTCAACCTCGCGAGCGGTGCGACCGTGGTGCTCTGCGCCGTCGCCTTTTTCCTGGTCTCCATGGCCGTCGCGGCGGGCCTTGCCGGAAAACGGCATCCCGCGCGACAATAGACGGCGTATGCTCGTCGTGAAAGCCAACGGTGACAAGGTCCAGTTCAAGCCCGAGAAGATCGTCGACACGCTGCGGCGCATCGGCGCGAAGGACGATCTCATCAACCACATCGTCCAGAAGGTCATGGCCCAGACGAAGGACGGCATGACCACGAACGAGGTCTACGCCATCGTCCGCAAGGAACTCCGCTCGGAGAGCCGGTGCCTGGCGCACCGCTACAACCTGAGGACGGGACTGCTGAAGCTCGGTCCTGCCGGCTTCAAGTTCGAGAAGTACGTGGCCTCCATCCTGCGGGCCTACGAGTACAAGACGGAGATCCCCGACAACGAGCTCTCCGGCCTGTGCGTCATGCACGAGGTGGACGTCATCGCCACGTCGCCGAGCCGGACCATCATGATCGAGGCGAAGTTCCGGAACCGCTTCGACGATACCGTCACGCTCAAGGACGCCATGGCGACCTGGGCGCGGCTCATCGACCTGCGCGAAGGATCGAAGGCCGGCAAGAACACGCCCTTCTTCGACGAGGCCTGGATCGTGACGAACGGCCGCTTCTCGGACCGCGCGCACCAGTTCGGCGTCTGCAAAGGCATCGTCATGATCGGCTGGAGCCAGACGGAGCAGTCGCTCGCCCGCATGGTCGACCACGCCGCGCTCTATCCCATCACCGTGCTCGAGAACCTGAAGCAGTGGGAGCTCGAGGCCTTCTCCAAGAAGAACCTGATGCTCTGCCGGGAGATCTCCGGGAAGAAGCCCGGCCCGCTCGCGGCGAGCACCGGCATCCCCATCGACCGCGTGAAGAGCATCGTCGATTCCTGCAAGGAGATCGTGACGATGCAGTGAGCAAGAACAGAGGGCAGAGAACGGAGTTTAGAGGAATGCGAGATGTTCAAAAAAACGCCCTGCTTGCGCAGGGCGTTTTTAGGATGCCTTTTCCTCTAAGCTCTGGCCTTTGTCCTTTGCCCTTCGCACTCTACTGCTTCGGCGGTTCGGCGGGCGGCGTCGGCGGCTGGTCGGGCCCGAGCTTGCGGGCGACGAACAGCCAGACGCCGATGAGCGCGAGCACCACCGCCGCGCCCGCGCCGATGAGGTACGACCGCTGCCACTGCGCGACCGGCTCGGTCGGCACGTTGGCGCTCGAGTCGGAGGCGTAGAAGTCGTCCTGCGTGACGGCTTGCGCTTCCTTCACGAAGAAGGACAGCGGCGAGCTCTTCTTCGCCACCTTGCCCGTGTCGTCGGTGACGGCGACGTACGCCGTATGCTCGCCGTCGACGACGCTGTCGCTGACGTCGTACGTGTACTGGCCGTTCTCGTCCGTCGTGGTGGTGAGCACCATCGGCACGTAGCTGTAGATGTAGAGCACCACGACCGCATGCGGCGCCGCCTTGCCCCTGAGGACGAACGCGTGCTTGGAGTAATCGCCCTCGTTGCCCCGGTCGTTGTAGCCGGTCGTGCCGGGCCTCTGCGGCTCGTTCGCGTCATGCCCGTCGCCGATGCAGCGGCGGTCGACGCACTGCGGGTATTCCGGCGGACAATTCCTGTCGGTCTCGCATTCCATAGGCGCGTTGACGGGACCGATGCCGAGCACGCCTGGTTCGTTCTGGTCGCGGGTCGGCGTGCCGAGCGACGGTTCGTTGGCGTCGCGCGAGGGAGAACTCTTTCCTGTCGTGTTCGCGTCCAGGTCGACGGCCACGGTGAAGGACGGATCGGTCTCTCCCGCGCCGAGCGGCTGCCCGATGGCGTGCCCGGTGATGAGCGCGAGGTCGGCCGGGGCGAAGGCGCGCGGATCGATCATCGAACCGAACTGCTGCTCGGTCGGTCTGTCCCCCTTCTGGAAGAACGTCTTGAGCACCGCGCGCGAGAGCTTCGCTTCCGGAACGCCGTCGCCGTCGAGGTCGACGCCGAGCTTGGCGGCCATGTCGCCTTCGGCGCCGAAGAACGCCGCCATCATGTTCTTCACCCTCTTCGACGTGTCGCCCGGCAGATAGACCTTGACCGGATCGTACGTCTTGAGCCCGAGCAGCTTGCGGTCTTCGACGAGATCGAGCGACCCGTTCCCGTCGACGTCGACGAACACGAACTGCGTCGGCTTGTCGCCGTGCTCGAAGAACGACTTCAGGACCGCGCGCGCCTGTTTCGCGTCGCCCTCGACGTCGCTCGAGCGCGGGTCCCAGCCCATGCGGACCTCGAGATCGTCGGGCAGGCCGTCGCGGTCCATGTCGCCGATGATCATGGCGGGCGCGGTATCGCCTTCCAGGGACGGCCACCAGATGGACGTCCTCGCCGTCGCGGGCGTCACGGCGGTCAGGCCGTCGATCGTCTCCACCGGCAAGCCTCCATCGAGCGCGCCCTGCAGCACGGCGTCGAACTTCGCCTTCGCGGCGAGGTTGATGTAACCCATGAGCGGCCGGCCTTTGACGGCGGCGCATTCCGTGTCCGTCCTGCCCTCGCATCCCGGGAAGATGCCGCCGTTCAGGCCGGTGAGATACCCCTCGCACGTCTCGCGCGTGGTCTTGCCCGCGTCGAGGCAGCGGCGGTCCTGGTATTTGGCCGTGAGCCAGGCTGCGCAGCGGGATGCGAGGATGCCGTTGTCGCGGCACTCGCGCACGAGTTCCTGCTGCAGGGCGGGGTCCACGCCCACGAGGGTGACGACGTAGTCGGGCGCGAGCGATTGGTTCGGGTCCGTCGAGCCGGGTTCGCTGCGGACGGTGACCGTGTCCGCGATGCCGGCGTCTCCCAGCGATGTCAGCAGGCCGCCCTCGGCGGGAGCCGAGTTCGTGCCTTCGGCGCCGGCGTTCGCCGGCGGCTCGCAAGCCTCGGACGCCGAAGGCGACGGCGTTTCGGCTGCAGGGCAGTCGGTCGCCAGCGTGCAGTTCCTGGTGCGGAAATAGCCGCCGTTCGCGCCGACGACGCAATCCCCCCAGGCTCCGCAATCCCAGACGTCCGCGTCGCAGGCGGGCTGCGGCGGAGGCGCGGGAGGCGGCACGGGCGCCGGGGCCGGAGGCGCGGGCGGAGCGGGCGGCGGGGTCGCCACCGTGCAGGACCGCGATTCGGCGGGCTTGGCGGTCGTTGCCGTCGGGCAGTCGGTCTTGAGGGTGCAGGTGCGCGCCTGCTTGCTCGTCGCCGGGTCGCAGGCGCCGTAAGCCGTGCAAGACCACGTGTCCGCCGTGCAGGACGGCGTGCAGGACTGCGACTCCGCCGGTTTCGGCGTCGTCACGCCGGGGCAGTCGGTCTTGAGGGTGCAGGTGCGCGGCTGATCGTAACTGCCGTCGGCGCTCTTGGCGCACGCGCCCCAGGCCGAGCATTCCCACGTGTCCGCGGTGCAGGCTGGCGTGCACGCCTGGCTCTGCGACGGTCTGGGCGTGGAGACGTCCGGGCAGTCGTTCGTCATGGTGCAGATGCGCGTCTGCGTACCGGTCGCCGCGCTGCACGCGCCCCAAGCCCCGCATTCCCATGTATCGGCCTGGCAAGCCGCGGGCGTATGGAAGCTCAGCATCGGCGAATCAACGGCGGCGTCGGCGGTCGCGGAGTGCGCCACATAGAAATAGGTCGTGTCCGGCTGCAGGCCGGCGAGCGTCATAGTGTGCACGATCTCCGTCGTCTCGACCTCGGTGATGGGCTCGATCTTCTTGTATTCCTGCCCGAGCGCGGTCGTGGTGCCGAAACGGACGACCGTGGTGCTTTCGACGTCGGTCTGCCAGCGCACGACGGCGCTCGACGCGGTCATTTCCGAGGGCTGGACCGACGGGCCGGAGACGATGGCGACGCCGGCGCCGATCGCGAACGAGGCGAACGCGAAGAACGCGGCCAAGGCGGCGGTCGCTGTCGCCGCTCCCCGCGCGGCACGAGAAAATTTGTGGGACGACATAGGGTCAGGACTGGTCGCGGCTTTTCTCCTCGGCGATCTTCCGGACCTCGGGCGCCTCGACCTGCTCCTTGGTCTGGCCGTGGCTCTCCATGCCGTGGCGCTTGGCCTGCTCAAGGACGTCTTCGACCGTCTCGCCCCGGAACTCGGCCGGGCAATCGATCCCGAAATCCCTGCACTTGAGGACTTTCATGGCTTCGGCTGAAGGACTTATCGCCGGAAGTATAGCAGAAAACCGCAGGGACGGTTCAACGCGCGCCCAGAGCGGAACGGATGAACTCGACGCCGATGGCGACGAGGATGAGGCCCATGACCTTGGCGAAGGCGAGCGAACCTTTCTTGCCGAGCATGCGCAGGATGATGCCGGAGAAATGGAAGAAGATCTTCGTCAGAGCGAGATTGGCGGCGATGCCGGCGAGCGTCAGCAGATAGCCGTATTCCTTGGAGAGGATGACCGCGAGCGTGATCATCCCCGGCCCCGCGATGAGCGGCATGGCGAGCGGCACGACGCTGATGTCGCCGTCGGCGTCCGGCCGGTCGTCCTCGAGCACGATGCCGAACATGATCTGCAGGCCGAGCAGCACGAGCACGATGCCGCCGGCGATGCGGAAGCTCTCTATCGAGATATGGAAGGCGTTCAGGACCGCGTTCCCGAGGAACACGAAGACCGTCAGGATGATGCCGGCGCGGATGACGGCCTCGGTGGCGAGCTTCTCGCGGGCGGCCTTGTCGAGCTTGCCGGTCAGCGAAATGAACACCGGGACGTTGCCGACCGGGTCCATCACGCCGAAAACGGCGAAGAACACCTGGACGAAGCTGAGCCACATACTCCCTGAGCATAGCATGGCTGCACAGGGCCGAAAAACGCGCATTTGACGCCCGGAGTTCCCCTGTTATAGTTCGTGAAGGTCATTTTCAAGTCAGACCTTGCCGCTTTCTCTCGCGGTCACCATGCTTGGCAAGCAAGGAGCGTTACCCATGGGTTTCCCACGGACGTGTGCTTCGCTTTCGTCTATGGCACTTGCCGTGTGCGCGCTCTCATGCGTACCGGCCTTTTCTTCCACCGCCTACGCGGCGCCGGCCCCCTCGGCCGACGAGCTGAACCAGCTGGAGAAGGACTTCCGCCTCGCGTCCGGCCTGCTCTACGCGCAGACCGACGACGGCGGCTTCCGGATGATGTGCACGGTCACCGCGTTCGAGAAGAAGGACAAGAAGTACCATTTCGTCACCGCGGCGCACTGCGTCTCGGACGACGACACCCAGCACGAACGGGTGGACGTCGCGAAGACGAACTGGTTCATCACCTTCGACGAGCCCGGCAACAAGAGCCTGATCGAGGCCAAGGTCATCGGCGTGGGCTACCAGCACCGCGGCGACGACTTCGCGGTCCTCGAGGTGGACCTCGCCAAGGACGTTCCCACGATCCCGCTGGCGGCGAACGACCCGCAGCTCGGCGAGAACGTCTCGAACTTCGCCTCGCCGCTCGGCCTCGGCAAGCAACTGTTCCGCGGCCACGTCAGCATGGAGAAGCTCGACCGTCCGGTGATCCAGGATTCGATCAACTGGAAGGGAGCGACGCTCGTGCAGATGAGCAGCGGTCCCGGCTCGTCCGGCTCGGCGATCGTCAGCCAGCACCAGAAGGGCATCGTGGCCTTCCTGGTCGGCACGATCGGCGCGCGCGGATCGCAGAACATCGTGACCATCCCCGTCGGGAGGTTCAAGGCGTTCTGGAAGGGCGTGCAGGACGGCACGTACAAGTGGTACAAGCCGGACACCGAGAGCATGGCCGCCGCAGCTTCCGGCACGGCCAAGGTCAAGTCGCTCTGGAACCACATCCATGTCCAGGGCATCAACTACCGCATCGAGGGCGACGAGCCCTCGCCGCAGTAACGTTTCCCCGCACACGCGTGCGGGGTTTTTCTTTTGCAATTAAAGACCAGAGAACAAAGAACAGAGATGAAAGACCAAAGAAAAAAGAACAAGGACGCCGGTGGCGACCCAACGTCTCTGGTCTTTTGTCTCTGATCTTTCGTCTTTGTTCTGTGTTCTTTGGTCTTTCATACGATTGACTTTCACCGATTCTCAAGTAAGGTCGGGTGGGCGCGGAAGCGCCGTTCTTTCCCATCCCTGCGGAGGCGACATCATGAAGACCGAACCCGAAGCGCTGCGGCGCGATCTGCTCGCGCACGGCGGCACCCCGTCCGGCGTCGAGCGCGCGCTCGCCGCCCTCGAACCGTTCTTCGCCATCGCGGCGTCCGGCGCTTATCCGCTCGACCGCGGCTCGTGCGCGGACGTCGGCGGCATCGCCACGGCGCTGTGGCACGCCGGCAAGTTCCATGCGCGCGGCTGCGTGTTCATGGCCGCCTGCATCCCGCACCGCGAACCGCTATGGGAACCGGCGCCGGACCATGCGTTCCTGTACGACCGCCTGCGGGCGCGCTACGACGGCGAACGCACGCCCGCGCTTTCGAACCCGCGTTTCGAGATGGCCTTCGCGGCCGCGCTCGGCGACGGGCTCGAGGCGGCCCTGCGCCGGTCACTCAAGGACGCCGGCGCGCTGGCGCAGGCCCCGTGCTGGGATACCGTGCGGTACGCGCTCAGCGCTTTCACGGCCTTCGCGGCCGAAGGGCGGCGCGAAGCCGACGCGCTCGAACCGCTCATCCGCCTGCTCCCGTCGTTCGTTCCGCTCGTCGAACCGTTCCGCGAGCACGACGAAGGCGTCTGGTACGTGCTCTCGGGCACCTGAAAGGAGGAGCCATGTCGCGCATGCACCTCACCATCACGAGGGCGCCGGCCAGCGGCATCCTCATCACCCGCGCGGTGAAGGGGAAGATCGTCGGCCGCGCGTTCCTCTACGTGCTGTGGAACAAGCTCCACGACCGCCCGTTCGGGTTCATGGAGGACGTGTTCGTCGAACCGGAGCACCGCGGCGGCTCCGTCGGGACCGCGCTCGTGCAGCGCGTCATCAGCGAGGCCCGCAGGCGCGGGTGCTACAAGCTGGTGGCCACGAGCCGCCACGAACGCGAGAAGGTCCATGCCCTGTACCTGAAGCTGGGCTTCAAGGACCAGGGAAAGGAATTCAGGATCGACTTCAAGACCCGCTGAGGCGGGTCTTTTTCTTCTATGAGAGTTCAGAGAATGGAGGGCAGAGGGAGAAAGGAGATCAAAGTACAAAGTGAGGACAAAGAGCAGAGGCCGCCGCCTCGTTCACGACGAGGCGGCGGCCTCTTTGTTCTCTGATCTTACTTTGCCCTTTGCTCTTTGGTCTCCCTCCGTCCTCTGTACTCTGGTCTTTTATATTTCATAAAGGTAAGTTCATCCCGTGTTCCTTTCATCGGCCCTCCCGCATGGAGGCACCCATGTCCGACAAGCGTGAAGAACTCCGGCTTTCGCTCCTGTCCCATGTCCCGCGGTGGTACTCGCCGCTCGGGCACGTCTGCATCGCGCCCGGCATCGGCCTGGCCGCCGCGATCATCGCGACCCTGCGCCTGCACGACGTCCGCGCGCTCGAATGGCTGGTCGTTCCCGCGACCTTCCTCGTCGCCAACGCCTTCGAGTGGCTCATCCACCGCGAGGTGCTGCACCGGCCCCGGCTCGGCGGCTTCATCTACAAGAAGCACACGCTCGAGCACCATCGCCTGTACCGCGAGGAGACGATGGCCGTCCGCGACTGGCGCGAACTGCCGCTCGTATTGCTCGGCCCCGCGACCTTCTCGGTCGTGGCCCTGGCCGCCGCGCTCGTCGCGCTCGTCCCCGCGCTGGTCTTCGGCGCCAACGCCGGCTGGCTGGCGCTCGCCACCGAATCGCTCTACCTGGCGGCCTACGAGCTTCTCCATCTCTCGTACCACCTGCCCGCGGGGCATCCGATCGGCAAGCTCGGCCTCATCCGCCGCTGGGGCCGCCATCATGCGCGGCACCACGATCCACGACTGATGCGGAAATGGAACCTCAACGTCTCCATCCCGCTCACGGACTGGCTGCTCCGGACCATCGCGCCGCCCGCCGCGCCGCGCGAACCGGACACGACCTTCGATGACTGAAACACCCGCCTGTTGGCGGGTTTTCTTTTTGTAAGGGGGAAAGGGGTAGAGGGGTAAAGCGTTGTCCCTCTGCCCCTTTACCCCTTTTCCCCTCCCCGCATCACAGATCGTGTCCCATCCGCTTCTTCTTCACGGCGAGGTACTTCCGGTCGTACTTGTTCGGCTTGGAACGCACCGGCACGCGGCCGTCGATCTTCACGCCCTCCGCGGCCAATCCCTTCACTTTGAGCGGGTTGTTGGTCATGAGCCTGATGGAACACACGCCGAGCTTCTCGAGTATCTGCGCCGCGGGGCGGTACGCGCGGGAATCGATCGGCAGACCGAGCTTCCTGTTCGCCTCGACGGTGTCGAGCCCGTGGTCCTGCAGATGGTAGGCTCGGATCTTGTTGAAGATGCCGATGCCGCGGCCTTCCTGGCGGAGATAGACGATGACGCCGCGCCCGGCGCGGACGATGCGCCGCATCGAGAGCTTCAGCTGCTCGTCGCAATCGCACTTCAGGGAACCGAACACCTCGCTCGTCAGGCATTCCGACTGCACGCGCACGAGCAGACCGTCGCGGCCGGCGACGTCGCCGTAGATGAGCGCGACATGCGTCTCTCCCCCGGCCTTGTCGGCGGGATCGTAAAAGGCGACCGCCTTCCAGACGCCGATGCGCGTCGGCAGGTTCGCCGCTTCCGAGAGCACGAGGCCTTTTTTCCCGCGGGAAGACTTCTTCATACGACGCCGCGTTCCTTATAGCGGACGCATTCGTTCTTGAGCATGGCGTGCGAGGAACGGACCATCGCCTTGAGCCGTTCGGCCGCGGCGGGAAAACGCGTGAACGTCGTCGGCAGCACGGCCGCGATCATCGGCTCGACGATCGGCAGGAACCAGCCCTCGGCCCATTGCGGCTTGAGCACGAACAGGTCGTAGAGCACGCTGGTGCAGTTGTCGTAGAGGTCGGCGAGCTTGATGAGCCGCACGCCCTCCTCGGCCGCGGCGACCTGGCGCACGTACGGCGCGACGTCCTCGTCGTCGCCCAGCCGGTTGGTCATGCCCATGATGAGCGCGACTCCCCGTTCGCCGAACGCTTCGCGCAGTTCCTCCTCCGTGACCTCGGTGTCCTCGACCGCGTCGTGTCCGAGCCCGGCGAGCGCGATGTCCTCGCGTTCCTCGTCGGTCCCCTCGCCCGACGCCTCGAGCACGAGCCGCAACAGCAACGACACCCGGTCGAGATGATGCCAGGCCGGCACCGACCCGTCCGCGCGCGTCTGCCCCTCATGCACGCGCTGTATGAGCGCGAGCGCCTTGTCCCTCCGTTCCGCGAAATCCATAGGAGTTCGATTGTACCAAAGCAGCCGGATCCCGGATACCGGCGGCCTTCGCCCGTCGGTTCCGGGACGTCGCGCAGGACACGCGCGCCGGTTTGACGGACCGCGTGGAACCGCCGTACGCTCGATGTACCCGCCCTTTTGTCAACGCCCATCCAAGGAGGCAGACCATGCCCGACGCGGACAAGGACGCGGCCTTCCGCGCCCAGCAGCTCGCCGCGATCCCGCGGTGGTACTCGCCCTACGGACATCTCTGCGGCACCCTCGGCGTCGGCGTCCTCGCCACCGCCATCGCCGTATCGCACCTGCACGGGCTCCGCTGGCACGACTTCCTCGTCGTTCCCGCGATGCTCATCTTCTCGAACTTCTTCGAGTGGTGGGCGCACAAGAACATCTTGCACCGCCCGCGCTGGCCGTTCCGCATCCTGTACGAGAAGCACACGCCGCTCCATCACCGGCTCTACCGCTGGGAGGACATGGCCGTGCGGAACGTCCGGGAGTTCGCCTTCGTGCTCATCCCGGCGCGCGG
This sequence comes from Binatia bacterium, assembly GCA_035495855.1. Taxonomy (GTDB): domain Bacteria; phylum Patescibacteriota; class Patescibacteriia; order SG8-24; family SG8-24; genus JAHFIW01. The sequence continues at coordinate 11,716 of DATJFD010000002.1, read as the reverse complement.
CGTGCTCGGCATCGTCGTCTCGGCCTCGCCGCTGGCGCTCGCGATCGGGATGCTCTTCGGCCCGAACGTGGGCTGGCTGGCGCTCGTGTCGCAGGCGCTCTACGTGGTCGCCTACGAGGTCACGCACCTCTGCTACCATCTCCCGCCGTCGCATCCGGTGCAGAAGGTCCCGCTCATCCGCCGGCTGTCCGCGCACCACGCGCGGCACCACGATCCGGCGCTCATGAACCGATGGAACTTCAACGTCACGCTGCCGTTCGCCGACTGGGTGCTCGGCACCATCCTTCCGAAGGACGTCATCGACGCGCGCGACCTGCGGAGGAAGAGGTAACAGGGAACAGGTATCAGGGATCAGGGATCTACACTTCGCGTCCGGCCTCGGCCGGACGTCTTTGTTCTCTGTTCTTCGTTCTCTGCCCCTCCCATATTGACGACCTCCCGCAGGGACGCTAGTATCGAACGAAACGTTCCTTTTCGTCCGAAGACCCCGAAATCAAGGAGGCGACGATGCTTTGGCTCTTGTTCACGATCCTGTACGTACAGACCGGTTTCCAGCTCGGGAAGAAGACCGCCAAGGTCTGGAAGAAGGGCGACTCCGAGTCGCTCGAATCCTTCCTCTGCTTCCCGGTGAACCACGTCCGCGGCAAGGTCGGCGACCCGAACGCGCCCCTCGTGGGAGCCATCAACGAAGGCGACGTCCTCTTTCGGACCTTGATGACGCTCGGCTGGCCGGTCTGGGCCGCGTGGAACCTGCTCGTGATCGGCGGTCTGCTCGGTCCCGACAAGGTCATCCGCAGGCTCACGGGCCAGCACAAGGCGGACCGCTACAAGGCGCTCGAGGCCAGCATCCTCAAGGAGGAGAAGCGGGTCGACAAGGTCATTCGCAGGCTCGAAGGCCCGAAGCGGCAGCGCAAGCCGCGCGCCGCCAAGGCGCCGAAGGCGCTGCCCGCGATGGCCGCGCGCGAGGCCGAGCCGCCGGCCTTCATCGAGCCGCCGCCGCTTCCCGCGGCCGTGCCCGTCTTCGAGCCTCCGCCGCCGGCCGATCCCGTTCCGCCGCCGGTCCAGGTGCGCGTCACCGTCGACGTCACCGCATCCGGACCCGCGACCGAAGAGACCGTCCCCGCGGAGCACGACGCGCGCATCAACACCGCGCCCGACAAGGAAAAGGTCGTGCACTGAACATGCCCCTCGCGCGAGGGGCATTTTTTCATGCAAAAAAATCCCGCCGGACGGCGGGAGTTCGTTCAGGGCCGGTGTTCGGCCCCGCGCCGCATAGCGGCGACGAAGTATTCGGTGTGCGGCATGAGATCGCGGATGGTGGCGTAGTGGCCGTCCTTCGTTTCCGCGAAGAGCGGCGGCGGAAGGCCGAGCGAACGCGCGACGGCCATGACGAGCGCGGTCGAGACGCGGCCGCAGCCGTCCATCCAGGGATGGAGCTCGCCGTCCATCATGAGGTCGGCGTAGGCCATGATCGCGGCGCCCTGCGCCAGGTCGGCGGGTTCGTCCGGCTCGCGGACGAAACCGGCGTCGAAGAGCATGCCGCCGAGGAGGTCGTAGAAGGCGCTCATGAACGTCTCGAGCAGCACGGGCGGGACCTTGATGGTCGTGTACCCCGGCGTCCAGAGACGGTAGCGGCGGTTGACCGAGAGCGGGAGCTCGAGCAGCGGGCCGACCTTGGCCGCGTCCTTCTCGAGCGCGGCGAACTCGTCCGCGTACGCGCCCGGGCCGTAGAGGCCGTCGTTCACGATGTCGAACCACCGTTCGCAGGCCTCGCAGAGGGCGTCGCCGGTCTTGATCGGCATGTTCGCGGCCCAGCGGTCCGCGGTCGCGGCGACGTCGGCGACGAGCCTCTCGGTGTTGGCCGCGACCTTGGCGGCGAGCGCCTCGCCCTGGAGCGCGAGCGGTTTCTTGCTCTTGCTCGTCTCGCTGCCCTTGTCCTGCCCGGACGCGGTGCGGCTGCGCCTGCGGATGTTCTCGCGAAAAACGGTCTCGAAGCGTCGGTCGTCCGTCATGGAAAGCACCTCCTGAAAAAGAACACGGCACGAGTGTGGCACGAGCGGCCCGGACGGTCAATCGTTCCGACCGCGACGCCCATCGAGGGAAAAGAGAAAAGAAAAAAGTTTAGAGGAAGAACATCCTCTAACTTTTGGCTTTTCCCTTTTTTCTCCGTCGACGGTCTATTTCACGGGCGTCGCCACGTCCCACAGCGCGTCGTACATCGCGCGCACCAGCTCGACGTGCTCCTTCGAACGGACGAGCAGCGCGTAACCGTTCTTCTTGCTGGAGATATAGAGCACCACGTCGTCGTACGCGAAGACGGTCGTGCGGAACCGGCCGTGCATCCCCTTGGGAAGGATGCGGACCTGCGACACGCCGGCGTACGAGGAACGCATCGTCGCCGGGTCGAGCGCCTTCTCCCAGAGGTTCCGCGTCGTGATCTTGCGCGCCACGCGCTCGCGGACGTAGTCGGCCCCGAAGGCCCTCCCGGCCTGGAAGAAGAAATTGTCCGCGGGCGCCAGCGAATCGATGTGCCGCGAACGGCAGTAGAGCGTGTCCGTGATCGCCTGCCGCATCGCCGCCTCGCCTTCGTAGAACTGCACGCCCGGCATGCCTTCCGCCGCTTCGCCCTTCCTGGCGAACAGCGGGATGATCGCGTCGATGTCCTTTCCCAGCTGCGCGTGTTCGCGTTCGCGCTCGTCGAGCACGCGGCGGAGCGCCTTGGCGGGCTCGGCCTGGAACCGCTCCACGCCCGCGCCGCCGGCCTTGTGGCACAGGCCGCGGTCGATGAGCTGACGCAGCGCGTAATAGACGGTCGGGCGCTTCCCGCGCGTGGCCTTCACGAGCTCGGCCGCGGTCAGCGCGCCGCTCGCGGACAGTTCCAGATAGATGGCGATCTCGGAATCGGACAGGCCCAGGCGCTGAAGGACATCGTGCGGTCGCATAGTTGTCTAATCGTTATTAACACTAATTGTACAGTAGCACGGTTTCAGGTACGGTGGCAACAGTTCTTTCCAACCAGGCCGCCAAGGCCGCAACCCAAGGAGACAGAGCCATGACGAACCGCACCGCTTCGCCCTCCCCGATCGCCGTCCGCTTCTGGGGCGTCAGGGGTTCCGTCCCCTCGCCCATCACCCCCGCCGCGCTCGAGGCCAAGGTCCTCGCCGCGCTCGCCATGGGGCAGGAGCGCCCGCTCCCCCCGAAGGGCGATCCCGAGGCCCTCAAGGCCTGGGCCCGCGAGCACCTGCCGTTCGCGGCCCGCTCGACGTTCGGCGGCAACACCACCTGCGTCGAGGTCCGTTGCGGCGACGAACTGCTCGTGCTCGACATGGGCACGGGCATCCGGGAGCTCGGCATGGCCCTCATGCCGCAGACGCTCAAGGACCGCGGCATCCGCGGGACGATCCTCCAGAGCCACGTGCACTGGGACCACATCCAGGGCTATCCGTTCTGGCCGCAGCTCTACATGCCGCGGGGCGCCTTCGACAACCACTTCTCCTTCTTCGGAGGGAAGGAGTGGGACCGGAGCCTCGAGGACGCGCTGCGCGGGCAGATGAACGCGCCGATGTTCCCCGTGGACCATCGGGAGCTCGAGAAGACCGCGCTCAGGATGTCGTTCGACACCGTCTGGGACGGCCGGGTCATCACCCTGCCGTCCGCGAGCGGCGACATCCGCATCCTCTGCCGGAAGCTCAACCATCCGCAGGAGACGTACGGATATCGCATCGAGCACCGGGGCGCGGTCGTCGCCTTCTGCACCGACCACGAACCGTACGCCGGCATCCACCGCCCGCTCGTCGAGCTGGCCAAGGACGCCGACCTGTTCATCACCGACTGCCAGTACACGTTCCACGAGTACACCGGCGCCTCGGGCGGCGTGCAGAAGCTCGGGTGGGGCCACTCCTATCCCGAGTACATCGCCGAGGTGGCGCAGCTCGCCAAGGCGAGGACGGTCGTGACCACGCATCACGACCCCACGGCGAACGACGGCCACGTCGTGAACATCGCCGCGGCGGTCGGGCGTCTCTCGGGCGTCCGCACCGTGCCCGCGCACGAGGGCCTGCTGCTCACGGTCTAGTCACTTTCCCGGCGTCTTCGGACGCCGGGTTTTTTTAGAATTGAGAATGTAGAGTTGAGAGTTTAGAAGGCGCATGCACATCTCAATTCAAAATTCTTAATTCTCATATCTTCGTCGCACCATTGACTTCCGGCCGCGTTGGGCTTAGATTCATGCGTCGGGCTTCCGCCCGTCGCGCACCTTTCACCCAAGGAGGCACCCGTGGCCAAGAAGAAGCATGCGCGTCCCCGCGAGGTCGTCGTGGACGAGTTCGAACGGCGCTTCCTCGTGATCGACGCCGACCACGACGGGATCAAGCGCTCGCCCAGCAAGCTCATCGAGCAGGGCTACGTCGAAGGCACCGACATGCGCGTGCGCATCGTCGACGGAGAGACCGCCGAGTTCACGCGCAAGTCCGGCAAGGGCCGGGCCCGCAAGGAACGCAACCTGGCGGTCGACATCGAGGAAGCGCGCTTCCTGTTCGACGCCGTCCGCTACAAGCTCACCAAGCGGCGCTATCTGCGGAAGGGCTGGGAGATCGATTACTTCCAGGGTCCGCTCGACGGCCTCGTGCTCGCGGAGTTCGAGACGAGGTCGCCCGACGACGAGGTCACCCTCCCCTCCTGGATCCGCTCGGCCATCGAGGTCACGGAATCGCTCTCCAACCAGCACCTCGCCCGCATGGCCTACGACCTCGCCGACGCGGGGTCCGACCGCCCGGTGCGCGAGATGCTCCCCCGCGAGCTGCCGCGCATCGTGCTCACCGGCGGCCCCTGCTCCGGCAAGAGCTCGGTCATGGCCGCGCTGCGCGAGGAGTTCAAGGACGTGCTCCACTGCATCCCGGAAGTGGCGACCATCGTCATCGACCAGGTCGGCGCCAAGCCGCCGGTCGGCGACACGATGGCCATGCGCGCCTTCCAGCAGACGATCTATCGCGTGCAGCTCGGCTTCGAGAAGGTCTCGAACCGCCAGGCGATCCGCGACGGCCGCAGCGCGCTCCTCCTGGACCGCGGCACGGTCGACGGCGCCGCCTACATGGACCGCGGCACCGCGGAGCTCGAAAGCGTCTGTCGCACGACCCTCGCGGAAGAGTACGCCCGCTACCGCGGCGTCATCTGCCTGGACGTGCCGCCCAAAGCGGTCTACGAGGCCAACAAGGCCAACAACCCGGCCCGCTACGAGACCTACCCGCAGGCCGCCGCCACCGGCGACCGCCTCCGCAAGGTCTGGCAGGGGCACCCGCGCTTCATGCGCATCGACAACGGTTCGTCGTGGGACGACAAGCTCGCCCGCGCCCGCGCCGCGCTCATCGGACTGCTCAAGGACTGAACGTCCGCCCCTCTCGGGGCGGATCTTTTTATCCACAATTCCGGGACAGTCCCCGAATTGTGGATAGGTTTGACGGCATTTCGTCGCTATGAGGTGATGGCCTTTGCGCGCTCGCGCTTCGTTCCTTTTCTCCCCCGTTCCGGAGGTCCATCGTGTCACAGAGACTCGCCGCGCTCGGAGCGCTGCTCGAGCCCCGGCCCAAGCACCGCGCCCTGCTCATCAGGTCGCTCGCGCCCCTCGCGCCGCTCTACGCCGCGGCCGACGCCTGCGAATTCCGCCTGGCTCCCATGGGCGCCTTCGACCACGGCTCGGTGCGGATGGTCATCACCGCCGCGACCGGCCGGCCCGCGTCCGGGCTGCTGCTGCTCGCGCCGTCCAAAATGGCACCCGCGCTGCGCAATATCCTGCGCTGGCGGTCGCTTGGCGACGCGCTGCGCGAACAGTTCGAGGCCTCGCTTCGCGCCCGGCTCGCGCCGGAACTGCGCGCCGCGCTTGACGCCCATCTCACCGACCTCGAGCTCGCGCTCGCCCAGGCGCTCATCGACGGCGTCTGGGACGACGCGCCCGACGCCTTCCTCGACGGCCCGCCCGAGGACGTCCTCTACTGCATCCGCGCCGCGCTGTGGAGCTTCATCGGCCTCACCGCGCTCGGCGACGACGATTCCCGGCGGCTCGCGCCGCTCATCCGGCTGCTCGCCGCCGGCGTCCTCATCGGCGAATCCGTCGAGCTGCCCGGCACCTGGGTGCTGCTCGTCGCGCCGCACTGAAACCGTCCTTCCCTCTCGGGAAGGATTTTTTTAACTTCGAAAAAAGAAGGCCTTCAGGCCTTCTTTTCTGGTCCCTCGACGAAATCCTTGATGGTATCCAGCAGTGCGCGAAGGGTCACGGGCGTCGTGACGCCCTGCGCGTTCCCGCCGCGGAAATATTCTTCGACGACCTTCTGGGTGCTCTCGCTGATCATGTCGGCAGCGTTCAGGGGAATGATGGCCTAAGCCTAGCACGTCAGGGCGTCCGCAGGCGATAAAAAACCGGCGTCCGATGACGCCGGGTGTCGAGAAGGAACGGATGCCGCTCAGCTGCCCTGGGGGCGCTCCTCCACCTGGAGGGTGTCGCCCGCGTTGATCGGCGCGTCGGCGCCGACGGACTTGCCGCCGATCGAGAGGTTCTTCCTCTCGGCGGAGACGCCCGCGGCCTTCAGCGCGTCGCCGACCGTGGCGCCGCCCTTGGGGATGGTGAACGAGCTCTCCGTGGACGAGCCCTGCGTGGGGACGACCTTGATGGTCGCCGACTTGGACTGGCCCTTCTTGCCGCTGCCTGACTTCTTGCGCGCCATTGCTTCCTCCGTCGTTGTGGGATGTTGCGGCACTACGAGAGGCGCTCGAGGGAACCCACGAGCATCTTGAAGTGCCGGTCCTTTTTACGCCCGGACCAGGCGTTCGTCAAGCATGCGACGGCCGCGGACGCGGCCACCGCCGTGACGTAGACGATGCCGTGGCGGCCGCAGGTCGGTCGCACGGCGAGGCTCGAAGGGTACAGGAGCTTCCCGTACGCCTCCGCGGACTCCCGGTCGCACGGCGCGACCGCGTAGACCGCGACGAACTCCTCGGCGATCCTCGTGTCGACGAAGACGTCGACGTTCGGATTGTCGCGGACGCGGTCCCAGAGCAGCTTGCGCGCCTCCATCGAGTCGACGCAGGCCACGACGGTCCCGGTGAGGTTCTCTCCCGCGTACATGCGGGGGATCGCCTCGATGCGGACGCCGCTCTGCTCCTCGACGAGCGCCCTGAGCGCCTCGACCTTGGGCTTGCCCAGGTCGGAGAGCCGGAAGGCGGACATCGGGATGTTGTGGGATTCGACGTCGTCGCCGTCCCAGACCGCGATCTCCCGGCAGCCGATCTTCGCGAGCATGCTCACGAGCTGGCTGCCGACGGAACCGGCGCCGATGACCGTCACGGGCTGGGCCGCGTTCGGGTCGAAGACGTCGTCCTGCTGGGAGAAATTAAGCGTCGGCTGCATTGCGGGCCTCCTTTTGAGGAGCTTCGAGCTCCGAGCTTCCGGCTTCAGCTTCGAGCTCCGAGCTTCGAGCTCCGAGCTTTTTCCCGTTTTCGGTTCCGAGCTCGGAACTTGGCGCTTGGGACTCGGAACTTTCGGTGTCAAGCTCTTTCACGAGCTGCAGCGCCGAGGCGATGAACCCCTCCATCGGATGCGGCTCGCGAGGGCCCTTCTCGGCATCCTCGAGCGCCTTGTCCGTGAGGTAGCGGGTCTCGTAATGCTCCGGCGATTCGCCGACGTACGGCCATTCTCGGATCTTCACCGCGGCGAGCGCCTTGGTGTAGCCCTCGGACAGCCAGCGGAGCACGTAGCGCACCGCGTCGGCGTAGCGCTGCTCGCCCGCCGCTTCGGCGATGGCGCGCGTGGCGTTGCCGAAGCACGGGCCGCCGTCCTTGGCGATGTGCGGATGCGGGATGCCGCCCCTGTGGGTCGGCGCCTCGTTCCAGGCCGTCACCGCGCCGCGCTTGGCGATGCGGACGACGAACGAACCCATGGCATAGCGAACGCCCTCCTCCTCGATGACGATGGGCTTGGTCTCGACGTGGAGGCCCTCGTCGACGAAGAGGACGCGCTGGACGAGCGGATCGGCCTTGATGGCCGCGAAGTCCTTGGGCGCGCGTTCGCGAAGCTCCCGGGCGAACGTCGATCTCCCGAAGGCCTCGAGGAGCGCGAGCGATTCCTTCTTCCGACGCGTGAGGTCGGCGAGGTCGCGCTGCGCGTCCTCGATCTTGCGGTCCATGTTCTTGACGTCCGCGCGGATGAGGTCCGGCAGCTCGTCGTTCCACTTGGCCGCGGTCTCCTCGAACGCCTTGCGCGTCGCCGGCACCGGCGCCTTCAGCTTCACGGCTTCGCGGCTCCCCCGCCAGGCGAGGGACACGAGCTTGTCGAAGATGACGGTGCTCGTCTGCCAGTTGAAGTGCGAGAGCGTCGGGAAGAGCAGGTACCAGGTGTTGCCGAGGACCTGCACGAGCGATTCCCCGAGCTCGTCCTTGACGACGGCGCCGCGTCCGCGCGAAGGCCCGTTGGCGAGGACCGCGAGGCCCTCTTCATGGATCTTCAGCCCGAACGCGAGCGACACGTAGCGCACCGAGATCTGCCCGGGCGGCTGCGCGTTGGTGAGGATGTGCACGACGCCCGGCTTCTCGGGGAACGGCGGCTTGATGCCGCCGCCCTCGGCATGGAAGTGGACCTCCAGGCCGGAGAACCGCGCGAGCGTCCTGAGCGACTTGTCGTACTCGCCGAGCGCGAGCCTGCGGAGCTTGATGTCCTTCTCGGTCTCGAGCGGGTCGCGGTCGTCGTGGACGATCACGCTGACGTCCTTCGGCGTGACCAGGGGGAAGAACCCCTTGCGCTTGGGGACGAGGCAGAGCTCCGAACGGAGCTTGGCCTTGTCGGCGTGGCCGAAGACGGCGGCGAGCGCGGCGTCGAGCTGCGCGGCGCGGTCGCCGTTCCGGAAACGGACGACGACGGCGTCGAACACGTGCTGCGACGCGCCGCACTGCACGGACTTCGGTGCGAACCCGGCGGCCTTGAGGGCGTCGAGCTTGCCGGCAGCATAGGCGGCCGGCACGAGGAACGCCGGGCACTTCGCCGGCTTCTCGAGGAAGCCGCTGATGTGCGGCAGCAGGTCCAAAGTGACGGTATCCATGCGGAAACCTCCTGAATTTCGGTTGTGAACGTGCCGTCGTCCGCCTTGAGGACGGACGCTGGAACGTGCCATGCCATCGGACCAAAGTCAAGGTTGGCGAGAGAGATGAGAATGTAGAATTGAGAGTTTAGAATTTCTCAATTCTTAACTCTACATTCTCAATTCTTAAAAAAATCCCGGCATGGCCGGGATCTCAACGAAGGTCGAACTTGAAGCGTACGCCGTAATGATCGGACAGGCTGGAGACGACCGGTTCGCCGCGGTGGCCGACGAGGGTCCGCGGCTCGGTGAACAGCCGGTCGACGCAGCGCGGCACGAGCGTCTCGCCGCCGGGCGGGTCGAACGTCAGCGCGTGGTCGATGAGCTTGCCGGGCCAGCCGCCGCGCAGCGTGTCCTCGGGACAGACGCTGCAGAACGGCGGGACGGGGTCGGCCGCCGGTCGGCCGAAGCCGAGACGGACGATCTCGTCCCAGACGCGCGACGAGGCGGCCTCGATGCCGGGGCCGAGGTCGGGCCCGGCGTTCATGTCGCCGAGGAACACCTGGGGCGCTCCGTCGGTGGCGCGTTCGCGCATCCGTTCGGCGATGAGGCGGACCTGCGCGATCTGCTCGTCCTGCCAGTCGTCGAAGCCCGAACGGTCGGGCGAGATGCGCTGCGGCGAACTGATGTGGCTGCAGGCGATCTCGACGGGACCGCGGCCCGGAACCTCGACGCGCGCGAACAGCGCGACGCGGTTGGCGCTCGATGCGGGCAGCAGCATGACGTCCTTGTCGTACAGCCGCCAGCGCGAGGCGAGGATCACGCCGTTCCTGCCGCCGTAGATGCGCGACATGCCTCCGGCCTCGCAGCGCTCGGCGATCGACCGGACGGTCGAACCGACGCCCGAGGTCAGGCAATCGAGGCACTGGCGGTCCGTGAGGTAGATGCGCAGGAGCTGGGGCTCGCAGGCGCGCAGCGCGCAGAGCGACTGTTCCTCGTCGGGAACGTCGTCGCATTCGCGTTCGGCGCACTCGACGAGCGATGCCATGCGGCCGGCGTCGCAGCGCGCGATGCCGTCTTCCTGCAGGTCGGTCGTGTCGAAGACGAGGACGTTCCGCGGCGGGAGGCCGAGCGCGTCGAGCACGGCGCGCTGGTCCGGCGCGGTCCAGACCTCCTGGAGGCAGAGCACGTCGAAGTCGGTCGAGGCGAGCGCGGCAGCGGCGCCCGCGGCGCGCGGGGTCGAGAGCGGGACCATGCCGGGCCCGAGCCCGATGTTCCAGGTCACGGCCGTGAGGTCGGCGCGCACGTCATCGCATGACGCGGGCGTCGGGCCGGGAGGCTGCGGCGGGGGCGGCGGCGCTGACGGCGCCGGCGAATCGAGAAGGAAAACACACAGAAGGGCGAGAGCGAGCACTTTGACGCTTCGCATGGCGTCCTGCGTTCCTGTGGTACAGCTTTCAAAAGGGCTTTCTGGATGGTAGCGGTCGCGGACCGAAAAGAAAAATCCCGCCCAAAGGGCGGGATGCGGTTCAGCGGACGGCGAAGTCCACTTCGATGCCGTAGTGATCGGAGAGTTCCGTCATGACGGGCCGCCCGTCATGACCCGTGACCGTCTCCTTGCCGTCGTAGCGCACCGAAGCGCCGGTCGGCACGAGCGCGGGGCACGAATTCGGGTCGCGCAGCAGCGCGTGGTCGATGAGGCTGCCGTGATCGCCGAGGCCGTGCAGGGTGTTGTCCCCGCACGAGCTGCAGAGCGGCGGCTGGGTGTCCGCGGCCGGACTCGAGAAGCCGAGGCGCGCCGCCTGGTCCCACGACTCCACGTCGTTGTCCCCGACGTACGAGCCGTTCGCATGCCCGAAGTTCATGTCGCCGACGAACAGCTGCGGCAGGCCGCCGGCGCGCGCCGCGAGCCGGTCCGAGATCATCCGGAACTGCGCGTCGCGCTCCGCGCCCCAATCATTGAAGCCGGAGTGCGGCGGCGGGACGTCCTGGTTCGCGGACAGGTGCGTGCAGGCGATCTCCACTTCCCCGGCGCCGGGCACGGCCACGCGGGCGAAGAGCGCCACGCGGTTCGCGCCTCCGGCGGGAAGCGGCATGACCTCGGCAGCGAGGAGCGGCCAGCGCGACGCCAGGATGACGCCGTTGCCGCCGCCCTGGATGCGGGTCACGGGATGCGCCAGGCAGGCTGCTTCGGCTGCCTCCGCCGACTTTCCCGCCGACGCGGCCACGCAATGCAAACAGTGCGGCTTGGCGAAGTAGAGCGCGACGAGCGGCTGCTGGCATTTGTCGAGCGCGCACAGGCTCGCGTCCTCGTCGGGCGCGTCCGCGCATTCGGCGCGCATGCAGGCCGCGACGCCGTCGAGGTCGCCCTCGGCGCAGCGGTCCTCCGGGACGTCGTTCTGTCCGAACGTATCGGCCGTGAGGACGTTCGCCGCGGGCAGGCCGAGCGCCGCGATGATGCGGTCGCGGTCCGGCGCGGTCCAGACCTCCTGGAGGCAGAGGACGTCGAGGTCCGTGGCCGCGACGGCCGCCGCGACGTGCGGAGCGCGCGGCGACGACAGCGCCACCATGCCGGGCCCGAGGCCCGTGTTGAAGGTGACGACCGCGAGCCGGGCGGAACCCTGTTCGCAGGACGGCGACCCGTTGTCGCCGCA
>DATJFD010000001.1:0-17718 GCA_035495855.1 Binatia bacterium | reverse complement strand
ACGCCGTCCTTCTCTTCCTTGAACCGCATGATGCGGACGCCCTGCGTGTCGCGTCCCAGCACCGAGATGGACTGGGTCGCGAGGCGGATGATCTGCCCCTTGTCGGAGACCGCGAGCAGGTCGCGCTCTTCCTTGGCGTTGATGACGATGGCCATGACGATCTTGCCGGTCTTGTCGGTGACGTGCGCGGTCTTGATGCCCGAGCCGCCGCGGCCCTGCGTCTTGTACTGCTCGAGGCCGGTGCGCTTGCCGAAGCCGTGCTCCGTCACCACGAGCAGCTCGAAGCCGCTCTTCTTGCCGTCGTCCGGCTTCACGACGTCCATGCCGACGACGCGGTCGCGGTTCTTGAGACGGATGCCGCGCACGCCGGCCGCGGTGCGGCCCATCGGGCGGACGTCCTTCTCCGCGAAGCGGATGCTCTGGCCCTCGGAGGTGACGATGAAGATCTCGTCCTTGCCGGACGTCGGCTTCACCCACTCGAGCACGTCGTCCTGTTTCAGCTTGATGGCGATGAGGCCGCTCCGGCGGACGTTCTCGAAGTCCTCGAGCGGCGTCTTCTTGATGTTGCCCGCGCGCGTGGCCATCATCAGGAACTTGAAGTCCTCGGTGTCCTCGCCGGAGAACACGGCCGAGACCTTCTCGCCGGGCGCGAGCTGCAGGAAGTTCACGAGCGCCTGACCCTTCGAGGTGCGCGAACCGGCCGGGACGTCGTAGGCCTTCAGCTGGAAGACGCGTCCTTTCGACGTGAAGAACAGCAGGTCGGCGTGCGTGTTCGTGGAGAACAGGTGCTCGACCGCGTCCTCTTCCTTCGTCTTCAGGCCGGCGACTCCTTTGCCGCCGCGCTCCTGCTGGCGGAAGGTGTCCGGCGGCAGGCGCTTGATGTAGCCGTCGGCGGTGATGAGCACGATGGTCGGCTCGTTGGGGATGAGGTCCTCGGCGGAGAACTCCTTCACGCCGTGCGGGACGATCTGCGTCCGGCGCTCGTCGCCATACTTCTCCTTGAGGCCCTTCGTCTCGGCCTGGATGATGTTCGTGATCTTCTTGGGGGAACGCAGGATCGACTCCAGGTCCTTGATGAGCTCGAGCTTCTCCTTATATTCGTCCTCGATCTTCCTGCGCTCGAGGTTGGCGAGCTGCTGGAGGCGCATGTCGAGGATGGCCTGGGCCTGCACCTCGGACAGCTTGAACTTCTTGATGAGGTTGACCTTGGCCTCGTCCTTGTCCGCCGAAGCGCGGATGGTCTTGATGACGGCGTCGAGGTTGTCGAGCGCGATCTTCAATCCTTCGAGGATGTGGGCGCGGTCCTTGGCCTTGGCGAGGTCGAACTCGGTGCGCTTGCGCACGACGTCCTTGCGATGGCCGACGTACTGCTCGAGCGCGGTCTTGAGGTTCAGCACGCGCGGCTGCAGCCCGTCGACGAGCGCGAGCATGTTCACGTGGAAGGTATCCTGCAGCTGCGAATGATGGAACAGCTGGTTGAGGATCTTCTTCGGATACGCGTCCTTCTTCAGTTCGATGACGATGCGCACGCCTTCCTTGGACGATTCGTCGCGCAGGTCGCGGATGCCTTCGAGCTTCTTGTCCTGCACCATCTGCGCGATCTTCTCGAGCAGCGTGGCCTTGTTCACCTGGTACGGCACCTCGGTGACGAGGATGTTGTACTGGCCATCCTTGCGCTCGACGATCTCGGTCTTCGCGCGCATGACGATGCCGCCGCGGCCGGTGGCGTAGGCCTGCGCGATGGCGCGCTGGTCGTAGATGATGCCGCCGGTCGGGAAGTCGGGGCCCTTCACGAACTTCATGAGGTCCTCGACCGTCGCGTCGGGCTCGTCGATGAGATGGTTCACCGCGTCGCAGAGCTCGCCGAGGTTGTGCGGCGGGATGTTGGTGGCCATGCCGACGGCGATGCCGACGGTGCCGTTGAGGAGCAGGTTCGGAAGCGCGGCGGGCAGCACGGTCGGCTCCTTGTGCGAGCCGTCGTAGTTCGGCGCGAAAGGCACGGTCTCCTTCTCGATGTCCGCGAGCATCTGTTCGGAGATGCCCGCCAGTTTGCACTCCGTGTAGCGCATGGCCGCGGCGTTGTCGCCGTCCATGGAACCGAAGTTGCCCTGCCCGAGCACGAGCGGATGCCGCATGTTGAAGTCCTGCGCCATGCGGACGAGCGTGTCGTAGATGGCGAGGTCGCCGTGCGGGTGGTACTTGCCCATCACTTCGCCGACCACGGTCGCCGACTTGCGGAGCTTCGCGCCCGGCTTCAGACCGCTGTTCCACATCGCGTAAAGCACGCGGCGGTGCACCGGCTTGAGGCCGTCGCGGGCGTCAGGCAGCGCGCGGCCGATGATGACCGACATCGCGTAATCCAAATACGACTCCTGCACCTCGTCGGTGATGGAGCGCGGGAGGAGCCTGTTCGCTTTCGGGTCGATGGGGAGGGCCGGCTGGTTCTTGCCGTTCTTGCTGGGACGGTTCATTGCCGTTCGGTGGTGAGCGCTCGTTACGGTGCCGGCGCGGGAGCGGGCGTTGCGGCCGGCGCGGGAGCCGGCGGGGGTTCGATCTCGTTCTTCTTCGAGGCGGCCTCGATCTTGGCGCGAAGTTCCTGGATCTTCAGGCTCGTGTCGCCGGACGACGTGCCGGTCCTCTTCTCGATGTCCTGCAGCGTCCTGCGCTGCGCGGAGAGGACCTCCGAGAAGGTCGGCTTCGACGAGGGCTCATCGGCACGCGCCGCGCTCCAGCGGGCGGCGCCGCGGAAGCCCGCGAACCGCGAGTCCTGGAGCTGCATCGGCAGGATGAGGACCCAGAGCGCGACGATCACCGCCATGGTGCCGCCGACGGCGACCCACAGGGCGATGTGTTTCCTATGATGCTCGTGCAACGGCATAGCTCATTGCGGTTCGAGAAGGATGATCTTGGTCTCTTCCTGCGGAAGGTCCTTGGCGGCGATCTTGAGCTTCGGCAGCGTCTCGGGCTTGCCCATGCCCATGGCTTTCAGGAAGCCGCTCACGTCGTCGAGCTTCCCGCCGGCCTGACCGACGCGGTAGTGCATCGGGATGATGATGCGCGGCTCGAGCTGTGCGACCACCTCCGCGGCCTGCTTGCCGCTGAGGACGCCGTCGCCGCCGACCGGCACGAACAGGACGTCGATCTCGTGGAACTCCTCCATGTGCTTCTCCTCGAGCGGATGCTTGAGGTCGCCGAGGTGCACGATGTGGATGTCGCCGACCGTGATGTAGTACATCGTGTTCGTCCCCTTCTCCTTGCCCTCGACCATGTCGTGGTACGTGGGCACGCCGGTGACGAACGCGTCCTTCACCTCGTACTCGCCGGGGCCCGTGATGACGAAGGGCTTGCCCTTGCCGTCCGGCGCGGCGACGGCCGCGACGTTGTTGTGCCGGTCGTGGTCGTGGCTGGAGATGACGACGTCGGCCGCGAGGTTGCGCGGCAGCTTCATGCCGTCCTGGGGTTCGAAAGGATCGATGACGACCGAGACCTCGTGCCCGTGGAGCGTCTCCTGGATGCGGAAGCACGAGAAGCCGTGCCAAGTGATCTGCATAGTGTTTTTCTGCCGGTTCGGAATGACGAAAATGGCTACCGATAGCATCGCCAAAGTACCATGGGCGAGACAAAAAGAAAAGAGAATTTAGAGTTTAGAATTTAGAAAGGGCGCCGCCTCTAAATTCTCAATTCTAAACTCTCATTTCTCTGGTCACGCGTGCAGGAACGAGCCGAGGGTGCCTTTCCAGTATTCCGTCTCGCGCTCGAGCTCCGTCAGGTCCACGCCCTGCTCCACCACCGACCAGCCCTCCTCGAGGGTCCGGATGCGGTCGGCGATCTCCGAATCCCATTTCTTGCTGACGCCGACGAGGTGACGCATCTCGTCGATCTTCTCCTCGATCTGGCGCTGCCTGCTCGCGTACGCCGCCACGAGCTTGTCGTACTCCTCCTTCTTCTTGCCGGTGACGAGCTCGTTGATCTCCGCGCGCGCCGAATCGCGCGCGGCGAGGAGCGCCTGCTCGATGGCGAACTTTTCCTCGGGCGTGAAATAGCGCTCGAAGGGCGAGGCGCGCATGAGATCGTCGGCGGACTTCGCCGAAGCGATGTGGTTGATCTTGCCGCCCTCGTTGATGAACTGCGCGTACTTCTCGCGCACGCCGAGGTCGAGATGCTCGAAAAGGAAGGACTCTTCCGAGGCGCGACCGTAGCGCGCGTACAATTCCTCGTAGGCCTTCCGGTACGGCCACGATTCCTTGCCGATCTCGGCGATGGTGGCGCGGATGTCCTCGTACTTCGCGTCCGAGTCGTGCAGATAGCGGTCGAACTTCGCTTCGAACGCTTTGCGCCGCTCCTCCGAGAAAGTGGGCGGGAGGCGCGAAATTGCGAGCATAAGCAGCTCGAGGGTGTAGGCGTAAGGATGGCGGCCGGTCTGCGGGCTCATAGAAGCGCGGACAATGTCTCTCTGACGCGAATTATAGCAGAAAACGCGCGGCGGAAACAGGGCAGTACGCGGGGAGTCGAGAGTCGAAAGTCGAGAGTCCAGAGCGTGCCGCGATGGGCGTCCCTTTCGACTTTCGACTTTGGACTTTCGACTTTAACCCCCCCTCTTGCCAAGTCCGGGGCCTTCTTTTATACTCGCCCCATATTTATTCAGATATCCCTCGGGGCAAAGCGCCTCGGAGGGGCTCCGCGGCCGTTCCAGCGGCGGGGCTAAGGTCATTTTTTGTTATGAGCACCAAGGAAAAAGAAAGCTTAAAGACCCTTCTTGAAGACAAGACCTTCCTCAACATCCCGAAGGTCGGCGACGTCGTGAAGGGCAAGATCATTTCCGTCTCCAAGAACGAGGTCCGCGTCGACATCGAAGGCTACCGCACCGGCGTGGTGCGCGGCCGCGAGATCGCCGACCCCTCCCGCGTCTACTCCGAAGTGAAGGAGGGCGACGAGGTCGAGGGCACCGTCGTCGACCTCGAGAACGAGAACGGCGAGGTCGAGCTGTCCTTCCGCTTCGCGGGGCACCGCAAGGCCTGGGACATGCTCCAGGAGCTGTTCCGCAACGGCCAGACCGTCCCGGTCAAGGTCCTCGAGGCCTCGAAGGGCGGCCTGCTCGTCAAGCTCAACCACATCCCGGGCTTCCTGCCCGTTTCGCAGCTCGCGCCGGACAACTACCCGCGCGTGGCCGGCGGAGACAAGTCCAAGATCCTCGAGAAACTGAAGACCTTCGTCGGCCGCAGCCTCGACGTGCGCGTCATCGACGTGAACGAGGGCGAGGAAAAGCTCATCGTCTCCGAGAAGGCCGTCTGGGAGGACAAGCAGAAGAACGTCATCGCCAAGTTCAAGGTGGGCGAGATCATCGAAGGCGAGGTCAGCGCGCTCGCGGACTTCGGCGCCTTCGTGAAGTTCGACATCCTCGAGGGCCTGGTCCACATCTCCGAGATCGCCTGGCAGCGCATCGACCACCCGCGCGACATCCTGAAGGTCGGCGACAAGGTGAAGGCCGAGATCATCGGCATCGAAGGCTCGAAGATCTTCCTCTCCATGAAGAAGCTCGTCGAGGACCCCTGGAAGAAGGTCGGCGACAAGTATCAGGTCGGCCAGAAGGTGGAAGGCAAGGTCCTCAAGATCAACCCGTTCGGCTTCTTCGTGGAGCTGGACCCGGAGATCCACGGCCTCGCCCACATCTCCGAACTGTCCGCCAAGCCGGTCTCCGACCCGTCCGAGGTCGCCAAGGTCGGCGAGGTCCGCGAGTTCATGATCGTCTCCATCGAGCCGGAGCAGCACCGCCTGGGTCTCTCCATCAAGGCGCTCGACGAAAAGCCCAAGAAGAAGGCCGACGAAAAGGCCGAAGACAAGGAGTGATAAGCACGGAAAGACCCTCCCACGAGGGTCTTTCCCGTTCACGGCGGCGGCCGAAGGCCGATTTGCCGCTGCGCGTCACTATCGGATATAGTGGCGCAACACCATCCTTATGAAGAATTCGACCAAATCCATCACCAAGAACCTGGTCATCGCCCTCGTCCTGTTCCTCGTGCTCGCGGGCGTGCTCAGCATGTACACGCTCGGCGGCGAGGAGCCGAAAGAGGTCCAGTTGAGCGCGATCGTCCAGCAGATCAACGACGAGAAGGTGAAGACCATCGACGTGAAGGGCGACAAGCTCCTGGTCGAGATGACGGACGGCACCAAGGAGGTCTCGCACAAGGAGACCGGCGAATCACTGTCGACGCTGCTGTCGAACTACAAAGTGGATCCCGCCAAGATGGCGAAGGTCGAGATCGACATCAAGCAGGAGTCCGGCCTCGGCTTCTGGCTCGGCACGCTGCTGCCGTTCCTCATCCCCTTCGCGCTCGTGTCCTTCTTCATCTTCTTCATGATGCGGCAGGTGCAGGGCGCGAACACGAGGGCGCTCTCGTTCGGCCAGAGCGGCGCGCGCGAGACCCCCAAGAACGCCAAGGACCGCGTGACCTTCAAGGACGTGGCCGGCGTGAAGGAGGCCAAGGAGGAGCTCACCGAGATCGTCGACTTCCTGCGCAATCCCAAGAAGTTCATCACCCTCGGCGCCAAGATCCCGAAGGGCGTGCTGCTCATGGGCAGCCCGGGCACCGGTAAGACGCTCCTCGCGCGCGCGGTCGCGGGAGAGGCCAACGTCCCCTTCTTCCACATCTCCGGTTCGGAGTTCGTGGAGATGTTCGTGGGCGTCGGCGCCTCGCGCGTGCGCGACCTGTTCACGCGCGCGAAGAAGAGCGCGCCGTGCATCATCTTCATCGACGAGATCGACGCGGTCGGCCGCCAGCGCGGCTCCGGCCTCGGCGGCAGCCATGACGAGCGCGAGCAGACGCTGAACCAGATCCTGACGGAGATGGACGGCTTCGAGCCGAACCAGGGCGTCATCGTGCTCGCCGCCACCAACCGGCCGGACGTGCTCGACCCCGCGCTCCTCCGCCCGGGCCGCTTCGACCGCCGCGTGGTGCTCGACGAGCCGGACATCAACGACCGCGAAGCCATCCTGACCATTCACGCCAAGAACAAGCCCCTCGAAGAGGACGTGAACCTGCGCCGCATCGCGCAGCGCACCCCCGGCTTCTCCGGCGCGGACCTCGCCAACATCATCAACGAGGCCGCGATCCTCGCCGCCCGCCGCAACAAGAAGAAGGTCGGCCAGCCGGAGCTGCTCGAGAGCATCGAGAAGGTGCTGCTCGGCCCCGAACGCAAGAGCCACATCCTGTCCGAGGACGAGCGCCGCGTCACCGCCTACCACGAGGCCGGCCACGCGCTCGTGTCGCACATGCTCCCGAACGCCGATCCCGTGCACAAGGTGTCGATCATCTCCCGCGGCTCGGCGGCAGGCTACACGCTGAAGCTCCCGGCAGAGGACAAGCGCATGCACCGCAAGGCCGAGTTCGTCGACGACCTGGCCGTCTCGCTCGGCGGCTACGTCGCCGAGATGGAGATCTTCGGCCGCGAGAACATGACGACGGGCGCGTCGAGCGACCTGCGCCAGGCCACCCGCCTCGCGCGCCGGCTCATCACCGATTACGGCATGTCCGAGAAGCTCGGCCCCCGCACCTACGGCGAGAAGGAAGAAATGGTGTTCCTCGGCAAGGAGATCCACCATGAGCGCGACTACAGCGAGAAGGTCGCCGAGCAGATCGACCACGAGATCACCGCGCTGCTGACCGAGGCGATGGAGACCGCGCGCCGGCTCATCCGCGAGAA
Source organism: Binatia bacterium (assembly GCA_035495855.1). Taxonomy (GTDB): domain Bacteria; phylum Patescibacteriota; class Patescibacteriia; order SG8-24; family SG8-24; genus JAHFIW01. The sequence continues at coordinate 10,017 of DATJFD010000001.1, read as the reverse complement.
CCGCGACAAGATGGAGAAGATCGTCGCCACGCTCCTCGAGAAGGAGACCATCGAGAAGGAGGAGTTCGAGAAGGTCATGGGCAGCCATCACCCGTCGGAAGGCGGCCTCCTGCCGCCCGGGGAGGACGGCACCCCCGCCGCGCCGCCGCACCGGTTCAACCCGCGGCCGGCGCAGGCCTAGGGTGTAGGTGGTAGGTTGTAGGGTGTAGGTTGTAGTCTTGGCAAAAAAAACCGGTCGCGATGCGACCGGTTTTTCGTTGCTTCGCGACGCGACCCGCCCAACGCCCTACAACCTACAACCTACAACCTACAACCTCGACTTGGGGCCCGCGCCTCCCCCGTGCTATACTCCGCCCATACATGCGCCCGGCCTTCGCCGGCGCTCTAAGACAGAAGGGCGTCCTATGCAACGCAAACCCGACATGACCCCGTTCTACCGCCGCATCCTCACGGATGCCTGGCGCATCGCGTGGCACCACAAACACCTGTGGGTGTTCGGCTTCTTCGCCACGCTCATCGGCTTCGGCGCCGTCACGGAAGTGTTCTTCAATTCGTATGAACGGACGGCCGACGCCCTGCCGCTCGCAGCCTCGTCAGGCACCCTGTCGGCGCTCATCCCGGGCCTCACGACCATCAAGGCCATCGTTTCCTACTCCCCCTACCCGGCCCTGTCGCTGCTCATCTTCTTCGTCGTCCTCTCCCTGCTCTTCGCGGTCTTCGCCTGGATGACGCTCGTCGCCGTGGGCGCGCTGGTCATCGGCGCGCGCAAGATCTCGCGGGGCGGCGAACCGACCTTCGGCGACGGCGTGAAGGCGGGGGCGGACAAGTTCTGGCGGCTGCTCGGCGTGAACCTTCTCTCGAAGATCGTCATCCTGCTCGCGTACGTGATGACGGGCGCCAACCTGTACATCCTCATGAAGGACCGGACGGTGATGAGCGGCCTGTTCTACATCGGCTCGTTCATCATCTTCACCGCGGTGTCCTTCGTCGCCTCGCTCGGCGCGGTCTACGGCTCCATCAACGTCGCCGTGAAGGATGAGCCGCTGGAGAAGGCGGTCAACAGCGCGCTCGACCTCATCGCCGAGCACTGGCTGGTCAGCCTCGAGATGGCCGTCCTGCTGCTCATCGCCAGCCTCGCGACCGGCGTCGCGGCGGCGCTCGGCACCCTGGTGCTGTCGGTCCCCCTCATCTTCCTCATCGTCATCGCCGCGGTGTTCAAGGCGCAGGCCGCCGTCTACGCCATCATGACGCTCACGGCCGTCATGCTGCTCGTCATCGTCGTCTGCCTCGGCGCCTTCCTCACCACCTTCCAGTCCTCCGCCTGGACGCTCCTGTGGAGCGAGCTCGCGGAGCGGAAGCCCTCCTCGAAGATCCTCCGGCTGGCGCATCACTGGCGCCTCCACATGTAGGAACAGAAGGAAAGACGGCCCGCTCGCACGGGCCGCCTTTTATGTTCTGGTTCCCGGTCCGCGCGCTGCCGGAGCATGCCGCGACCGGGGACGCCCCGCGCGGAAGCGACGCGGGACGTTTCAAGTGGCGAATAAGGCCGAAAAATGCTATACTTCCGTCATATGTCGAATTCGATAGAGGATCTGCTGGGCAAGAAGGAAAAGAGCAAGAAGCCCAGCGACGAGACCGCCCAGGAGAAGTTCTCGGCCAAGATGGAGGAGATCCGGCTCAAGAACCTGGAAAGGCTCACGCAGAACAAGGCGCGCGAGATCGGTTTCGATTACATCAACCTCGCCGGCTTCCCGATATCTCCGGAAGCGCTCATTCTCGTACCGCGCGAGCAGGCCAAGAAGCACAAGGCCCTCTGTTTCCTCTACACCGGTTCGGAGGTCCGCATCGGCGCGGTGGACCCGAAGGACCCGGAGCTCGAGGAGATCAAGTTCCAGGTGAACGAAAGGACGCACGCCGAACACGCCAAGGTCTACATGATCTCGGAACACAGTTTCGAGCTCGGCGAAAAGGTCTACGACGCGCTGCCGGAAGTGAAGGAGGTCGTGAAGGGCGTCGAGATCACCGAGGAGGACCTCAAGCGGTTCCAGGCGCAGGTGCCGACGCTGAACGACCTCGACAAGGCCGTGCAGAAGGTCTCGACCACGGACTTCGTCGCGCTCATCATCGCCATCTCGCTCTCCTCCGGCGTGTCGGACATCCACATCGAGGCCCAGGAGAAGCAGGTCGACATCAAGTACCGCATCGACGGCATCCTCAACAAGGTCGCCGCGGTGAAAAGGGAGCTGTGGCAGCGCATCGTCAACCGCATCAAGCTGTTCTCCGGCCTGAAGCTCAACATCACGACCGTGCCGCAGGACGGACGCTTCACCATCTTCACGACCGAGGGCAAGGTCGACGTCCGCGTCAGCACGCTCCCGACCGCCTACGGCGAATCCATCGTCATGCGCCTGCTCAAACCGGGCACCATCGCGCTGCAGTTCGAGCAGCTCGGCATCCGCGGCGTCGCCTACGAGCAGCTGAAGCGCGAGGTCGAGCGGCCGAACGGCATGATCATCACGACGGGGCCGACAGGTTCGGGCAAGACGACCTCGCTCTACGCCATCCTCAACAAGCTGAACGACGGGCACACCAAGATCATCACGCTCGAGGACCCGGTCGAGTACAAGCTCCAGGGCATCGCGCAGTCGCAGATCGACAAGAGCAAGGACTACACCTTCGCCAAGGGCCTCCACTCCATCCTCCGCCAGGACCCTGACGTCGTCATGGTCGGCGAGTTGCGCGACCTCGAGACGGCGGAGGTCGCCATCCAGGCCGCGCTCACCGGCCACTTGGTGCTCTCCACCATCCACACGAACAGCGCGGCGGGCGCGGTCCCCCGCTTCCTCTCCATGGGCGTGAAGCCGTTCTTGCTCGCGCCGGCGCTCAACGCCGTCATCGGCCAGCGCCTCGTCCGCCGCATCTGCAAGGACTGCATCGTCGAGGATACGCCGACGCCCGAACAGCTCGAGCGCGCCAAGAAGATCCTGGCCGACGTGAACCCCAAGTCCGGTTACACGGTCGACGTGAACGGCATGAAGTTCTACAAAGGGAAGGGCTGCAAGACCTGCGGCGACCTCGGCTACAAAGGTCGCATGGGCATCTACGAGATCATGGTCATGACCGAGGAGATCGAGAAGGTCATCCTTTCCGGCCAGGTGTCGGAGTACGACATGCAGCGCATCGCCATGGAGCAGGGCATGGTCAGCATGGTGCAGGACGGCATTCTGAAGGCGCTCGACAAGATCACCACGCTCGAAGAGGTGTACAGCGTGGCGGAATAAGAAAAGATCAGAGAAAAAAGAACAGCGATACGCAATGGAAATGGCCATGTAGAACGGGACCTCCCTCAGAGGTTCCGTTCTTCTTTGTTCTTTTGTCTTTTGGCTTTCGGTCTTTGTCCTCTGTTCTTTGGTCTTTCATAAAAAAGACCGTCCGGAAGACCGGACGGTTTTCGTTTCAGCGCTTGGCGAAGCGCTGGAGGTCCTGGAGGATCCACTTCCAGGCGTCGGGGCCGGCGAGATGCGCGGCCGCGCCGGCGAGGAAGTCGGGATGGACCGCGTCGATGAGGTCCCGGGGCGAGATGATCCGCTGTTCGAAGGACGTGTGTCCCTTGAAGCGTTCCATGTACCAGAACGGCGGGAGGCCGAAGGCGCCGGGGCGCCAGGCCTCGAAGGCGAGCACCGCCCAGGAGCTGCGGTCGGCGGGCGACGTCGGCTCGCCGCGCCAGAACTTGGCGACGTAGAGGCTGAGGCGCGCCTTGTCGCCGATGCGTTCCCAGATGCGGGACGATTCGGCTGTGGCGGCGAAAGCCTCGCGCCAGGCGAAGACGGCCGCGGCGGCCCGCGAGAGCTCCGCGCCGCGAGCGAGCCGGTGCTCGGCGATGGCGCGCAGACGCTCGTTCTCGCGCTCCTGCGCCGTGCGCTCGGCGCGATGTCGGCGCGTGTCGGCGGCGTCGGCCTGCGCGAGCGCGGACCGCACCGCTTCGGGGACCTCCAACGGTTTCTTCATCGTCTCCTCCGTGCGTGGAAAGGGCCGAGCGCCAGCATAGGCCCGGCCGCCCGCGCTGTCAAAAAAAAGGCCGCCCGGAAAACCGGGCGGCGGGTCACTCATGATCCTTCGAAAGATCTTCGAGCATCCGCTGCAGGTCGTCGAAGGGGTCTGACGCGGGCGCGGCGGATGCCGGACCGGGCTCCCCCTTCTTCTTCCTCGTCGCCGGGTCGACGACGTTCGGCAGAGAAGGCGTCTGGACGCCGGGCGGCAGTTCGCGCCCGTAGACCAGGCCGATGACCTCGCGGTCGGCGCGAGCGACGAACGCGCGATCGTAATCGTCCGCTTTCGTCTCGCAGTGGCGCCCCTCGTGGAGCAGCGTGTGGAAGAGGTCTTCCTCGCTGTCCTTGAGCGACGCCGGCGTCGCCGTGGCGATCCAGATCTCCTTGTACTTCGTGTCCCCGACGCCGGAGAAGCCCGCAAGCCTGCGGAAGTTCTCGTCGTGCGGGAAGTAGAAGACGATGGGGAGATGCGCGCGCTCCGGGAAGTACTCCGCGAAGCGCTGGAACGCGCGGGAGAACCGCTCGCGGCTTTCCGCGTCGAGGTCCTTCCATCCGACCAGGGCGAACTTCATGTTCTCCTGGGTCGGCACGATGTCCGCCGCCTTCGGCAGGCCGAGCTTGGCGAAGAAGTGCCGCAGGTAGGAACTGGACTGGCCGATCACGGTGAAGCCGTAGATCTGATCGCAGTCCTTGTCGATCGTCGGGTTGCCCGACGACACCGCGAGCTTCTTTCCGAAGAGGCCGTGCGTCACCGCGAGCCACGTCTTCTTCGACGACGGCGTGATGGCGTTCATCTGGCCGAGCGCCTGTTCCTCGAGCTTCGCGTGCTGGCTGGCGATCCCGGCGAGGACGTTCTTGGCGACGTTCTCGTCGGTCAGCTGGCCGTAGATCGAAGCGACGGCGTTCAGGTACTCGGTGATGTTCTTGATGATCCGCTCCTCCGACACGAGGGTCTTCTCGTGCATGGAGTAGTCGAACATCGTGCTCCGCCAGTACGCGTCGTCGCAATCGACGAGCACGCCCTGGACGAACAGGCGCGTCTTCGCCGGCTTGTCCGAGGAAAACAGGCCGCTCTTCTCGCCGGGCTCGGACTTCGGGTAGATGCTCCCGATGGCCGGCACGGTGAAGATCGGACGGTCCTTGGACAGGAACTTGAAGTAGCGGTTCGACTCGAGCAGGATCTTCCTGATCTCGTCGGTGTACTTCAGGTACACGGCGGTCTCGCCGGTCTTCACGGGCACGGGCGCGTCCACGACGTCGAACCGGCTGTGCCGGTCGGCGTCGACGGCGTTGCACACGAACTCGCGCAGGACCTTGAACGACTTCTTGTCGTCGTCCCCGATCGCCGAGTCCCAGTCCTGGAAGGCCTCGAGGACCATCCCGGACGGGTAGCGCAGCGTCTTCGGGACCTTCGCGCCGGGTTCCACGTTCGAGTAATTGAAGTGGATCTGCCGCGCCTGCGTGCCGTCGACGTCGATGGTCTCGCAGTCGAAGGTCAGCAGGTACGTGCCCCAGCGATCGGTCGAAGCGATGGCGACGTCCAGGCCGAGCCTGAGCGCCGCGACCGCGGACAGCTTCGTGCCCGAGCCCTTGTGGCCGATGACGGAAGCGTCGTCCTTGCGGTCGCGCTTCGTCGAAAGGCCGATGAGCTCGAGGTATTTGCGGTTCAGCGAACCTTGGTTGGTGATACGAAGGTACTTCACGGCGCACCTCGACGGTTGGAAACGGGGAAAGTGTGCCGCCCGAAGGCGGCGATGACGGTCCTCTCGGGATCGCGCATGCGTCGCCTCCTTAAAGCGAGGCTAGCGGAAAAAGGGAGGGTTGGCAAGGGTGGAGGGCGACAGGGATCAGGTATGCAGGGCCCCCTGTTCCCTGACGCCTGACACCTGATACCTGCTACCTGATCCCTGTTACCTCCTAAAAAGAAAAGGACCGTCCAGCAAGCGCTGAACGGTCCCTTAAGGGGGGAACCCCTTCCCAATGCTAGCGCGCCGCGACGGCGCTCGTTGCCGATCCGCAGTCGCCGGTCGTCGTGCACCACTGTTGCCAGTAGTCCTGGACGCCCCGGCGGCCCGCGGTCGTGCCCTCGTAGTATCCGGCCGATTGGCTGCCGTAGTAGCCGTTCGCCGCGTAGATCCACGCGTCGTAGGCTGCCATGGTGGCCGATGCCCGCTCGAAGCGGTGCCGGATCTCGAGGGCCGCGATGGCCATCGCGTCAGGCAGGCTGTGCGGGTCCACCACGCCGTCTTGGTCGAAGTCGGCGGCGTTGGCGGTCCAGCCGTTGCTGCCATCGACGTCGATGATGACGCTTGGCAGGACCTGCATCGGTCCCATCGCGTAGGCGTACGAGACGTGCACCTGGTTCGGATCGCAGATGGGCGTTCCGTTGCGGCGCTGACTGCAGATGGCCTGCAGTCCGCGCCACCAGCGGTCGCAACGCTGGGCGTTGTACTCGCTGAGGCAGCGGCCGCCCGGGGCTACGAGCTCCGGAGCGCGATACCAGCCGCGGCCGGTGCTCCAGCCGCTCGCGAGAGCGTCCGACTCCTTGCGCCAGATCCCGTAAAGGATGCCGGCGGGGACGTCGTAGGTCTCGCTCACGGCGCGGATGAGCTCTCGGCTCTCGCGGATGTCGCGGCGGTTGGGGTTGGGGTTGATGGTGGAAGGAACGGTCGTGGTTCGCTGATGCGCTGCGGCGATCTTCGCGGCGTCGGGGATATCCCGTTGCTGCGATTCGTTCTGCTTGTGCCACCCGTAGATGACCCAGATGACCAGCAGGACGAGGATCCCCATTGCCCAGTCGGGGGCGCTTACTTTCATTGTGTATCCTCCTGATTCGGGTTGATGCCACGCTTGCGCGGGGCGGGGTAGATGTTCGATGAAGGAGACTCCAGCGAACAAAGGACTATAGCATAAAAACAGGCTTTTGTCAAGCCTGCCAGGTCGATATTTCAGCTTAACTCAGCGAAATTTTTAAGGCTGACCTCCTTCAAGCCTGAGCGTGCGCCCCTCGCCGGGACCGAAGGCGAACGTGAGCTCCTGATAGGCGGGGAATTTGTGGATCTCGGGCACCCTGTCGGCCCATTCGACGAGGGTCACGGTGCGCGCTTCGCCCGCGTACTCCTCGAAACCGATGGCCGCGAGCTCTTCCCAGTCCTTGAGCCGGTAGGCGTCGACATGGCAGAGGCGATGAGCCCCGGTGCGGCGCGCCGTGGGCAGCACCTGCATGAGGATGAAGGTCGGGCTTTTGACCGCGCTTTCCACGCCCAAGGCTGCCGCGAGCATCTGCACGAAGGTGGTCTTGCCCGCGCCGAGGTCGCCGACAAGGCCGATGACCTCGCCGCCGCGGAGCGAACTCGCGAACTCATGGGCGAACGCTTCCAATTCCGGCACGTTCTTGATGATGACCGTCTGCATAGAGGTTGTAGGTTGTAGGTGGTAGGTGGTAGGCGTCGTTCTACAACCTACCACCTACAACCTACCACCTAACGTCCCAGTTCCCACCCGGGATCCACGTCGCTCTTCGCCGGCGCATCGAACTTCCTCGCGCTCGCTCGGAAGAAGGCGGCCATGGCGATCATGGCTGCGTTGTCGGTGCAGTACTTGAGCGGCGGTTCGACGAAGCGGACCCGCGGGAGCTTGGCGGCGAGGCGTTCGGCGAGCGTCGCGCGCAGTTTGGCGTTCGCGGCCACGCCTCCCGCGAGGATGACCGTCTTCACGCGCGTCGCGGCGGCGGCGCGGACCGTCTTCGAGCACAGCACGTCGACGATGGCCTGTTCGACCGAGGCGGCGACGTCGCGGCGGAAGGTCTCGTCGCCGAGCCTGTCCTTCTCCTTCTGCAGGAAATAGCGCACGGCCGTCTTGAAGCCGGAGAACGAGAACTCATGGTCCGCGTCGTGCATGAGCGGGCGCGGGAAGTCGTAGGCCGCGGGGCTGCCGAGCGCGGCGAGCCGCGAGATGGCCGGGCCGCCGGGGTAGCCGAGGCCCATGAGCTTCGCGGCCTTGTCGAAGGCTTCACCCGCGGCGTCGTCGCGCGTGGCGCCGAGCAGCCGGTACCTGCCGTAGCCTTTCATGACCAAGAGCTCGGTGTGGCCGCCGGAGACGACGAGCACGAGCGCAGGGAAGACGCCCTTCGGATCGCGGATGGCGGGTTCGAGCGGCGCGCCGGGCAGCCAGGCGGAGAGGATGTGGCCTTCGATGTGGTTCACGCCGACGAGCTTCTTGCCCCAGGCGAGCGAGAGCGTCTTGGCGGTGTCGTAGCCGACCTTGAGCGAGGTCACCAGGCCGGGGCCGCGCGTGGCGGCGACGACGTCGACCATGCGGCCGAGCTTGCGGCCGTCGGCGGAGCCGGTCACCTGCTTCGCGAGCTGCTCGAGGATGACGGGCAGCGTCGCCGAGTGCTCGCGGGCCGCGACCTCCGGCACGACGCCGCCGTACTTCGCATGGATGGCCTGCGTGGCCACGAGCGGTTCGAGACGCGCAACACGGCCGCCCTTCACTTCGAGGAAGGCGGCCGCGGATTCGTCGCAGGAGGATTCGAGCGCGAGGATGCGCATACGGAGCTTTGAGCTTCGAGCTGTGAGCTATGAGCTTTCGTGGCACGAAAAAGCTCGAAGCTCGCAGCTCAAAGCTACTTGTTCCTGGCACGAGGGTCAACGGCGAGGTCGGTGTCGGGCATGGATTGACCGCCGAGACGAATGCGGCTATGCTGGCGGGCAACGTTCATTCCACCAAGGAGATACGCCATGGGAAAGAAACGCCATGACCACGGCGCGGACGGGCTTCCGCTCGACGCGCTGTTCCGGCTGAACGCGGGCAGAAGCCTGACGTTCGACGATCTCATCATCCTGCCGCGCTACGTGGAGGAGCCGCCCGCCGAGGTGGACCTCCGCACGGGCATCGGCCCCAAGCTCACGCTCGGGCCGATCGTCAGCTCGCCGATGGACCGCGTCACCGAGTGGCGCACCGCGGTCCGCATGGCCCTGAACGGCTGCGTCGGCGTGCTGCACATCAACCTCTCGCCGGACGAAGCCGCCAAGCAGGTCCGCAAGGTGAAGCGCTTCCAGATGGGGTTCATCTACGAGCCCCTCTGCGGGCGCGCGACCGACACGGTCGCCGACGCCCGCGCGGTGAAGCACGACCACGGCTTCTCGACGGTGCTCGTCACCGAGGACGGCAGTCCCGCGTCGCGGCTGCTCGGCATCGTCACGCGCACGTGCATCGACTTCGAGACGGACGCGTCGCGCCCGCTGCGCGAGGTGATGATCCCGCGGGAGAAGCTGGCGATGCGCGAAGCGAGGGACGTTCCCACGCTCGAGCACGTCCGCAAGGTCTTCCGCTCGGACCCGTCGCTAGCCAAGCTGCCGGTGCTCAACGCCGACGGCAGCGTGCACGCGCTGGTCATCCGGCGCGACGTGGCCCAGAGCGAATACCCCGACGCCGCGATCGACTGCAACCGGCAGCTGCGCGTGGCCGCCGCGGTCACGACGCATCCGGAGGACGACGAGCGCGTGAAGATGCTGCTCGACGCCGGCTGCGACCTGCTCGTCATCGATTCGTCGCAGGGCGGGACGGGCTTCGCGGTCGCGCGCATCCGGCAGATCCGTTCGCTCGCCCCCGAGGTCCCCGTCATCGCCGGGAACATCGTCTCTCCCGCGCAGGCTGGGCCGCTCATCGAAGCGGGCGCGAACGCGCTGCGCATCGGCATGGGGCCAGGCTCCATCTGCATCACGCAGGAGCAGTACGGGCTGGGACGCGGGCAGAGCCGCGCCATCCACGCGGCGAGCGGCGTGTCCGTCCCGACCGTCGCGGACGGCGGCATCCGCCACATCGGCGACATGGTGAAGTCGCTCGCCTGCGGCGCGTCGTTCGTCATGGTCGGCCGGTACATCGCCGGCTGCGACGAGACGCCGTCGCCGCTCATCGAGGACAACGGCCGCAAGTACAAGCTGTACCGCGGCATGGGGTCGCT